>DASZYH010000272.1:0-101984 GCA_035545515.1 Opitutaceae bacterium
AACGCGTTCGACTCCCGCCTCGACGAGGCGACCCGCACCGTCCGCGTGCAGGCGACGTTTGAGAATTCAGACGGCCGGCTGCGGCCGGGGATGTTCGGCAATGTCGCCGTGCTGCTCCCCGCGCAAAACCACGTCATCACGGTTCCCCAGACGGCGGTGACCTACAATCCCTACGGCGACGTGATCTACATCGTCCAGCCGCAGAAGGGGCCCAACGGCGAACCCGTGAAGGACGAGAAAGGGCAGCCCGTGCTCACCGTCCAGCAACAGTTCGTGAAGGTGGGTGAAACCCGCGGCGACCAGGTGGCGATCACCAGCGGGCTGAAGGCGGGAGACCAGGTGGTGACCGCCGGCCAGCTGAAGCTCCGCAACGGTGTCACGATCATGATCAACAATTCCGTCCCGGTCGCGAACAACCCGGCGCCGAATCCGCCGAACACCTGATCCCGGATGGGCTGAGCACGCCAATCCGACCATCGCCGATATCGCACGCCGAGCTCCACACCCAATGAAATTTACCGACCTGTTCATCAAACGCCCGGTCTTGGCGACCGTCGTGAGCCTGCTGATCCTGCTGATCGGCCTGCAATCGATGCTGTCGCTGAACGTCCGGCAGTACCCGGTCAGCAACAGCGCGGTGGTGACGGTGACGACGGTTTACGTCGGCGCCAGCGCCGATCTGATCCGCGGCTTCATCACCACTCCGTTGGAAAAGGAAATCGCGAGCGCCGACGGCATCGACTACATGGAGTCGAACAGTTCGCCGAGCGTCAGCACGATCACCGTCCACCTCCGGCTCAACTATGATCCCAACGCGGCGTTGACGCAGATCACCTCGAAGGTGAATCGCGTGCGCAACCAGCTGCCGGCCGGGTCGGAGGAACCGACCATCGACGTGCAGGTGGGCGAGAGCACCGCGGCGATGTACCTGAGTTTCACGAGCGACACGCTCGCGACGAACCAGATCACCGATTATCTGACCCGCGTCGTGCAGCCAAAACTCGTGTCGATCGCGGGCGTGCAGAGCGCGCAGATCCTCGGCGGCCGCACGTTCGCGATGCGCATCTGGCTGAAGCCCGACCGGATGGCGGCCCTCGGCATCGCGCCCTCGGACGTTTACCGCGCCCTGAGCGCGAACAACGCCCTGGCCGCGGTGGGCGCGACCAAGGGCCAGATGATCACGGTCAACCTCAATGCCTCGACCAACCTCCATACCGTCGAAGACTTCAACCGGCTGGTGGTGAAGGACCAGAACGGCGCGATCATCCGCGTGCGTGACATCGCCGACGTCGAATTGGGGGCGGAGAGCTACGACAGCACCGTCAGCTTCAACGGCCAGCATGCGACCTTCGTCGGCATCAACGTGCTGCCGACCGCGAACTCGCTGACGGTGATCAAGGATGTGCGCGCCGCGCTGCCGGCGATCGCGCAGCAGCTCCCGGCCGGGATGAAGCTCACCATTCCCTATGACGCTACGGCGTATATCAACGACTCGATCAACGAGGTGATTCACACGCTGGTGGAGGCGCTGGCGATCGTCATCGCCGTCATCTTCCTCTTCCTCGGTTCCGTGCGCTCAGTGCTGATCCCGGTCGTGGCCATGCCGCTGTCGCTGATCGGCGCGTTCTTCCTGATGCTTGTGCTCGGGTTCACGATCAACCTGCTCACGCTGCTCGCGATGGTGCTGGCGATCGGACTCGTGGTCGACGACGCGATCGTCGTCGTCGAGAACATCCACCGACACATCGAGGAGGGGCTGCCGCCCTTCGAGGCGGCGATCAAGGGGGCGCGCGAACTGGGAGCGCCCGTCATCGCGATGACCATCACGCTCGCCGCGGTGTACGCACCGATCGGCTTCATGGGTGGATTGACGGGCACGCTCTTCAAGGAGTTCGCCTTCACGCTCGCGGGATCCGTGGTCGTGTCCGGCGTCGTCGCGTTGACGCTGTCGCCGATGATGTGCTCGAAGATCCTGCGGCACGATTCCGGGAAGAAGGGATTCGCCCACTGGCTCGATTCGAACTTCGAGAAGCTGCGGGGCAAGTACGAGCACCTGCTGCACGGCGCATTGAACTACCGGCCGGTGACCGTGGTGTTCGCGATCCTGATTTTCCTCGTGATTTTCCCCTTCGTGAAGATGTCGAAGAACGAACTGGCCCCGGATGAGGACCAGGGAATCGTGATCTCGATGGCGACTGCCGCGCCGGACGCGAACATCGACCAGACGACGCTGTACGCGAACCAGGTGATTAAGGCGTACCAGAGCTTCCCCGAGGCGGCGAACGTGTTCCAGATCGTCGGACTGGGTTCCCCCAACTCGGCGCTCACGGGTCTCGTGCTGAAACCGTGGAGCGAGCGCACGCGGACCACGATGGACCTCCTGCCGCTCGTGACGGACAAGCTCAACGAGATCGCGGGGCTGCAGTCGTTTGCCTTCCTCCGTCCGCCGCTGCCCGGCGGCGGCTCCGGCGCTCCGGTGCAGTTTGTGATCAAGTCGACCGACGATCCGCTCCGCATCTCGCAGGTGGCGAACAATCTCGTCGCGAGTGCATTCCAGAGCGGCCTGTTCTTCTTCGCGCAGTCGGACCTGCGGTTCGACCAGCCGCAGATGAACCTGGTCATCGACCGGAACAAGGCGGCCGATCTCGGGGTGAACATGCAGCAGCTCGGCGGTGACGTCGGCGCCATGCTGGGCGGTGGCTACGTCAACCGTTTCGACATCCAGGGGAACAGCTACAAGGTGATTCCCCAGGTGGTGCGTCGGGACCGGCTCAATCCGCAGCAGATCCTCGATTACCAGGTGAGCACCGGCCATGGACAGCTCGTGCCGCTGTCGACGTTTGCGTCGCTCCAGTCGATCGTCCAGCCGCAGAGCCTCAACCGATTCCAGCAGCTGAACTCGGCGACGATTTCCGCCGTGCCGCGGCCGGGCGTGACGCTCGGGCAGGCGCTGGACTGGTTCAATACGCAGGCGCGCCAGACGTTTCCGGCCGGCTACCAGGTGGACTACGGCGGGCAGTCGCGGCAGTTCGTGCAGGAGGGCAGCGCGCTCATGGTCACGTTCGCCTTCGCGGTCGTCATCATCTTCCTCGTGCTGGCCGCGCAGTTCGAGAGCTTCCGCGATCCCTTCATCATCATGCTGACGGTGCCGCTCGCGATCAGCGGCGCGCTGGCGTTCATCTTCCTCGGGTACGCGTCGCTGAACATCTACACGGAGGTCGGGTTGATCACCCTGGTGGGCCTGATCACGAAGCACGGCATCCTGATCGTGCAGTTCGCGAACCAGCTTCAGGAGGAGGGGCGGGCGAAACGCGAGGCGATCGAGCATGCCTGCGGCGTGCGCCTGCGCCCGATCCTGATGACGACGGCCGCCATGGTGCTGGGCGTGCTGCCGCTGGTGTTGGCAACCGGCGCCGGTGCCGCGAGCCGCTACAATATGGGCCTGGTGATTGCGACGGGCATGACTATCGGCACCATGTTCACCCTGTTTGTGGTCCCGACCGCCTACATGCTCATTGCTCCCGACCTGCAGAAAGCCAAGGCCTCCGAGCCGGCCAGGGATCACCTGGTGGGTTCGCAATCATTCGCGAAATAACTCATGAAACTCGCCCATTCCTCCCAACCGCCGGTGCCGAGCCATCGCCACCCCGCCGTTCCGCCCGCGGGCGGCGGCCGGGGCGGGATCAGCGTGAAGGCAGGCATCAGCGCGCTCGTTCTGCTGGCGCTGGCGCTCGCGCCCGCCGGGGCGCAGCCGGCGCCCGTGGTCGCTGCGAATTCCGCGCCGGTTCCGGTGCCGGACACGCTTGACCTGCGGACCGCGATCGAATTCGCGCTCCAGCACAACTTCGCGATCCTGCAGGCCAAGGAGCGCATCCGGCAGCAGGAGGGCATTGTCATCGAGGTGGCCTCCCGCAGCCTTCCCAACGCGGCGATCGGATCGAGCTACAGCGACGTGGACAAACGGCTCATTGCGACGCCGTTTCCCGGGATTCCGGTCCACACCGACAACTGGAATATCGGGCTGAACATCACGGAAAACGTGTTCGCGGGCGGCGCCATCCGATCGAGCATCAAGAGCGCCAAGCTCGCGCGCGACGCCGCGGTGCTCGACCTCCAGAACACGATCAACAACGCGCTCCTCCAGGTCCGGACCTCGTTCTACAACGTCCTGCTCGCGCGGGAGAAGATCAAGGTGCAGGAGTCGAACCTGCAACTCCTCCAGAGCCAGCTCAAGACGGCGACCGACCGATATCGCGCCGGCACCGTCTCAAGCTTCGAACAACTCCGGGCCGAGGTGGCGGTCGCCAACGCGCAGGTGCCCCTGATCACGGCGCGGAATGATTACCGCCTGGCGATCGAATCGCTGCGCCAGGCCCTCGGCTTCACGACCAACACGCCCGAAATGGCGACGAAGGTGCCGGAATTCATCGGCAACCTCGAGTACACGCCGGAGAGCTTTGATCTCGAGGCGGCGTTTTCCGCCGCCCATGCCAATCGGCCGGATCTGCTCCGCCTGTCCAAGCTCGCCGACGCTCGGCTGCAGGACATCCGGACCCAGAGGGCGGGGTATTATCCCACGCTGCAGGTGACGGGCGGCTACCAGTACAAGAATTCGCCGTATCTACCGACTCGTTTCAACGATGCGCTGAACGGATGGAATGTCGGGATTCAATCGAACTGGTCCATCTTCGACGGACGGGCGACATCCGGCCGGGTCCGCCAGGCGCGGTCCGCCGCCGAACAGGCCAAGCTGGCATTGAACGAGGCCCAGCTCGCCGCCGATGTCCAGGTGCGCCAGGCTTACTCGCAATGGCAGGAAGCCACCGAGCTGGTGCAGTCCTCCCAGAAGGTGGTGGACCAGGCGACGGAGGCGGTCCGACTCGCGAATGCGCGCTATGCGGCAGGCACCAGCACGCAGCTCGACGTTCTCCAGGCACAGGTCGACCTGACCACGGCGAGCACCAACCGGATCCAGGCGTACTACACGTACGACGTCGCGGTTGCCTCGCTGCGCAACGCGATGGGCGTCGCCGACCAGTACGTGACGCACGGGCAATGACCCGCGGTCGAATCGGACTCCCTGGCGGCGCGACGCGCGCCGCCGGATTGACGGTCGTGCCCCGGCCGCAGTCGTAACGGTCGTCGGCCCTCGGCATCGCCAACGCCCGGCGGGCGTGTCATATTGCCCAACATGAAATCCGCGCGGTTCCTGCTGATCGGCATTGGCGCGCTCGCGCTGCTGCTGGCAGGGACCTTCGCGCTGCTCCTGAGTCCGGGCTTTCAGACCTGGCTGGTGCGGCGAGAACTTGCGGCCCGGCCGGACTGGCACGTCACGATCGGCCGGGTTGCCGCCGGATTTGGCGATGTCGTGATGAGCGATGTTCGCCTCGAGCGTGACGGCGTGCGGGTGATGATCCCGTCGCTGGACGCCAAACTCTCGGTGCCGAACGCGCTGCTGCGCCATCGGGTCGACCTTTCGCGCTTCGAGGCTCACGGCTGGACGGTTGAGCTGCCTTCCGGAGGCGGTCCCGCCAGGTCGGCGACGGGCGTGGCAAAAAACGGAACTCGTGCGACGGCATTCCGCGACATCCTGGCAAAATTGAACCTGCCGGTGGATGTCTCGATCGCGGCGGTGGACGCCACCGGGGGACTCGTGCTCCCTGATGGTCGCGGCACCGCGACGGTGGCGCTGAGCGGGGGTGGCGTTGCCGCAGGACAGGAGGGAAAGTTGCTGCTGGTGGCGAAGGCCTCGCTGAACGACCGGGCGGTCAAGGCGATCGAGTTACACGGCGTCCTGACGGCGACGATGATCGATCCGCGTCGGTTCAGCCGGTTCGGCCTGACCTTGAACGCCACCGCGTTCGGTGTGGCGCAGCCCGGACCAGTCCGTCTCGACGTCACGGCTGATCTCGACCGGACAGCGGCCGGGGAGCACTGCTCGCTGGTGGTCGCTGGCGGGCAGCGGCAGCTGTTGCGGCTCGAGGCTGGATTTCCGGATGCCAAGGGACCGTGGCGTGGCTCGTGGCAGGTCGACATGAGGGATGGTGATTTCACCCCGTTCATGCTCGGCCGCGCGCTGCCGAAATTTGCCGCGCAAGGGGAGGGGAACCTTGATGCCGATGCTTCGCTTGCCGCCATTCATGCGGTTGGCCGGCTGAAGGGTTCGATCGCCGGGCTGGAGGTTCTCCGTCCGGCGCTGTCAGCGATCGGCCAGGTGAACGCCAGCGCGGACTTCGACCTCGCCCAGCGTGGCAGCATTCTGGCGGTGACGAAGCTGGAGGTGGCGATCGCCGCCGATCATCCGATCGGCACGATTCACACGGTTCAACCCTTTGCCTTCGACGTGGTCACCCGAAAACTGAGCGCGCAGGATGCCGACCGCGACCTCCTCGACGCAAACCTGCAGGCCGTCCCGCTTGCCTGGCTGGGACCATTCCTGGGCGCATATTCCGCGAAGGGAACGGACGTGACCGGCGAACTCGTCGCCCTGCCACGGGCCGACGGAATTCGTGTTCGCTCCAAGGCGCCCCTTGTCGTTCACGGCCTGTCCGTCGCCCGCTCGGGCCGTCTGGTGGCGCGGAACCTCGATGTGTCGGTGAACGGCTCCTGGGACTATACGCCCCAGGCCTGGCAGGCCGAATTGAGCGGTGTCACCGTGACGCGGCGCGACCGCCCGGTGATGTTGCTCGATGCCAAGGCGGGCTGCCTGGCCGGACCCAATCAGGCCATCAAGGCGACCGGCCTCGTGTCGGCCGATGTCCCGATGCTGTTGGCGGCCCTGCGGGGTGAAGACCACGGCGCGCTGATCCGCGGCGAAGCCACCATCGAGTTTGCGGGGAGCATCGCGGCGGAGAAACAGGTGCAGGCACGGGTCACGGTCAAGAACCTTGCGGTGGAACCGCGCATCGGGGCCGGCGCCGTGCCGGCGCTCAGCGCCGATCTGCGCGCGGATATCGCGCCCGGCGGGGAGGTGACCCTGAATACGCCGGTGGTCCTCGACGTTGCCGGCCGGAAGACGGATCTCACCGTGGCCGGAACAATCACGCCGGGTCCGCGGGCGATCCACGCGCAGGTCACGAGCGGCAATCTCGTGATCGACGATCTGAAATCGCTGCTTCCGGTGGTGGAGGCGTTGCGCGGTCCGCCTCCCACGACCCTGGTGGGGAACGCTCCGACGCCTCCCTGGCCGAACTGGACGGGAACACTCAACCTCCAGCTTCGGAGGGTGCTGTATTCGAACATGCTCGAGATGAACAATGTTGTCGGCACCCTCCGGCTGTCGCCGGGCGAGTTCAAGCTCGAGGGCGTGCGGGCGGGGGTTGGCGAGACCGGCAGCGCGAAGGCGAGCGGCGCGTTGACTTTCAACTCCGCCGCGACGCCGGCGTATGCGGCCGGTGCGGACGTCGCATTGTCGGATTTCGATCTGGCGCCGTTCTTTCACGCGTCCAACCCGAAGCAGCCGCCGATCGTCGACGGGAAGTTCGTGATCACGACCCACCTGACGGGCGACGGGCCGGCGCCGAACGCGCTGCGCCTTACCGGCACGTCCGACCTCACGAGCAAGGGTGGCGTTTTCCGCGGCATGCCGGCCAATGTCGGCAATCTGGTGGAGAATTCGGGCAAATTGGCCAGTTGGCTCGCCTCCGCCGGGAACGCGATCACGTCGCTCACCGGTCGCAAGGACTACGATGAAATCACCAGCCGGTCGCAGGCCGCGAATGAGCTCGCGAAGCTGCTGGCGGCGATTCCGTACGACCAGTTGAGCCTGGTGCTGGCGACGGACGCGGGACACAACGCCGCGATTCGGCAATTCACGCTCATCTCACCGGACATCCGACTCAGCGGATCGGGCCGGATTACGCACGTTCCCGGAGGCTCGGTGGCGGACGACAGCGTGACGCTCGAGTACCAGGTGCGGGCCCGCGGCCGGCCGGCCGACTTGATGAAATATCTCGGCGTGCTCGATCCAAAGGTGGACGAACTCGGCTACGCCGGGTGCACGATTCCCGTCCGGGTGAGCGGCACGCTGGCGCAGCTCGACGGGACGGAGCTCAGCAACCGCCTGGTGGCGCTCGCAGTCGAAAAGACGGGCCTGACGGAAAAAGCGGTCGACTGGATCAACCGGTTGCGGGGCAAGACGGCCAACTAGAAAATCTCGCGGCAGCGGACGCGTTGCGCCACGCTTGAATCGTGATCGCCTCGGTCGCGTTTCGGAATTTCAGGGCATTGCGGGCCACGAGCGTCGCGCTTGGTCCGTTCAATATTGTCATTGGCCCCAACGGCAGCGGCAAGACCAGCCTGATCGAAGTGCTGCTGCGCCTCGGGGAACTGGCCCGGCACGCAACGGCCGGCGCGCCGCCGGTGCCGGCGGCGGATGCTCCGGCGTCGGCGCGACATCACCGCGACGCGGCGCCTGAAATCGGTTTCGTGCTGGCTTCCCAACCGGGCGTTGTCGTCCGGATGATTCGGGGAGCGGACCGGCGCCGGGACCATGTCGTTCTCGATCCGCCCGACGGGCACCTCTGGTCGGAAATCCAACCCCTGCTCGCCGATACGCGCGGATACGTGCTCGACCATGCGGCAATGGCGAGAACGGCGCCGCGGCGCGGCGGGATGCATCTGAATTCCGATGGTGGCAATCTTGCGGCTGTCCTGGCCGGAATGCGGCAGCGGTCGCCCGCGTCGTTTTCCGCGCTCACGGCGGAAATGCTGCGGATCACGCCGGAGTTTCACTCGCTCGAGCTCGCGGAACATGCCGATGGCCGGGTCGAATTCGGCCTCCGGCTCGCCGACGACGGCTTGGTGCCCGCAGCGGAAATGTCGCAGGGGATGCTTTACCTCCTGGCCATGCTGGCACTGGCGTTCGATCCGAACCCGCCGCGGCTGCTGTGCATCGAGGATGTTGACCGCGGCATTCACCCGCGAATGCTCCGCGAAGTGCGCGATGCGCTGTATCGCCTCAGCCATCCGCAGGCATCCGGCCTTCGACGGGCTCCGGTCCAGGTGATCGCGACAACCCACTCGCCATATTTTCTCGATCTCTTTCGCGAACACCCGGAGGAGGTCATCCTGTCGCAGAAACAGGGGCGCGCCGCCCGTTTCGAGCGCTTGTCCGACCGGCCCGATTTGCCGGAACTGCTTCGCGAGGGGAGCCTGGGCGACATGTGGTACAGCGGGATTCTCGGCGGCGTGCCGGATGACGCATGAAAGTCGCGTTGTTGAGCGAATCGCCGGCGGACGAGGCGGCGTTGCGCGTGCTCGTCACGGCGGTGCTCGGACATCCGCCGCACTTCGTGACCTCCGGCCTGCGGGCGCGCGGCTGGCCGAACGTCGCCCAGGTGTTGCCGGCGGTGATCCGGCATCTGCATTTCAACACGGACACCGACGTTCTCGGCGTGGTGGTCGATGCCGATGACTCGGTGGTGCACACCTCGAACCACGACGCGCCCGGCTATTTTCATCCGAACTGCCGCATGTGCCAGTTGCGCGCGGTCTTCCGGCAGACCACCAAGCGCCTCCCCGCCGCGCACGGACGCAACCGGGTGCTGCGGGGCGTGGGGATCGCGGTGCCGGCCATCGAAGCGTGGTATCTGTGCGGCCGGGATCCTCAGGTGAGCGAGGCGGCCTGGATTGACGGACAGGAGCGCGGGCAACCGCCGTATACGCGGCCGGAACTGAAACTTCGCGTCTACGGCACGGACCGACCCAGTCTGCCGCACGAGATCGGTTGCGCGCTGCGCGAAGTCGCCCGGCTGCGGACGGATCCGCGACGTTTGGAGAATGATTTCCCAGGCTTTGCCGCGCTCGCCCGCGATTTACGGCATATCCATACGGCGCCTGGCCCTATCCCGGCTCAGCCAGGCACGGCAGCGGGAGTTTCGGATCCGCATTCCTGAGCGAGCGCGGCGGTGGACTCGCGGGAGCGGTGCAAAACTTGCCCCCAAACCCCCGGATTGCCCGTCGGGCGCGAAATGCATTGAGTTGCGGGCTCCAGCCGAAAGATAAGCATCGTCCGTTTCATGCCTAAGTTCGCCATTCGTCGGCGGTCCTCGATGCCGCTCTGGATCGAGGCGGTCGCCATCATCACTGCCCGCCTGCTGTACCGCGTCCGGTCCAGCGGGGTGGAGCGGTTTCCGACCGCCGGCGGCGTGCTGCTGATCGCGAACCACCTGTCGTATGTCGATGTGGTTGTCCTGCAGCTCGCGTGTCCGCGTCCCATCCGTTTCATCGGTAGCGCGGCGTTGCGCCGGCACCGGTTCTTCGACTGGTGTTTCCGCGCCAGCGGCTGCATCCCGATTTCGACGCGACATCCGACCGACGGGGTGAAACGGGCGATCGAGGCGCTGCGCGCCGGCGAGGTGGTGTGCCTGTTCCCGGAGGGGCAGATCTCCCGCACCGGTCAGCTCATGCGGGTGCACAAGGGGTTCGAGATCCTGGCGCGCCAGGCGGAGGTGCCGGTGGTGGCCGCGGCGATCGACGGGCTCTGGGGTTCGGTCTTTTCGTTCGCGGGCAACAAGTACCTCTGGAAGTCGCCGCGCCTCATGCCGACGCCGGTGTTCATCGCGTTCGGACAACCGCAGCCCCACGCCCAGGCGACCGCGGCCTGGGCGCGCAACGAGTTGCTCGACCTGGGCGCCGTGTCGTTCAACGAACGGCCGGTGCTCCGGCGTCATCTGGCGCGCGAGTGCGTGCGAGCGCTCACCAAGCAGCCCGGTCACGTGCAGGTCGTCGATCGCACGGCCGAGCGGAGCACGTTGACCTCGGCGCAGCTCTACGCGGCCGCCGCCGTGTTTTCGCGCCGGATACGCGAAACGGTGCCGGAGCGCCGGATCGGCATTGTCCTGCCTCCGGGGATCGGCTCCTTCATTGCCAACCTTGCGGTGTCCCTGGCGGGCAAGATTCCAGTGAATCTGAATTTCACGGCGGGCCGCGCACCGATCGAGGCGGCCCTTCAGCTGGGTGGCGTGGAGACCGTGATCACGGCGGACGCGTTGCGGCCCAAGGTGCCGAATTTCCCCTGGCCGGCGCGGACCCTCGACCTGCGCACCGAGCTCGCCGCCGCCGGCGGCAAGCGCGCCATGCTGCCCTGGGTCATCGCGGCGTGGCTCCTGCCGAACCAGTGGTGCGCGGACCTCCTGAAACTTCCCCGGGAGGGCGACCGGGCCGAGGCCGGGCTCCTTTTCACCAGCGGCAGCGCCGGCGAGCCGAAGGGTGTCGCCCTGACGCACCGCAACATCCTCGCGAACTGCGCGCAGATTTCGTCGCTTTCGATCCTGCCGCAGACGTGCTCGCTGCTCGGATGTTTGCCGATGTTTCACAGTTTCGGTTTCACCGTGACACTCTGGTATCCGATCCTTCGCGGGTGCCAGATCGTGACCGTGCCCAGCCCCCTGGACACGCGCAAGATCGTCGACGCGATTCGGGACGAGCGGGCGACCGTGTTGATCGGTGCGCCCACCTTCATCCGGCCATTGCTGAAGAAGGCGCAGCCGGCGGAACTCCGGTCACTCGATCTCGTGGTCACGGGCGCGGAAAAGCTGCCCGATGAGCTGTACCGTGCGTTCCTCGAAACGTTTCACATCGAGATCCTGCAGGGTTACGGGCTGACCGAGACGACTCCGGTGACGAACGTCAACCAGCACCATCCACCGATGGCGCTGGCGACGAACCTGCCGCAGATTGGGAAACGACTTGGATCCACCGGACGGATCATGCCGGGGATGTCCGCGCGGATCATCGATGTCGACACCCGCGTGGAACTACCCTCGACCCAGCCCGGCATCGTGATGTTTCGCGGCGCGAACGTGTTCGAGGGTTACCTCGACGATCCGGTCAAGACTGGCGCGGTGTTTCGCGACGGCTGGTTTGTCACGGGAGACCTCGGTCGTTTCGACGAGGACGGATTTCTGTTCATCGAAGGCCGGCTCTCCCGGTTTTCGAAGATTGGCGCGGAAATGGTGCCCCATGGAACCGTCGAGCAAAAGATCCTCAACATCCTGGGCTGGGAGCAGAACGACGCGCCGCTGCTGGTCGTGACGGCGATTCCCGATGCCACGAAAGGGGAGTCGCTCGTGCTGCTGACCACGCAGGATGTGCCGCTCGACGGCCTTCGCCTCCGCCTGCTGGAAACGGGCCTTCCGGCACTGTGGGTGCCCAAAATTATCCGTCGCATCGATCGCATCCCGATCCTGGGTACCGGGAAGATCGACCTGAAGCGGTGCCGGGAGATCGCCGCCGAGCTGGCGGCGTAGCCGGTCGTCAGAGGGCGGCAATTGCCGCCGCCATCGCCTCGCAAGCCCGCCCGATCGCCGGTCCGTCGTGCGCGGTGCTGAGGAAGCCCGCCTCGTACGGACTGGGCGCGAGGTAGACGCCACGATCAAGGCAGCCATGGAAGAACCGGGCGAAGACCTTCGCGTCGCCGGACAGCGCCGTCCCGTAGTCGCGAACCGGCGTCGCCGTGAAGAAGATGCTGAACATCGATCCGCATTGCGGCACCTGGACCGCCACGCCCTTTTGTCGGCAGGCGGCGAGGACGGCGTCGCGCAACTGGCGTCCCATCGCGTCGAGCTTTGCATAGGGGTTCAGTTCCTCGAGCAGCCGCAGGGCGGCGATCCCTGCCGCCATCGCCAGCGGATTTCCGCTGAGGGTGCCGGCCTGGTACACCGGACCGGTGGGGGCCAGCAGGTCCATCATTTCAGCCCGGCCGCCGAATGCGCCCACGGGGAGTCCGCCGCCGATGATCTTCCCGAGACAGGTGAGGTCCGGCGTGATTTTCTCGCGCTCCTGCACGCCACCCTTTGCGATCCGGAAACCGGTCATGACCTCGTCGAAAATCAGCACGGCGCCGTGGCGGGTCGTCACGTCCCGCAAGAATTGGAGATAGCCGGGGTCCGGCATGATGAAGCCGACGTTGCCGCAATACGGTTCGACGATGATACACGCGATCTGACCAGGGTTGGCGGCGAACGCCGACTCGACCGCCGCGCGATCATTATAGGGCAGCACCACCGTTTCCTGCGCAAAGGAGGCCGGCACGCCCGCGCTGTCCGGATTGCCATGCGTCAATGCGCCGGAGCCCGCCTTGATCAGCAGGGAGTCGGAATGACCATGGTAGCAGCCGGCAAATTTGATGATCTTGTCGCGTCGCGTGAATCCGCGCGCGAGCCGGATCGCGGACATGGTGGCCTCGGTTCCGCTGTTGCACATCCGGACCTTCTGGATCGAGGGAATGAACCGGACGATGAGCTCGGCCATCTCGACCTCATAGGGGTTCGGGGTTCCGAATGACGTGCCGTGTTCCAGTGCGGTGGCGATCGCCGCCTTGATCCGGGGATGGTTGTGGCCGTGGATGGCCGGACCCCACGTGCAGACGAAATCGATCAGTTCACGATCGTCGGCCGTGGTGAGCGTCGCGCCCCGGGCGGACTTGACGAAGAACGGAGCGCCTCCGACGGAACGAAAGGCGCGGACGGGGGAGTTCACACCGCCAGGGATCAACTCCCTGGCGCGATTGAAAAGTTGGTCCGAGACAGACATGAGAAACTCTGACTCAACCCGAACGCTGCGCCAATTTGAAGCGCGATTTCGCGACCCGCTTAGCGCCGGCGCAGCCGGTTCCAGACCGAACAGGCTTGGTAATACAGCCTCCGCCCCGTTTCGAACGGCTCGGTCGGCGTGCGCAGGTTGTCGGCTCCAATCCGGTGCAGCACGCGAACATGCCAGCCGGAATTCGTGCCCTGCCCATTGGCGAACAGATAGCGGTAGCCGGACCTCGCCTCCCGGAGGGAGCGACCGGCGATCTTTCCGTAGGGAAATACGAAGCTGTCGACGGACACCCCGAGCCGGGTGCCGATGAGGGTGCGCGGGACGTGCAGCTCCGTGTCGAGATCGGCACCGGCGAGGTTCAGGGGGCGGTGGGTATAGCCGTGGGCTGCGACCACGACGTGCCGGCTGCGGGCCATTTCCTCGAGCTCCGGCCAAGTGCAGAACCCGCCGGAGGCCGGTTGCGCATAGGCGGCCGCGGATCCGATGGCCAGCCGTTCGCCCGGAGATGCCGGGGTGTCGTCCCGAATCACGGATGGCGAGATCGCCAGCAACGCCGTCAGCGTATGTTTCCGCAGGAGCGGGAAGACGCCGGCGAAGAAGTCGAAATAACCGCCATCAAAGCTGAGGCAGACCGACAATTTCCCCGGGGGGAGCGGGTCGCCGGGCACGACATTATGATAGGTGGCCGCGATGTATTCGAAATGGGCGTCGAGCATCTCGACGGCGTTTCCATCCCGACCATCCCGTGCCCGATGGTACTTGAGAACGAGCAAGGTCATGCGCGCGCTCCGCCGGCTGGTTGCCGATGCGCCGATGCTGCCCGGCGGGGATTCCCCGATCGGATTCGGCGGATGAGAGAGGAGTCAGGGAAGGCGCGGTCCGGACAACCCGAGGGGTTGAGATTCACGCCGGCAGAATACCGGACGAGAAACACGGCGTATGCCCGGCGCGGCCCGATTTCACGTGTCGGGCTGGGTATTACAGCAGGATCTGGTTCCTCGAACGATCTGGCGACCGCTCAGTCTTCCGCCTCGGGCCGGTGCTCGTGCCAGTGGAAGGCGACGCGGGCGAGTTCCTGGCCGTCATCGAGCCCAAGCTTCTCCTTGATCCGTGCGCAATAGGTTTGGATCGTCTTCAGGCTGACCCCGAGCGCCTCCGCGATATCCCGGGTCGAGCGACCCTCGCCCAGCCGGCGGAAGACCTCCAATTCGCGGTCGCTCAGCAGCTCGATCGCGTCGGCGCCGCGACTCGCCGGCCGCCCGACCAGGCGCGCCGTCAGCTCACCCAGCACTGCGGGATTCGCGAACATCCGGCCGGCCCGGACCTGGCGGATGGCCTCGACAATCTGGCTGGTGGACTCGCGCTTCATCACGTATCCCGATGCACCGGCGCGGAAGGAGCGTTCGAGATCGGTCATTTCCTCGTGCATCGAGAGCACGATGATGCGGACGTCAGGCAGCTGGGACCGAAGGTCCTTGATCAGGTCGAGCCCCGATCCGCGCTGAAACGAAAGGTCGACCACGGCAATGTCGGGCGGCTGCGCGCTCATGTTCGCCAGTGCGGTGGCGGGATCGCCGGCGGCGCCGACGACCTGGATGTCCGTCTCGAGCCGAAGCAGATTGCCGAGCCACTCGCGAACCAGCGGGTGATCGTCGACGATGAAGACGCGGGTGGCGTTCATGGTGAGGCGGGGACTTTGGCGGGCAATCGGCAGATCACCCTCGTGCCTTCGCCCGGCGTCGACAAGACTGCAAGCGATGCGCCGATGATTTGCGCGCGGTGTTCCATGATTCTCAATCCCATGCCGGTCGGGCGCGCTCGCGTCGCGAATCCGGCGCCGTCATCGGTGACGATGAGGCAGGTCGCTTCGGCATCGTTTGCAATCGTGATCTCGATGGCCTGCGGCCGGCCATGGCGGAGCGCGTTGCCGATCGCCTCCTGGGCGATGCGAAACAGCTGGGCACATTCGCCGGGCGGCACGTTGAGGGGCGCGCCCTGATGACTGACATGACAGCGGACGCCGGCCTGCGAGGACGAGGCCGCGAGGTCCTGCAACTCGGCCACAAAACGGTCCGACTCGATGCGTGCGAGCAGCAATCCGCGCGCGAGCTTGCGGGTTTTCGCAATCGCCTCCTCGATCCAGTGGACAATGGCGTGGGCGTCGGCGCCGCCATGTTCCTGGCCCAGCTTCTGGGCGAGCACCTGGGCCGCCAGGGCGGTCGCGACGAGATGCTGCCCGAGTTCATCGTGAAGCTCGCGACCGATGGCGGAGCGCTCGCGGGCGGTGACCTCGAGCACCTCCATCTCGAGGCGCCGCCGGTCCGCGATGGAATCCGCCAGTTCACTCGTCCGCGCGGCGATCCGTCCCTCGAGGCGCCGGTGCGCGGTCGCCAGCGCATCGACGAGCCACGCGACGAAGCCGAAGATGGCAAACGCGGCGCCGACGTTCCACCAGATGAAGCCGGGCAACACGTGGGGGAAAACGCTCGCGAAATCGCTGACGAGCCGGAGCGCCGTGGTGATCAGCGCGAAAACAAGTCCCGACCGCCAGCCGAACCAGGCGGAGGCCAGGGAGATCGGAACGAGATAGAGGATCGAAAGCGACAGTTCGACCCCCGTGAACCGGTCGACGACGCTGATCCCGAGCGCAATCAATCCGAGGAGCACCCAGGCGCCGGTCCTGCCACGGGGGCCCGGCTGGAGGAAGACGCGCAGCCCCCTGGTCGAATCGAGGGCGAACCAGCGGGCAAATCGCATGTGTCGCACGGTGCGAAATTTCGCGGGCGGCGCCAAGCCGCTTCGGCGCCGGTTGGTAGGGATGGAATTTCGGACGAAACCGTGATCACGAAAGCGTAGCCGCATGTAAGGTCACGTCCGACACGACATTCAGTCCGAGCCGGACAGACGTGCGGAGTCGAACCGGGTATAGTGGGCACGCTCGGCAGGGATAGGCCGAAGCGTTTTGAGCCTGAGGTTAAGCATTGGCGTGCAGACCTCAGGCTCTTTTCTTTTCTGCGGACCGGCCGCGATAACAGGCGGACCAGTTGTCACTTGCGCCGGCGCAAAACGAGGTTGAAATCCCCGCCCCGTGGCCTCGCACGCGACCTTGCAGGATGTGGCGGACCGCGCCCGTGTGCATCGTTCGACGGTCGCGCTGGCGCTGCGCGAGCATCCGCGGATCCCGCAGGCAACCCGCCGGCGGATCCAAACCATTGCCCGGAAGCTTGGCTACCGGCTGAATCCGCTGGTCGCGGCGTTGATGCAGGCGCGTCGCACCGGACGGCGGCTCAAGCATGTCACGCTCGCGTTCGTCACGGACTACCCGACCCGGTTCGGTTGGCGGAGGCAGCACCACGACCGTCCCGACTTCTTTCCGGGGGCGGTGCAACGCGCCCGCGATTTCGGCTATAACCTCGAGCACTTCTGGCTGCGGGAGCCGGGCATGACCCCGGCGCGGTTCTGCGACATCCTCAGCGCGCGCGCCATTCACGGACTGATCATCAGCCGCCTGCCACCGGGAACGCATTCGCTGGACCTGCAATGGGAGCGGTTTTCCGTCGTCGCGCTCGGCATGACGCTTCGTTCGCCCCGGCTGCACCATGTGACGGAGAACCATTTCGACACGGCGTGGCAGGCGATGCAGCAATGTCTCGATCGAGGCTACCGGCGGATCGGCTTCGTCTACGCCGAGGAGGACGACAGCCCGCGCGTCGGCAAGCGATGGTTGGGGGCGTATCTGGCCCAGCAGATCCAGGCGGCGCCGAAGGACCGGCTCCCGGTCTGTCCGGGCGTGCCGACCGACGCGGCGACATTTTCCGCCTGGTTCCGGCGGGAGCGGCCCGATGCGCTGCTGGTCAACCACGCGGGGCCCGTGCGGGAGTGGCTCGGCCGGCTGGGTCGGAGGGTCCCGGAGGACGTTGGGCTGGTCGAGCTGGAGGATCACCCGGAAAATGGCAGTGCCGGCGTTTACTACGATCCGGCGAAGGTCGGGGCGCTGGCTGTCGAGATGCTGGTCGGTTTGATGCACCGCAACGAGACCGGCGTGCCGACGGACCCGCACGAGGTGCTGCTGACGGGGGAGTGGCGCGCGGGTTCGACACTGCCGGTGAGGCGCTGAAGCCACTGGAAGTCGACAATGCGCGCAAACCCCGGGTTGAGCGGGGGGCGGGCTTCCCCTCGACTCGCCGCACCTCCACGCGCGCGGCGAAATCCCGTTGCGCCCCCGCCGACCACAAGCCGATTCTCGTGCGCCCCGTCCGATGAAATCCCTCCTTTTTTGCGCGCTTTTCTGCGCGGCCCTGCCGGCGTCCGCCGCCGTGGCGCCCCGTGCCTGGTACAACGTGCGCGATTACGGTGCGACCGGCGACGGCCGCACCCTCGATACGTCCGCGCTGAATCGCGCGGTGCGGGCGTGCGCCGCGGCGGGCGGCGGCACGGTTTACCTGCCGCCCGGCGCGTATCTGAGCGGGACCGTCGAGCTCAAGAGTCACGTCGCCCTCGACCTCGATTCCGGCGCGACCCTGCTCGGCAGCGAGAACCCGGAGGATTATCCGTCGACGCCGAGCGTGTGGGGTGACGGCGGTGAGATGATGGCGCCGCTCCTCTACGCGGTCGACGCTGACAACATCACGATCACCGGCCGTGGCACGATCGACGGTCAGGGGGCGATCTGGTGGCGACGGGTGCGGTTGAACAATCCGCGGAAGTATCCGCCGGGCCCGCAGACCGAGGCCGATCGCGCCGAGGCCCGCAAACTGTCGCGCGGGCGCCCGCGATTGATCCGACTGGTCCGCTGCAAGGACGTGCTGATCGAGCACGTGAGCCTGCGAAACTCGGCCGAATGGAACGTTCATCCCATGCTCTGCGAGAACGTCCGCATCGACGGGATCACGATCACGGCGCCCGCCGTCAACGCGCACAACACCGACGGCATCGATCCGGAAGCCTGCCGCAACGTGCAGATCGTGAATTGTCGGATCGATACGGGCGACGATTGCGTGACCCTGAAATCGGGCCTCGATGAACTCGGGCGCCGCATGGGGAAGCCGGATGAGAATATCACGATCGCGAACTGCGTCATGTACCGCGGCCACGGCGGGGTGACGATCGGAAGCGAGATGTCGGGTGGGGTCCGAAACGTGGTCGTGACAAACTGCGTGTTCGACGGCACCGACATCGGAATCCGGATCAAATCGCAACGCGGACGCGGGGGCGTGGTCGAGGGCATCAGCGTTTCCAACGTGGTGATGCAGAACGTGCCCTCGCCCTTCACGATTACGACCTTCTATGCGGGGGGCGACCGCGCGGACGAAATCCGTCCGGTCGATGAAGGCACACCCCGTTATCGCGACATGCTCTTCAGCAACATCACCGCCCGCGGCGCCCGGAGCGCGGGTGCGATCACCGGCCTCCGGGAAATGCCGATCGAGGACATCACGTTCAGCAACGTCCATATCCAGGCGGCCACGGGATTCACCTGTACGAACGCGCGGAACATCACGTTTCTCGACACCGTGATCGACACCCAACGGGGTCCGGCGCTGATGCTGGATCACGCGACCGACATCCGAACGGAACGCCTGCGGACGGAGACTCCGCATCCGGACGTGCCGCTCGTGATGGAGCTTAAACGCAACGAGCAGAAATGAACCGCGTGTCGAACGAATCCACCCCGGACGGTCGGTCCGGCGCGTCCGCCGGGGGCGGCTTCCGCTGGGTGATCTGCGGGCTGTTGTTTGGTTCGGTCGCGGTCAATTACATCGACCGGAACATCATAGGCATTCTCAAGATGCCGCTGAGCAAGGAACTGGGGTGGACCGAAAACGACTACGGTCATATCGCGGCCGCGTTCCAGGTGGCATACGCCTTCGGTTATCTGCTGGGTGGTCGGATGATGGACCGGATTGGGGTGAAACGCGGGTTGCCGCTGGCCGTCGGTTTGTGGAGCGTGGCTGCCGCCGCCCATGGGCTGTGTTCGCTGCTGTCGCCGACCGCCGTCGCGTCGTTCACGCTGCCGTGGTTGTCGACGGCGACGCATGTCGCCACGTTTGCGCTTCCGCTGACGGTTCTCGGATTCGTTTCGGCCCGCGTCGTCCTCGGACTGGCGGAAGGGGGCAATTTCCCCGGCGCGATCCGAACGGTGGCGGAGTGGTTTCCAATCCAGGAACGCGCGCTCGCAACGGGTTTGTTCAACGCCGGCACCAATGTGGGGGCGATTCTCTGTCCGTTCGCGGTGCCGCGGATCTATGTCGCGTGGGGATGGAGCGCGACCTTCTATCTCACGGCGGCCCTGGGCGCGGTCTGGCTCGTGGCTTGGTGGTGGCTGTACGAAGACCCCGACCGGCACCCGCGGCTGTCCCCACGCGAACGTGAATACATCCGCGGCGGGAAACCGGCCCTCGTGACGGTCCCGGCCGCGGTTCCCTGGCTGTCGCTCCTGCGGTACCGGGCTGTCTGGGCGTACATTGCGGCGAGCATCCTCGCGGGACCGATCTGGAACATCTACATGTTCTTCCTCCCGGATTTCCTCGAGAAACGGTATCATCTGCCGCTGGAGGCGATCGGCGACTGGACGGCGGTGTTTTACGTGATCGCATCCGTCGGCGGGGTGGTCGCAGGATGGCTACCGGGAGTCATGCTGCGACGCGGCTGGACACTCAATGCGGCCCGCAAGGTTTCCATGCTGTGCTGTGCGGTGGCGGTGACGCCTATTTTCGTCGCGCCGCACGTGCCGGCCATCTGGTTGACGGTGCTGATCGTCGGCATCGCCGGCTCCGCGCACCAGGGGTGGTCGGCCAACCAATTCAGCTTCGCGTCCGACACGATGCCGAAGCACACCATCAGCTCCCTCGTCGGCCTCGGGGGCTTCGTGGCGTACTTCACCGGTGCGGTTTGGGCCGAGATCATCACGGAAACGCTGAACCGGACCGGAACGTATTCCTCCATCTTTGCCGTCGCGTCGCTGATGTACGTGGCCGCGCTGGCCGTCATGCATCTGCTCGTCCCCAAAATTCAACCGGTGGCTTGAACTGCGCGCCGACTGCCACTGCGATGATCGCCTCGCTCCCGGTTCGTCGAGACAATCCGGCAGATCCCGCTGCCGCCACCGCGGGCGAAATTCCTCCCCCATGAGTCACATCACCGCCAGATCCCTCATCGCTCTCCTCCTTGGCTTCGCCGCGGCCGCTCTGCGGGCCGAAATGATCCGCAACCTCGATTACGGCGAGGCGGCTGGGCAGCGGCTGCTGCTTGATGCGCACGTGCCGGACGGACCGGGGCCGCATCCGGTCGCGATCCTGGTGCACGGCGGAGGCTGGAGCAGCGGTGACAAGGCGGGGAGCAATCATCCGGGCGACGGCGCCGATATCTCTCCCTGGTTCCCGCTCGTTTCCGGGGCGCATTTCACGTGGTTCTCGATCAATTACCGACTGGCCCCGAAGAACCGCTGGCCGGCGGCGATCGATGACCTCGACACCGCGATTCGCTGGGTGAAGACCCATGCCGCCGAGTACAAGGGGGACCCGGACCGGATCGTCCTCTTCGGACACTCGGCCGGCGGTCACATGGTGATGGTCGCGGCGACCCAGACTGATCCGACGTTGCGCGTCCAGGCGGTGGTCGGTTTCGCACCCGTGACGGATTTGGTGGCGGATTCGGTTCGACGCGGTGGTTTGAGCAAATCGCTGCAGTGGTTGTTCGGTCTTCCTCCCGAGATCACTCCGGCGGCGCGCGAGGAACTGGCGGCGGCTTCGCCGATTTTCCACGTTCATCCGGGAATGCCGCCGATTCTCATCGTGCAGGGCGACGCGGACCGTACGGTGCCGATCCAGCAGTCGATCGATTTCATCGCCAAGCTGAAACAGACCGGTGACTCCGGTGAGCTGATCACGCGCCATGGCGCACCCCATTCCCTGGTCCAGGGGGAAAAGATCGACACCACGTACAAGGCGCCGCTGCTGGCCTGGCTTCAGCGGCAGCTCGGGTCGCGGGACGACGCTCCCGGCGCGAAGGCACCATGATCGGCCGAGACACCGCACCTTCCCCTCGGGACGCGTCGCTGCCGGCGCCGAATCCTGGCGGGGCAGGGTGGGTGCCCGATCGTGGCGATGGCACGTACCTCAATCCGGTTCTTTTCGCCGATTACTCCGATCCCGATGCGATCCGGGTGGGTGACGACTACTGGCTCACCGCCTCGAGCTTCAACCATGTTCCGGGCCTGCCGATCCTGCATTCGCGGGATCTGGTGAACTGGGAACTGGCGGGCCACGCCCTGCCGCGGCTGGTGCCGGAAGAGCATTACTCCGTCCCGCGGCATGGCGCCGGCGTGTGGGCACCGGCGATCCGGTTTCATCGCGGACGATACTGGATCTACTATCCGGACCCCGATTTCGGATTGTACGTCGTGACGACCACCGACCCGCGCGGATCGTGGACCGCGCCGAAGCTGATCCACGCGGGCCGGGGGTTGATTGATCCCTGTCCGTTTTGGGACGAGGATGGCCGGGCGTACCTGGTGCATGGGTGGGCGAAGAGCCGGTCGGGGATCTGCAACCAGCTCACGCTGCACACACTGTCGGAGGACGGACTTTCCATCACCGATGCGGGCACCGTGATTGTCGATGGCGCCGCCATGCCGGGCTGGCACACGATCGAAGGCCCCAAATTGTACCGGAGACACGGATACTACTACATCTTCGCTCCCGCCGGGGGCGTCGCCACGGGATACCAGGCCGTTTTCCGCGCGCGGCGGATCCAGGGCCCGTACGAGGCGCGTGTCGTGCTGGCCCAGGGACACACGGCCGTGAACGGTCCGCACCAGGGGGCGTGGGTCGAAACGCCCGGCGGCGAACACTGGTTCCTGCATTTCCAGGACCGCGGAACCTTCGGACGGGTCGTGCACCTGCAACCAATGTCCTGGGGGGCGGACGAGTGGCCGCAGATCGGGCATCCCGGCCCGGAAGGTACCGGTGAACCGGTGCTGCGGCACGCGAAGCCCGCGAGCGGGAATCGCGCGATCGCGGTTCCGGCAACGTCGGACGATTTTCGCACCGGCCGCCCCGGACCCCAGTGGCAATGGCAGGCAAATCCGGGGGCTGATTGGGTGAGACGCGGGGCCGAGGGACTGGAATTTCGGGCGGTGCCGCATCCAACCGGTGTCTCGCTCTGGGGGGCCCCGGCGCTGTTGCTGCAGAAATTTCCCGCTCCCGGTTTCACCGCGACGGTGCGAATGGCATTTGCGCCGGCGAACGACGGCGACGCCGCCGGATTGCTCGTGTTTGGATACGGCTATGCGTGGCTCGGATTACGGCGCGCCGATGGCTTGACGCGACTCGTGTGCGTGACGTGCGACGCGGCCAATGAAGGCGGCCGGGAACGGATGACTGTCGTGACGGATGACGCCAGGGGACCGGTGTGGCTGCGGGCAGCGGTCGACGCGAATGCGAATTGCCAGTTTTCCTCCAGTCGTGACGGGATGCAGTTTCTCCCCGTCGGAACGACCTTTCGAGCGACCGTCAGCAAGTGGGTGGGGGCGAAGATCGGGCTTTTCGCCCGGTCGGAAACGACTGCGACACCGTATGGTGCCGCAACGTTTTCCCGTTTTGAGATCGCATAGCGGCGGCGACCTGCGTCCCGGCCGTGATTCAAAAAAAGGCCGGGCGCAGCGCCCGGCCCGGAATTCAGTCCCGCATCCGCGGGTGGCGTCAGACGCCGCGCATCTTGCCGCCGTAAATCGCGCTGGCCCCGAGCTCCTCCTCGATCCGGAGGAGCTGGTTGTACTTGGCGACGCGGTCCGTGCGGCAAAGCGAACCGGTCTTGATCTGGCCCGCGTTCGTGGCGACGGCGATGTCGGCGATCGTGACGTCCTCGGTCTCGCCCGAACGGTGGCTGATCACCGCGGTATAGTTGGCCTCCTTGGCCATCTCGACGGCGTCGAACGTTTCGGTCAGCGACCCAATCTGGTTGACCTTGACGAGGATCGAATTGGCCGTGCCCGTTTCGATGCCCTTCTTGAGGAAGGCGGTGTTCGTGACGAAGAGGTCGTCGCCCACGAGCTGCACGTTGTCGCCGATCGCGTCGGTCAGTTTCTTCCACGTGGCCCAGTCACCCTCGGCGCAGCCGTCCTCGATCGAGACGATCGGATATTTCGCGGTCAGGTCCTTGTAGAAGGCGACCATGTCGTCGCCCGACATGACGCGACCGTCCGATTTCTTGAAGACGTACTGCTTCTTGGCGGACACGTAGAATTCGGACGAGGCGACGTCGAGTGCGAGATTGATGTCCTTGCCGAGCTTGTAGCCGGCGTTCTTGACCGCGAGCGCGATGACATCGAGCGCCGCCTCAGTTGACTCGAGCTTCGGGGCGAAACCGCCCTCATCGCCGACCGCCGTGGCCAGCCCTTTTTCCTTCAGCACCTTCTTCAGCGCGTGGAAGGTTTCGCAGCCCATGCGGAGCGCCTCGGAGAACGACTTTGCTCCGGTCGGCATGATCATGAACTCCTGGAAATCGATCGGCGCGTCGGAATGCGCGCCGCCGTTCATGATGTTCATCATCGGCACCGGCAGGACCTTGGCGTTGGGCCCGCCCAGATACTTGTAGAGTGGCTGGCCGAGCGCCGCGGCTGCGGCGTGAGCCGTCGCGAGGGAGACGCCGAGGATGGCGTTGGCGCCGAGCTTCGACTTGGTGGTCGTGCCGTCGAGCTTCAGCATGGCCCGGTCGATGCCGACCTGATCACAGGCGTCCTGCCCGATCAGCGCCGGGGCGATCTTGGCCTTGACGTTGCCGACCGCCTTCAGCGTGCCCTTGCCGCCGTAGCGCGCCTTGTCACCGTCGCGGAGTTCGAGTGCTTCGTGCTCGCCGGTCGAGGCGCCGGAGGGCACGGCGGCGCGACCGAGCGCGCCGCAGGCGAGCTTCACGTCGACCTCGATGGTCGGATTGCCGCGCGAATCGATGATCTCGCGGGCGGTGATGGCGGTAATCGTGGTGTTCATGCGGAGGAGAGTTGTGACAGATGCGGACCGGCCAACGGGGCCGGATCCAAAATGACAAGTGTCCAGCAAAACGGCGGGCCCGGGCGAGGGGAAGGCGAAAAGCGCGCCGGCCGCGGCGATTTGCTGCGCGTGCGTTGCCTTTTCGGCGGCGAATGGGGAGAGGCGGCTGTCCGCCCGCGCAACCTGGTCCGCCGCAGGCGGTCGTCGCCGCCCCGGGCCTTCCGTTAACGGAGAGCGGCGTGGATGGCCACCGCGAGATCCGCCGCGCGGACGGGCTTTACCAGGCAGGAGGACAGCCCGGCGAGAGCGACGCTTCGCGAAATCAATTCCGGATTCATATAGCCGGTGAGGAGAATGCGCTGGGTGGCCGGACGACGTTGCTGCGCCCGGATGAGGAATTGCAGTCCCTCCTCTCCGGGCATCAGGTGATCGCTGACAACGACATCGTAGGTGCGGGTCGCCATCATCAATTCCGCCTCTTCCGCCGAGGACGCGAGGTCGAGGTCGAATTCCGCCTCCAGGCTGACGCGCAGCGAATCGAGCAGTGCGGCTTCATCGTCGACCAGCAGCACGACCGGGCGCGGGACGGGAGCGGGCGTGGGCATGGGCGGGCGGTCAGCGGGTCGCAAGTGCGACGCTTGCGTCGTGCGCTTTCGCGGCGTCGGACACGACCTTCACCAGCTCGGCCATGGAAACGGGCTTGAGCAGGTATCGGAACAACGCCGCCTCGTTCACGCTCCGGAGCAGCATTTCGGGCTTCATGTAGCCGGTGACGAGCACGCGCTGCATGTGCGGGAAATCCTCCCGGGCGCGGACCAGGAAATTCATGCCATTGCCCCCGGGCATCAGATGATCTGCCACCACAACCTTGAATTTCTTCTTCTGGAGAATGAAATCGGCGTCGCGGGCGTTGGTCGCCGCGGTCACTTCAAAGAGGGTCGACAGTGCGGTCGCATAGACGTCCAGCAGCGGCTTCTCGTCGTCGACGACCAGGACGGCATCTTTCGGTCTGGGCTCGGCGCCCGCAGGCTTGGCATCGGTCAAAGACATCGGGGAAACACTGGATTTCGGCACATTGAGTGGCAAACTGAAACACCTTGGCGAGTCGTTGTCTGGTCGTGGTTTTGATTGCCTCGACCACGCGTTCCGCGCTTTGCTGCCGTTCTCCAGCAATGGGAAATATCGACCTTCATGCGGCCTTCCGTGATGGCACAGCGGCGAGCCTGCCGCCCGGCACCCTGAGCCCGGATGCCATGACGGAACGCAATGCCGCCGGCAATACGCCAATGCACGCCGCGGCGAAGCACGGCCGGCTGCGGGAAATCCCGCCGGATCTGCTGATCCTCGATCATCTCACCTTGAAGAACGATGCCGGTTACACCCCGCTGCACCATGCGGCACTGGGCGGGCATCTTGACCAGATACCGTCCGCCTTCCTGACCGCCGACACGCTGGGCATCCGGAGCAACGCCGGCGTGACTGTGTATCATCTGGCGGCGGCGCAGGGCCATCTCGATCAGATACCGGGCGCGCTGCTCACGGCGGACGTCGTTGCCCGCAAGTCGGACATCGGAAACACCCTGCTGCACGAAGCGGCTGAAAACGGCACGCTCGATCGCGTCCCGTCCCAGTTCCTCACCGCCGAGACGCTGGTGCAGAAGAACCTTGGGGGAGAGACCGTCCTGCACGTGGCCGCGTTCAACAACCATCTGGCTCAGGTGCCCCGCGATCTCCTGACGCTGCCGGCGCTTCGCGAGACGACGAGCGCGGGCGACACGGTTTTTCACGCGGCGGCCATCTGCGGGCATCTGGAGCAGGTCCCGCCGGAGTTCCTGACCCACGATAATCTGGTTCTCGCCAGCAAGACGGGGTTCACGGCCATCCATGCGGCGGCCGAAACCGGACAGCTTGACAAGATCCCGCGCGAACAGCTCACCGCCGACCTGCTGCTGACGCGGAACGACAACGGGGACACGCCGCTCCACGCGGCCGCGTACGAGGGGCACCTCGACCAGGTTCCGCGGGAATTGCTGACCCCGGAGCGGGTCGCGACGCGCAACTACGACGGCCTGACGGTGCTGAAGACCGCGATGAATCGCGGTTTCGCGATGCAACTCCCGGAGGGGCTCAGACCGAAGCAGATGGGGCCGATCCGGCGTTTCTTCTACAATTTGGGCCGCCGACGGGTGCCGTTCTGATTCGGTTCCGCGGTGGCGGTCCCGCCGTTCAGTCGCCGGCGCAGGTACGGTGCGGTTGGACTAAACTTCGTCTTCAGGAGCCCGCGCAGGGGCCCTTGATAGATCAATTCCCCGCCGTCCGGTCCGCCGACCGGCCCGAGTTCGACGATATAGTCGGCTTCGGCGAGCAGGTCGAGGTGGTGTTCGATCACTACGACGGTGTGGCCCTGGTCGACCAGGGAGTGCAGCACGCGGATCAATTTTTCGCAGTCGCTCAAATGCAGCCCGATCGTCGGTTCCTCGAGCAGATACAGGTTGCGCGGAAGCTCCCCCCGGCTCCGCTCGCGATAACTCGCCAGGCCCGCCGATAATTCCGTCACGAGCTTGAGCCGCTGGGCCTCGCCGCCACTCAGGGTCGGTGAGCTCTGCCCGAGGGTGAGATAGCCGAGACCGCAATCCACCATCAGCTGGCAGACCTGCGCAAGTTGGGAGTGAAAATCGAAGAACTGCGCCGCCTCCTCGAACGTGAGCTGGAGGACCTGGCCGATGTTCTTCCCCTTCCAGGTGATGTCGGCCAGCTCCGCGCTGTAACGGGAGCCGCGGCAGTCGTCGCACGGCAGATACGTGTCGGGCATGAACGCCATCTCGAGCTTCACGCGGCCGGCGCCTTCGCAGGTCGGACAGCGACCGCCGGAGGTGTTGAACGAAAACCGCGACGCGGTGTATCCGCGGATCTTCGATTCGGGGAGCGAGGCAAAGAACTGCCGGATGAGGTCGAAGATCCCCAGATACGTCGCCGGCGTCGATCGCGGGGTCTTGCCGATGGGAGACTGGTCGACCTCGATGACGCGCTTGAACCCGCGGGCCCCGCGCAGGATCGAGAACGGAGGCACCGGCGTCGCGTCCGGCCGCGCGGAGTCGTCGACAAACCCGGTCGCCTGGACGAAGGCGCGTCCGGCCAGTGTCGCCTTGTTTTCCTTGATGGCGTGCGCGACCGCCGGATGCAGCAGGTCGCGGAAGAGCGTGGATTTTCCGGCGCCGCTCGGTCCGGCCACCATGATCAGGCGACCCAGCGGAAGCTTCAGATCGAATCCCTTGAGGTTGCGCATCCGGGCGCCGTCGAGTTCGAGCCAGCCGGGCGATTTGCCGCCAGAGGGGGGAGCGTCGCGGTAGGCGCCGCGCAAGGGGTGGACGATTCCCTTCGCAAGAAACAGCCCGGTGAGCGATTTTGCGTTCCGCTTGATCTCCGCCGGCGTGCCGTTCGCGAGGATCTCGCCGCCGTGGATGCCGGCTCCCGGACCGAGGTCGATGATCCGGTCCGCCCGCTCCATCAATTCGTCGTCGTGCTCGACGACCAGCAGCGTGTTGCCCTTGGCGCGCAGCGCCTCGAGCGTCTCGATCAAACGATCGTTGTCGCGGGCGTGGAGTCCGATGCTCGGCTCGTCCAGGACGTACAGGACGCCGGACAAGTTGGAACCGAGCTGGGCCGCGAGACGGATCCGCTGCGCTTCGCCGCCGGAGAGCGTCTCGGTGGGCCGGTCGAGTGAGAGATAGCCGAGGCCGACATGGTCGAGAAACTTGAGCCGTTCCTCGATCTGCGGGGTCACATCCTGGACAATCAGCCGGCCGCGCGTGTCGAGGTCGAGTGTGCGGAGGTGGGCCAGGAGTTCCGAGGGAGTCGATCGAAGGAGTTCGGGCAGCGAAAGCGGAGGCTGGCGTCCGCGGAAGTGCAGCTTTACCGCCCGGCCGACCCGATTCAGCCGCGCACCGTGGCATTCGGGACAAGGCTGGCCCTCGTCCGAAACGTCGTCCGGCGATTCGACGCCGAATTCGCGCAACCGCGCGGCGGCATCCTCCTTCTCGTCGTCGTCGGTCATTTCGAGCATCCACGGGAACACCCGTCCATGTCCGCGGCACGTGGGGCACCAACCGCGGGGCGAGTTGAAGGAGAAATTCTTCGGATCCAACTCGGGAAACGATTCACCCGTCTCGATGTCCGTCCGCGTGGTCGAAAACCAAGAGAGGATTTCGCCACGGTCGGAGAGAAGGAAGCAGGCGCCTTTGCCGAGATTGAGCGCCTGTCCGAGCGCGTCGCCGGGACGTGACGTTCCCGTCCGCGCAGACGGGCCGTTCTTCCGTGTCGGACCTTCCGGACTGATGGTGGTGTCCTTCAGGTCGGCGACGACGACCTCGATGTCGTGTTCCTTGTAGCGGTCGAGTTTCTGAAAAGCGTCCACGCGAACGAGCCGGCCGTCCGCGCGCATCAGCGCAAAGCCCTGCTTCGCGATCCACGTGGCGATCGGCTGATGGTGACCCTTGCGACCGCGAATCAGCGGCGCGCAGAGATAAAGGTGCTTTGCCCGTCGGGCGGACGGGGTGGCCAGGGTTCGCGCGAGCAGCTGTTTCAGCGCGCCCGTCGACAGCGGCGTGACGGGCTTGTCGGTGTCGGGATGATGCTGCACGCCGAGTCGCGCATACAGGAGCCGGAGGTATTGCGCGATCTCGGTGATCGTGGCCACGGTGGACTTTCGGGAGCCTCGAGTCACACGCTGCTCGATCGCGACGGTGGGCGGTATTCCGGTCAGCTGGTCGATCGCCGGCCGGGGCAGTTGTTCGACGAACTGGCGGGCGTAGGGTGACATCGATTCCATGAACCGCCGTTGCCCTTCGGCGAAGACGATATCGAAGGCGAGCGTCGACTTTCCAGAACCGGAGACGCCCGTGACCACGTTGAGCTGCCGATGGGGAATCGAGACCGAGAGGTTCTTGAGGTTGTTTTCCCGCGCGCCCTCGATCACCAGTTCGGGCAGGCCGGTGGAGCTGCGCGACCTCGGCCGCGGAGTCCGGCCCGAGTTTCCGTCAACCCGATCGACGTGATACGCGCCCGGTTCTTCGGCCGCTTTGGGCTCGGTTTCCAGGTCCTCGGGGCCGGCCGGCGCGAACGCTGCCCGGAGAAAGGGAGAGGTGGCGGTTTCAAGGCGGGCCACCTGATCGGGCGTGCCTTCGGCAACGATGCGGCCGCCGCCAGCCCCGGCTTCCGGTCCGACTTCCAGGAGCCAGTCGGCGGATTTCAGCACGTCGAGGTTGTGCTCGATGACGACCACGCTGTGGCCGAGATCCACGAGCGCCTGCAGCACCGACAGGAGCCGTTTCACGTCGTGGCGATGGAGTCCCGTCGTCGGCTCGTCGAGGAGCAGGAGCGCGCTGTCGCTGGCGAGCGGCGATGGACTGGCGGTGCCGCCTGCAGTGGCGGCATCGTGCGCTTCGGAATTGGCGCCGGCAAACCCGCCGAGGTAACGCACCAGTTTCAGGCGCTGGGACTCACCGCCGCTGAGCGTGTTGAGCGGCTGGCCGAGCGTCAGGTAGCCGAGCCCCACGTTTTCGAGCGTGCCGAGCCGGGCCTGGATGGCGGGCTCCGAGGCGAACAGCGGAATGGCATCGGCGACGCTGGTTCCGAGCAGATCGGCGACGGAGCGACCCTGCCATTGGATGACCAGGACGTCCGGTTTGAAGCGCCGTCCTTCGCATACCGGACAGGGAACGAAGACGTCCGAGAGAAACTGCATCTCGACCCGCTCGTATCCCAGCCCCTGGCAGTGTTCGCACCGTCCGTCGCCGCTGTTGAACGAGAAGGACGAGGCGCTGAAACCGGCGGCCTGCGCCTCGGGCGTGGCCGCGTAGAGGTCACGAATAAGGTCCCAGGCTTCCGTGTACAGCGCCGGATTCGACCGCGGCGTACGGGACAGAGGGGACTGGTCCACCAGCACGATCTCGCCGACGGGCGCGTCGGACTGGATGCTGCCGATCGATGCGGGGTCTTCGGTGATCAGGTGCCGTTGCGTGAGAAGCCCCTGGTGAATGACATTGTTGAGGAGCGTGGATTTCCCGGATCCCGATACTCCGCTCAGGCACACGAAACGCCGGAGGGGCAGCCGGAACGACAGATTTCGCAGGTTGTGTTTCGAGACGTTCGTGAACGTCAGCCAAGGCACGTTCGCGCCGGCCTTGGCGCCGGCCAAGCCGCGGGCGGCCGGGTCTGCCACCGGTCGCCGGGTTTTCGGCGCTTCGATCGATTTCCGTCCGGAGAAGTAGGCGCCGGTGATGCTGTCGCGCGAACGCAGCATCGCGGGCACCGTGCCTTCGAAGACGATCCGTCCGCCGCGTGCCCCGGGTTCGGGGCCGACTTCGATCACATGATCGGCCGCCCGGATCATGGCTTCGTCATGCTCGACGACGACGACGGTGTTGCCCGCATCCGTCAGCGAACGAATGATGGCGATGAGCCGGTCGATGTCGCGCGAGTGAAGTCCGACGCTCGGTTCATCGAGTACGAACAAGGTGTCGACGAGCGACGTACCCAGGCAACTGGTGAGGTTCACCCGCTCGACCTCGCCGCCGGACAGCGTCTTCGACGGGCGGTCGAGCGTGAGGTAACCGAGTCCGACGTGATCAAGGTAGCGCAGCCGCGTCACGATCGAATCGTGAGCGAGGTCGGCCGAGCGGTCGGACATCGGCTGGCCCGCACCCGACATTCCAACGCGCGAGAGGAGTTCCGACACCGGAAGCTGATAAAGCTGCGGCAACGTGAGCCCCTGCCACTTCCAGCACAGGGATTCGGGCTGGAGCCGCTGGCCATGGCACGCGGGGCAGACGTTGTAGGCGCGGTATCGCGAAAGGAAGACGCGCACGTGCATCTTGTACGTCGTCTTCTCCAGCCAGCGGAAGAATCCCTTCACCCCGTACCAGTACTGCGGCCAGGTTTTGCCGTTTTCCTCCCCGTATCCGGGTTCGCCGTCGACGATGTAAGCCCGCTGCTCTGGGGTGAGGGAGGCAAAGGGGACGTTCGTGGGAATCTTCCGTTTCTTGGTGAAGACCCGGAGATCGTCGAGCGACGCGCGGTAGACCTGGCCCTCCCAGCATTTGATCGCGCCGTCGTCGATCGACAGCGACTGGTCGGGAATGGCGAGGCGGTAGTCGATCTCGATCACCCGTCCGAATCCGCGGCAATTCGGACATGCCCCCAGCGGTGAGTTGAACGAAAACAGCGCCGGCGTGGCGGCGCGAAACGTCCGTCCGGTTTTCGGAGAGTGCAGGCCCCGGGAGAAGTGTCCCTGTTCGACGAAGTGGAGCAGGCGTTCCGCGGCCGGTTTGTCGGCGGCGTCGGCCTGCGAGCCGGCTTCCGGCGCCGCGGAGGCTTCGCCGAAAATCCGAACCTCGCCATGACCGAAGTGCATCGCGGTTTCGACCGCTTCGAGAAAGCGGGCCTTGTTTTCGGCGTTCAACGTGACGCGGTCCTGCGCCACAAAAAGACGATTCGCCGCGAGTTGCGACTTCAGGGCGGCCGGGGCCAGCGCGAGGAGATCGTCGATTCGCCGCGCCAGCAGCGGCGCGGACGCGCCCGACGGCGCTTTCGCGGCCCGACCCGTGACGACGGGGAGTAGCACGCGAACATACGACTGTCCCTTGAGGCTCTTCAGGATCTCGGCCCAGGTGAGGTTCTCCGGCTTGCTGACCTGAAACGCGACGACGACCGTCGTTCCCGCTCCGTTTGCCTTCGACTTGGTCCAGATCGTCTGCGGGTTGTCATCCTCGACCTTGTCGCCGGTCACGGGGTCAAAGCACTCGGCGACATGGCTGAACCAGACTTTGAAGAAGTCGGTGAGTTCGGTCATGGTCCCGACGGTCGAACGCGACGTCTTGACCGTGTTGGTCTGCTCGATCGCGATCGAGGGCCGGATGTTCTCGATCGCGTCGACCTTGGGCTTGTCGAGCAGATCGAGGAACTGGCGCGTGTAGGCGCTGAACGTTTCGACGTACCGACGCTGGCCCTCCGCGTGGAGCGTGTCGAAGACGAGCGAGGATTTGCCGGCGCCGCTGAGTCCCGTGACGGCGATGTATTTGCCGAGCGGGATGTCGAGATCGAATCCCTTGAGGTTGTTCTGGCGGACGCCGCGAAGGCGGATGCTCTCAAGCTGGTCGGTCACGGGCAATGGATCGGGCGAAAACACCGCTCCCACGAAGTGAAGGGCGACGAAGAAGGCAACTCACCGCGGCAGACGGAAACGTGCTCCTGACATAGCGCTGTCAGGATCCCGTCACCGTCGGGACCGGATCCGTTCGGCGAGGGTGAGGGTCGCGCCCGAAGCCGTAATCGCATTGACCACGGCGGGTTCGGGCAAGGTGTCGGTGACGATCGTGAATTTCGCGGCGAACGCCGTGGTGAGCCCGAGCGCTTTCCGGCCAAACTTGGATTTGTCCACGGCGAAAATCGTGCGTTCGGCGGCGGCGATCATCTTCCGTTGCGCGGCGACGATGAGCGCGTTGTAGTTCCAGATTCCGTTTTCGGTGATACCCGCCCCGCCGAGAACGGCAACGTCCGCATGGGTTTGTTCGAAGGACTGCTCGCACATCGGCCCCACGAGGACGCCGAGTCGACCGTAGATGCTGCCGCCGGTCACCGTCGTTTCGACATGCCCGGTTTCACCGAACAGGGACGCGACGGGCAGGGAATTCGTGATCACCTGCAGGCGTTTGTTCACGACCAACCGTGCGACGGCGTACGTGGTGCTTCCGCCGTCGAGGATGACCGTCATGCCGGGTTCGATCTGCTCTGCGACCAGGCTGGCGATGGCGTATTTGGCATCCACCTGACGTTGGTTCCGGGAAAGAAAATCGTATTCCTGGGTCAGCGCGTCCGTTTCGATGAGTGACGCCCCACCATGGTGTCGGCGCACGATTCCGCGTTCCTCCAGGGTATCAAGCGCCCGGCGCACCGTGGAAATGGATCCGCCGAATTTCGACGCGAGCGTCCGCAGATCGGCGTAGGTGTTCTCGCGGATGAACTTCTCGATCAAATCGGTGCGCTGCTTGTTGGTCATGCGAAACTCCCGTCGAAGGCCGATCAGAGCCGGGATGCCGCGGGCTGGAAAGCAAGAACGAGCCCCACGGAGGGTATCGGTTCGCCCCGCCAGCGGGGTGTGTGAACGTTACGAGGCCGCGAAGTCCCCTCGCGACGGAGGTTGGTTTGCGAGCGACTGGAAGAGATCGAGGTAGGCGGCGATCTGCCGGTCCGCGTCGAATGTTTCCCGCGCGTAACGGCGGGCGGCATCGGAGCGACTCGCGCGTTCCGTGGGCGATGCAGCGGCCAATTGCCCGAGCCGCTGCCGGAACGCGGCGCGATCGCCGCGGGGAATCGGCCAGCCCGTTTGGCCCGGGACAAAGCATTCCGCGATGCCTTGCGCTTCATAGGCCACGGCCGGCAGTCCCTGCGCCTGCGCTTCGATCAGGAAATTCGACAGCGACTCGCTCGACGAGGCGTGGACGGCGACGTCCGACGCGGCGTAAAGCGGCGAGGGGTCTCGTAGAAAACCCGGGAACCTCACGCGCTCGGCGACGCCTCGCGTTGCCGCCAGTTTCTCGCACGCGCGCCGCGCGGGTCCGTCGCCGGCCAGCCAAAGCTGCCAGTCCACCTCCCGGGCGAATCCGGCGGCGATCTCGATCAATTCACGCTGATTTTTTTCGGGTCGGAACATCGCAACGCACAACAGGACGAGCGTCCGATCCGAGGCGCCGTACCGGGCGCGGAGTTCGGGGCGGGCGTGCGGCGCCGTCGTCCCGCCAAAGACGAGTGAATTGTAGATGACGGATATCCGCGCGGGTGGCACCGCGTGCCGGGTGATGAGGCCGTCCCGGGCCTCGCGGCTGTTGGCGACCACATGGCGAACCAGTCGCAGCGACCGTCGGAACAGTGCGGGGAGTGGCTTGCCCGTTCGCATCGTCGCGAGCACGGCAGCGTCCGGATGTTCCCGCTGCAATCGTCCGGCATAGCAGTTTGCCATGCGGCCCATGCACAGGATGACATCGGGCTTTATTACCCCGACGGCCCGACTCAGCCCGGGCGCGTACCAGTCGAGTCTCAGGTCGAACGGCTGGAGTGCACGACGGCCGACCGCGGCGGCGACGGTTGGCGCGAGTCGTCCGCCAGGGCGAAACGTCAAGAGCGTGGTCCCATGTCCCGCGGCCGCGAAGCCGTTGGCGAGGAGCACGCTCTGGCGTTCGGTTCCACCGCTCCTGAGCCAGTCCTGCAGGACTAGGATTTTCATTGCGGAAGCCGCATTTGGGCGGAAGGTTGGCCGCTCAAGTGATGAGATCTCCCCTGAAGCAATTATTGCTGCGCTGGCTGGTGCTTGCGGTGGGCGTGATGCTGGCGACGAACATCGTCCGGGGGATCCAGTACGACGACGCGCTGACGTTGTTCTGCGTCGTCGTGTTGCTGAGCTTCTTCAATGCGATCCTGAAGCCGCTGCTCGTGTTGTTCACGCTGCCGTTCATCGTGGTGACGATGGGGTTCGGAGTGGTGGTGATCAATGCCTTGTTGTTTCTCCTCGTTGGCCGGATTCTCCAGCCGCATTTCATTGTCAGCGGTTTCTGGTCCGCGGTCGGCGGCTCGCTCGTCGTCAGTATCACGAACTGGCTGGCCAGTGCGTTTGTGCGCAGCGCACAGACCGGCTCCCGCCCGCCGCCCCCGCCCCCGCCGCCGTCGAAGCCCGACGACGTCATCGATATTTGATGATCGTGGCCGGAGTGACCGGCACCGAGCGCCGTCGCCGGTGAGCCCTTGCAGACGTCAATCGCCGCGAGGATAGCACGTGCGGGAACGCAGGACGACCGGCCGGAGGGCGACCGGCGACAAAGATTCAATTTGACGTCGTATTGGGCGTCACGACGTTGGCGAAATGGCTGAAACTACGGAATACGATCTGATTGTCATCGGCGGTGGTCCTGCCGGGTATGCCGGCGCGATTCGCGCCGGTCAGCTCGGCAAGAAAGTCGCGTGCATCGAGCTCGAACGGGCCGGCGGCACCTGCCTCAACTGGGGCTGCATTCCGACCAAGGCGCTGTTGAAGAGCGCGGAGGTCTACCGGTCGTTTCAGAAGGCGGACACATACGGTCTTTCGACCAGGGATGTCGGTTTCGATTTCAACAAGGTCATGCAGCGCTCGCGCGGTGTCGCGGACCAGATGGCGAAGGGTGTCGAGTTTCTGTTTCGCAAGAACAAGGTCGACTACATCGTCGGCCGGGCGCAGGTGACCGTCCCGGGCATGGTCGAGATCGTCGACGGCCCGCAGAAAGGAAAGTTTTTCAAGACGAAGAACGTGCTGCTGGCGACCGGTTGCAAGCCGCGGCGCCTCCCGGATGTCGCCGTGGATGGCGAACGGGTCATGACGTCGCGCGAGGCACTGGTGCCGCGGGCGAATCCGCCGAAATCGATCGTGATCATCGGAGCCGGCGCGATCGGGGTGGAGTTTGCCTATTTCTTCAATGCCTTCGGCAGCAAGGTGACGCTCGTCGAAATGTTGCCCGAGGTGGTGCCGGTTGAGGACGACGAGATCGGAAAGGCCCTGCACCGGGCATTTGAAAAGCAGGGGATCGCGGTGCATGTCGGCACCAAGGTCGAGAACGTCCGCGTCAAGGCGGGCAAGGTCGAGCTCACCCTCGCGAAGGATGGAAACCCGACGGAGATCGAGGCCGAGACGCTGCTGATCGCGATCGGGGTGACGCCAAATCTCGAAGGGACGCTCTCATCGAAGGTGAAGCTCGACCTTGAACGCGGATACGTGAAGGTGAACGATAATTACGAGACCAGCGTGAAGGGGATTTACGCGGCGGGCGACATCATCGGACCGCCGTGGCTCGCGCATGTGGCGACCTTCGAGGCGGTGAACGCCGTCGAAGCGATGTTCGGCCATCCGCACGCGGGCCGGGTGCGGACCTTTCCGGGGGCAACCTACTGCCAGCCGCAGATCGCGAGCACCGGGCTCACCGAGCGGGCATGCAAGGAAAAGGGGTTGAGCTACAAGGTCGGCAAGTTCCCGTTCACCGCGTCGGGCAAGGCGGTGGCATCGGGCGACGCCGAGGGATTCGTCAAGGTCATCAGCGATGCCAAGACCGGCGAGATCTACGGTGCTCATATCATCGGAAACGAGGCACCGGAGCTGATTGCCGAATACGTGCTCGCAATGAACCAGGAGGCGACCGTCGACGAGGTGCACCGGTCGATCCACGCCCATCCGACTCGGAGCGAGGCGCTGATGGAGGCAGCCGCGGCCACCACCGGCGAGGCGATTCATATTTAGGCGGCGGTCTGCGCCGCCCCGGCGGAGCGGGCCGGCAAACGGCTCGCCCCGGCGGGGGCGCCGGGATGCGTCGCCGACCGGCCGCCAACGCGGTTTAATTTGAGTCGTAGCCGCCGGTAGGGCGCGGCGTCCCTTTCACGCCAAGGCTGTGGGAGCGGAGTCCCAGCCCCACCACCGGAGGCATCGCGCCGGCGATCGGCTACAGCTTCGTTTCAACGGCTCTAGCCGCGCCGGGAGGTAAGGCCGACCATCTCGCCGTCGGCCGCCATTTCCTTCAGCAGACTGGTGAGGTAGGGGATCACCTGCTTCTTCCGACTGACGATTCCCTGCAGGTCGAAAATCTCCCCCTGCTCGACGTGCGGATAATTGATCCGCCGGATCACTTCCGGGTCCCCCTTCACCAGCAGCAGCGAGTTCTGCGTGTTGATGTCGGTGACGAGCAGGGCGGCGAACGCGAGTTTCTCATCCGCGCACAGGGCCTGGACGGCGTCGGCAATCGGCTTGGCGTGCTGCCAGAAGTTGCCGAACCCAAGTTCCTCCACCTGGCACACGGCGTACCTGATTCCCTGCTCGTCGTAGATCTTGAAATCGGAACGGACGACCTTCTCGGGCGGCGCCGCGAGGATCACCGAGCCGGAGTTGAAAATTTCGTCCGCGAGCTGCCGGGAGTTGACGCCGGCGATTTCGGCGAGCCACGCGAGCATGATCGCGTCCTTGCCCGTCGTCGTGGGCCCGTTGAGATGCAGCGTATCCGAGATCAGCCCCGACATCATGATCCCCGCCACATCGGGCGACGGGAGCAGGCCCTCGCGGCGAAAAAGATCAGCCACGATCGTGCAGGTCGACCCCACGGGCTCGTTGATGAACAGGATGGGCTGCGGGGTCGTGAACGGTGCCAGCCGGTGATGATCGATGATCTCCGCGATCGTCACCTCCTCGGCACCGGGGACTGCCTGGTTGATCTCGTTGTGATCGACCAGGACGATCCGGGTCTGGACCGGTTTGAGGATGTCGCTCTTCGTGATGATTCCGATCAGGGTGCCTTCGTCGGTGGTCACCAGGAGTTCGTGCGCCGTGGTGGGGGCGAGGATCTTTCGGATTTCGGCGATCCGCGCGTCGGGGCCGACGGTCTTGAACTCGCGCTCGATGACTCGCTCGATCGTGGAGGCCGTCCGCACCACCCAGGAGGTCGTCGCCGAGTCGTAGGGACTCATGATGATGCTGACCTGGCGCGCGCGGGCCATCGCGAGTGTCTCGGCATCGACGTCCAGATTGCTGGTGATGATCAGTCCGCGGATGCCCAGCTCGATCGCGCGCCGCTGGATGTCACGCCGGTCGCCGACAATGATGATGGATTTGTCGGCGGGAATCTGCTCGCGGATCGAGATGCTCCAGAACGAGGTGATGTCCATCGTTCCGAGCCGGACATAAAGTTCCTCGATCCGGTTCTCGTTCACCAGATTCAGCGGCTGGCCCCGCAGGGCGCGGGCGATGTGGGCAAGGGACGTGTTAACCTGCCGCATGAGCCGCGGCTCGCTGATCCGCGGAATGAATATTCCGCCAAGATGGGCGAGGGATACGGTCCCGCGGACCGCTCGATCCGCGGCGAGCACCGGGAGGATGCGGACGGCGTGGTGGTCGAGCAGTTCAAGGGCCTCGGCGCAGGTCGCGCACTCCGGGACCGAGACGACGTCCGCGGACATGAGGTCGTGGACCCGGGGCGAAACGTCGCTCAGGTAGAGCGGCAGCGGCTGGTGGAACCGGCGCAGGATCGTGTCGATGCGGGCATTGGAATTGCCGCAGCGGGCGGCGACGTAGCCGCGTTCGCCTTTCGCCTCCTTGAAGGCCGAGTAGGCGATCGCTGAGCAGATCGCGTCGGCGTCGGGATTGCGGTGGCCGATGACATACGTCGGCGGCTGCGCCAGCGCGACCGGGCGGGGCGCCGGTGCGGAGGGAGCGGGCTCGGTGGGGCGAACGTGGGTCATGGGTCGCGCACGATGGACAGCAGGCGGCCTCGCGGGAAGCGGGAAATGCGTCGGGAACGTGAACTGAAATTCGACGCGGGTCCGCCTCGGGGAGGTTAGTAGGCCGGCCGCGGGCTTCGCTCCCGGAGTGGTGGTGCAACTAATATGGCGCCGGACTGGACAAAGCTTTCCAGGCCCTCCTAAGGTTGGCCAAATGAAGGTCTATCTCGATGGAAAATTCGTCGACAGCGACGAAGCGAAGGTGTCGGTCTTCGACCATGGTCTCCTCTACGGCGATGGCGTCTTTGAGGGCATCCGCCTCTATGGCGGGAACGTCTTCCGGCTCGAGGAGCACCTGGAGCGGCTGGAATACTCGGCGAAAGCCATCATGCTCCAAATCCCGCTTTCGCGGGAGCAGCTTCGCTGGGCCACCTGCGAAACCTGCCGGCAGAACGGCCTCACCGACGCCTACATCCGGCTGGTGGTGACGCGCGGGGTGGGCGATCTCGGACTGGCGCCCTGGCTCTGTCCGAAGCCGTCGGTTTTCATCATCGCGAGCAAGATTTCCCTGTATCCTCAGGAATACTACGACAATGGCCTGGCGATCGTCACCGTTCCGACGCGCCGGATCGGACCGGCAGCCCTGCCGCCCACGATCAAGTCGCTCAATTACCTGAACAACATCCTCGGCAAGCTCGAGGCGAAGCAGTTTGGCGCGCTCGAGGCGATCATGCTGAACGACCAGGGGTACGTGGCGGAATGCACTGCCGACAACGTCTTCATCGTTCACCACGGCGCAATCATCACCCCGCCGGCATCCCAGGGTGCGCTGCGGGGGATCACCCGATCGACAATTCTGGACATCGCCGGTGAACTCGGAGTCCCGCTGCGGGAGACCGATATGACGCGTTACGATGTCTGGTGCGCGGACGAGTGCTTTCTGACCGGATCGGGCGCGGAGGTAATCCCCGTCGTCAAACTTGACGGCCGGGAAATCGGCACCGGCCGCCCGGGCCCCGTGACCCAGCGGGTGCTGGCGGCCTTCCGAAAGCGCGTTCTGGTAGAGGGTACCAGGATTTAGGCCTTTTTCGGGCGCGACGCAGCGCCAAGGTCGGCACGCAGGCCGGGTGGGTTCGCCGCCCGCCGGCCTTTCCCCGGGGGGAGCGATCCGGCCCGGACGGAGATTTCCCGGTACCCACGGCGCCGGGCCAAGTCATCCGGGAATGTGCGTGTGACTCAAGTTTTCGGCTGGCGTCACGATTGCTCCTTTGGCGCACTGCGCCGTGACGCGGCGGCGCATCTCAGGGACCACGCGCGCACACTTGCCAGCGTGCGGGTCTATGGCATGTTCCGTGCAGAAACAAATTCCTCATTCATGGCCAACCCGCTCAAATGCGATCTTTGCTCGAAGCCGGCGACTGTCCATCTGACGCAAATTGTGAATAACAAGGTGCATAAGGTGGATCTGTGTGAGGCGTGCGCCCAGGCGAAGGGCGTAACTGATCCGAGCGGTTTTTCCCTGGCAGATCTCCTTTTGAAGGCGTCCCTGAACCCCGAGCCGGCCATCGGCGCTGGCGTGCGCTGCGAGCAGTGCGGTTTTACCCAAAACGATTTCAAGAAGCACGGGCGGTTTGGCTGCCCGGCCTGCTATGAGACGTTCCGGGGCATCGTGGAACCAATGCTCGAGGGGATGCACAATGGCACGTCCCACGTCGGCAAGATTCCCCACCGCGCCTTGGAGCGAAAATCACTTTATGACCGGCTGACGAAGCTCGAGCTCGACCTGACCGAGGCGATCAAGTCCGAAAGGTACGAAGACGCCGCCCGCACCCGCGATGAAATCAACCAAGTCAAACAAGCCTTCGGCTCGAAGCTCGCGCGCTAAATCGATGTCTATCTCCTCGCTCATCGACTCGCCCTCCGAGCTGACCGATTCTGCGAGCAGCAAGACCGCGATCGTGCTCATGACGCGCGTTCGTCTCGCCCGCAATCTCGCGGGCACGCCGTTCCCCGGGTGGGCCAAGGCGACCCAGCGCGAGGAGATCTTCGAGCGCTGCCGCGGAGCCGTGGCGAACGCACCCGCGATGAAGCGCTGCTTCAACGTCGCGATCGGCGAGCTGAACGAACTCGAGAAGCAGATCCTCGTTGAACGCCACCTCATCAGCCGCGAGCTGATCGGCGCCAAGACAGGCGCCGGGGCGGTGATCAGCAAGGACCAGGCGATTTCCGTGATGGTAAATGAGGAGGACCATCTCCGGATCCAGGTGCTCCGGGCTGGGTTCCAGCTGAAGAAGGCCTGGACCGCCATCAACGATTTTGACAGCTCCCTGGAGGAACTGCTCGATTTCGCGTTCTCGCCCACGCTTGGTTACCTGACCGCCTGTCCGACCAATCTTGGAACGGGCATGCGTGCGTCCGCGATGATGCATCTTCCCGCGCTGGTCATCTCGAACCAAATGGAGAAGGTGGTCCGGGCGGTAAATCAGCTTGGCATGGTCGTCCGCGGGCTGTTCGGCGAGGGATCGGATGCGAGCGGCAGCATCTTTCAGATTTCGAATCAGACGACGCTCGGTGAATCCGAGGACGAGATCATCAAGCGGCTGACGAGCGTGCTCCAGTCGATCGTCGAACATGAATTGAATGCGCGCGAGAAGCTGCTCGAAGCCGATGCGGCGAAGCTGCTCGACAAGATCGGCCGCGCCTACGGCATCCTCCAAAACAGCCACGTGCTCAGCTCGAGCGAGGCGATGAACCTCCTTTCGCTGATCCGCCTCGGGGTCGATCTCGGCTCGTTCCCGGATGGAAACCGCTCGGTCGTCGACCGGCTTTTCATCGAGGCGCAGCCCGGTCATTTGCAGCATGCGCAGAAAGGCGAGTTCGATCCGGCCCAGCGCGACGTCCTCCGGGCCGCCCGCCTGCGGTCCGAGTTTGCCAATTTCCCCCATCCCGATTTCAATTTCTCCAGCAACGGAAAGAACTGACTACCCTACATTCCTTTAAATGTCCCAAGAACCGATGAACAACTTTACGCCACGCGCCCAACAGGTGCTGGCGTTGGCCCGCAAAGAGGCGGACCGCTTCCACCACAACTACGTCGGGACCGAGCACATCCTGCTTGGACTGATCAAGCTGGGGCAGGGCGTCGCGGTCAGCGTGCTGCAGAAGATGGGCCTCGACCTGGAGACCGTCCGGGCCGCGGTCGAGAAGCAGGTGGGCACGGGCCAGGAAACCAAGACTCAGAACAGCATTCCCTACACGCCGCGCGTGAAGAAGGTCCTCGCGCTCGCCGGCAAGGAAGCGAAGACGCTCAACCACTCCTACGTCGGCACCGAGCACATCCTGCTCGGTCTGCTGCGTGAGGGGGAAGGCGTGGCCGCCCGCGTGCTGAAGTCGCTCGATGTCGACATCGAGCGCACCCGGAACGAGATTCTCCGCGAACTCGACCCGCAGTTCTCCGGGAGCGAACGCGCCGAGGGCGGCGAGGAGGCGGCGGCGGCCTCGCCGCAGCGTTCCGGCTCGCAGGCCGAGGACAAGAAGGAGGTAAAGACGCCGGCGCTCAAGGCGTTCGGCCGTGACCTGACCGAGCTGGCGCGCAAGGGCGAGATGGACCCCGTGGTCGGTCGCAAAAACGAGATCCGGCGCGTCATCCAGATCCTGTGCCGGCGTACCAAGAACAATCCCGTGCTCATCGGCGAGGCCGGCGTCGGCAAGACCGCGATCGTCGAGGGTCTCGCCCAGGAAATCGCGGCCGGAAACGTGCCCGAAATTCTGCTCGAAAAGAAGGTCATCACCCTCGATCTCGCGCTCATGGTCGCCGGTACCAAGTACCGCGGCCAGTTCGAGGAGCGGATCAAGGCGGTGATGGACGAGATCAAGCGCGCCAAGAACATCATCCTCTTCATCGACGAGCTGCACACCATCGTCGGGGCGGGTGCCGCCGAAGGCGCGATGGACGCGTCCAACATCTTCAAGCCCGCGCTGTCGCGCGGCGAGCTCCAGTGCGTCGGCGCCACCACGCTGAACGAGTACCGCAAGTACATCGAGAAGGACTCCGCGCTCGACCGTCGTTTCCAGGCCGTCAAGGTCGAGGCGCCTTCCGTCGAGGACACGATCCTGATCCTGAAGGGCATCCGGTCGAAGTACGAGGATCACCACAAGGCCAGCTTCACCGACCGTTCGCTCGAGTCGGCGGCCAAGCTGTCGGACCGGTATATCACCGGGCGCTTCCTGCCGGACAAGGCCATCGACGTGATGGATGAGGCCGGTTCACGGGCGCGGATCACGGCACTGAGCCGCCCGCCGGAAATCGAGAACCTCACGAAGGAGATCGAGACGGTCTGCGGCAAGAAGGAGAAGGCGATCAGCGAACAGCATTTCGAGGAAGCGGCCAAGTACCGTGACCAGGAAAAGCAGCTCCGGCAAAAGCAGGAGCAGATCAACGAGCAATGGAAGAAGCAGCGCGACGAGAAGCGCGTCACGATCGACGACGACCTCATGATGCAGGTCGTGGCCGACTGGACGGGCATTCCGCTCTCCCGGATGGAAAAGAAGGAGAGCGAGAAGCTCCTGACGCTCGAGAACGAGCTGCAGAAGTCCGTCATCGGCCAGGATTTGGCGGCGTCGGCGATCGCGCGGGCGTTGCGGCGGTCGCGGGCGGACCTCAAGGATCCGCGCCGGCCGATTGGTTCGTTCATGTTCGTCGGTCCCACGGGCGTGGGCAAGACGATGCTCGCCAAGCAGCTCGCCGCCCAGATGTTCGGCAATCAGGACGCGATCATCCAGATCGACATGTCCGAGTATATGGAGAAGTTCGCTGTCTCGCGTCTCGTCGGCTCGCCTCCGGGCTACGTCGGCTACGAGGAGGGCGGCCAGCTCACCGAGGCCGTCCGGCGGAAGCCGTACGCGGTGGTCCTCTTCGACGAGGTGGAAAAGGCGCATCCCGACGTCATCCAGCTCCTGCTGCAGATTCTGGAGGATGGACGGCTCACCGATTCGCTGGGGCGGACGGTCGATTTCCGGAACACCATTATCATCATGACCTCGAACGTTGGCGCGCAGCTGCTCCAGCGGCAGACGTCGATGGGGTTCGCGGCCGCGGCCTCGAGCTTCAACGACGCCGAGAAGATGCGGGAAAAGGTGCTCGAAGAGGCCAAGCGGGTGTTCAAGCCGGAGTTCCTGAACCGCATTTCGGACATCATCTTCTTCCGGCCGCTCGACAAGAACGACTTGGTCAAGATCGTCGACCTCGAGGTCGCGAATTTCGGCAAGCGCCTTTCGGAGCGGAAGATCACGCTCGAGTTCACGCAGGAAGCCAAGGATCTCCTCATCGAAAAGGGTTACGACGAGAAATACGGTGCGCGTCCGCTGCGCCGGGCCGTCGAACACTACCTTGAGGATCCGCTGGCCGAAGCACTGCTCCGCGGCGATGTGAAGGACGGCGAGCCGGTCCTGGTGGCGCGGGAAGGCGATAAGCTGACCTTCAAGCAGAAGACTCCTCCTGCTGCTCCAAGTGGAGTAGCACCGTAAAACGACGACCAACCGTCGCCCAACGAAACCCCGCCCCCCGAGATCAACGGGAGCGGGGTTTTTGTTTTGAAGGCGCGCTGACGGCGCCGGTCGCTTCGGTGTTGTGGCCCCGGCGGGTTCCGCCGCGAATGGCGTGCTGCTGACCCGGTCGGTCTGCCTCGCCCTTGCGGGCATCTGCCCGCACGCCTTTGCGCAAGCATCGTCCGGCTGTTTGTCGAACACTTGCTGCAACTCGACCACCAACCCGAAGCGCGTCGTGCGCTGGAGCGCGCCCGAACCATCCTGGCCGTTGTTCCGGGAACCCAGCTCGAGACAGAATTCAACCAGCTGCAGAAACAGATCGAGATCTCACCCTGACGCGATCACGCCGAGGCGATGGCAAGGAACGCGGCGAGTGCCGCGTCGGGGGCGGGATTCTGGGGCCAGCCGAGCACCACGCGACTCTCCGGCGCCGGTCCCGAGAGGGGACGAAACGCGACTTCGCTCGGCAACGGCCGCGCCTCCGATGGCGCCATGAAGGTGGCTCCCATCCCGGCTCGGACCAGACCCACGCCGTTTGCGCGCGGCCAGATTTCCTCCGCAATCCGGGGAGTGACACCAGCGGTTGCGAATGCGGCGAGGACCCGGTCGTAGAAGCCCGCATTGTGAGTTCGCGGGAACAGCACAAAAGGCGTGTCCGCCAGATCGCGCAGCCGGAGGGTGGGGCGGTTGGCGAGCGGGTGCGAGACGGGGAGGAGCACGCCGTTGCGTTCCCGAAGCAGCAGGCGGGTATGCAGGTGGGGCGTCGGTCCATCGGGATGGAAGAAGCCGCACGCGATTTCGCCGGCCTCGAGGGCGGTGAGTTGGGAGGCCGTCGGGGATTCCGACAGCTCGAGGCGCACGCCCGGGTGCCGGCGGTGAAATTCACGCAGGATGCCCGGCAGGACGGTGGCCATGGCCAGCCCGGTGAACGCGATCCGGATATGCCCAACCTCGCCGCTCACCAGCGCCTTGAGTTCCGCGGGGATGGCGGCGAGCCCGCGCAACGCCGGCTCCACGCGCTCCAGCAGCAATCGTCCGGCCGGCGTGAGTTCCACGCCGCGACGGGTGCGGTTCAACAGGCGCGCCCCGACGGCGGATTCGAGCTGCGCGACGGCGCGGCTGAGGGCCGGTTGGGCGATCGCCAGCGCCTCGGCGGATTTGCGAAAGTGCAGCCGTTGCCCCACCTCACGAAAATATACCAGGTGCCGGAGTTCGAAGGGGATTTGAAATTCGCGTGGCATGGGAGCGGCGACTGCCCGCTTGGCGGCGCCGGGGCAACATGTACGTGGCTGCGCCGGAGGACGGACGCCGGGGTGATGCACGTACGGCATCACAGGCCGAAAAACAAGTATTTCCGGTTATGGCAGGAGTTTGCTAGGATGGCCGTCGAATTGGAGTGAAACCGCCGGAGAAAGCATCTCCTCTCCCGGTTTCCCGTCGAACCATCACCTCACGCCCTTCCTCGTCATGTCCAAGTCCCTCTTCGAAAAAGTCTGGGAAGCCCACACTGTCCGCACGCTGGCCAACGGCCAGACCCAACTGCTGATTGGCACGCACCTGATTCATGAGGTCACGAGCCCCCAGGCATTCGGAATGCTGCGGGATCTCGGCCTCAAGGTCGCGATGCCCCACCGGACATTCGCGACCGTCGATCACATTGTTCCGACGGACCAGGTGGTCGAGCCCTACCGGGACGAGCTCGCGCAGGCAATGATGGACGAGCTCCGCAGGAACACGCGCGATTTCGGCATCACGTTCTTCGACCGGGGGACCGGCAAGCAGGGTATCGTGCACATCGTCGGTCCGGAGCAGGGGATCACCCAACCCGGAACGACGATCGCGTGCGGCGACTCGCACACCAGCACCCACGGCGCCTTCGGCGCAATTGCCTTCGGCATCGGCACGACGCAGATCCGCGACGTGCTCGCGACCCAAACGATGGCGATCGGAAAGCTGAAGGTTCGCCGGATCAACGTGAACGGGCGGCTGCGCCCGGGAGTGTATGCCAAGGATGTCATCCTTCACATCATTCGTACCCTCGGCGTGAACGGGGGAACTGGATACGCCTACGAGTATGCGGGTGACGTCTTCGACCGTTTCTCGATGGAGGAGCGGATGACGGTGTGCAACATGTCGATCGAGGGCGGAGCCCGGGTCGGTTACGTCAATCCCGACCAAACCACGTTCGATTACCTGAAGGGACGACCCTACTCGCCCAAGGGCGCGGCGTGGGATGAAGCCGTCGCGCGATGGAAGGGCTTTGCGAGCGATCCCGGCTGCAGCTACGACGATGTTGTGACCATCAATGCGGCCGACATCGCGCCGACGGTCACCTGGGGCATCAATCCCGGCCAGGGCATCTCGATCAACGAGACCATCCCGGACCCCGCGAAGACCTCGGCGACCGACGAGAAATCCTCGATCGAGGAGGCGCTGGCGTACATGAAGCTCAAGCCCGGCGCGCCGATCAAGGGCACGCGCATCGACGTCGCGTTCCTCGGGTCGTGCACCAACGGGCGATTGAGCGATTTCCAGGAGGTGGCGAAGTTCGTGCAGGGCCGGCGGGTTGCGCCCGGCGTCAAGGCGATCGCCGTCCCGGGTTCGCAGATCGTCGCCTTGCAGTGCGAAAAGCTCGGAATCGACAAGGTGCTGAGTGCGGCGGGATTTGAATGGCGGGCGGCGGGTTGCTCCATGTGCCTCGCGATGAATCCGGACAAGCTCGTCGGCGACCAGCTGTGTGCGAGTTCGTCCAACCGCAACTTCAAGGGTCGTCAGGGCAGTCCCACGGGCCGCACGATCCTGATGAGTCCCTTGATGGTGGCCGCCGCGGCGGTAACTGGAACCGTCGCGGATGCCCGCGAGGTTTTCAGCGTTCCGTCGTCCTCCAACTGACCGGCGCCGGAAATCCTGTCGCTCGTTCGCCCATCCTCCACTGCTGGAAAATCCTTCTCATGTCTCTCGCCAAAATCTCCCAGGTTGCCGGCCGCGCGGTTTTCGTCCCCGGCAATGACATCGATACCGACCGGATCATCCCGGCGCGCTTCATGAAGTGCGTCACGTTCGACGGCCTCGGCGAATATCTGTTCTATGACGTGCGCAAGAACGCCGACGGGACGGACAAGCCGCATCCGCTGAACGATCCGCGCTTCAAGGGCGCAACGGTCTTGCTGAGCGGCGCGAACTTCGGCTGCGGCTCGTCCCGCGAGCACGCTCCACAGGCGATCCAGAAACATGGATTCCGCGCCGTGGTGGCCGAGAACTTCGCGGAAATCTTCTTTGGCAACTGCACGACGCTCGGAATTCCTTGTGTGACCGCCTCCCGCGCCGATATCGCGAAGATCGCGGCGGCCCTTGATCGCGACCCGGCGACGGAAGTCGTCGTGGACGTGGCAGGAGAGGAAATCCGGTTCGGCGGGCAGAGCGTCAAGGCCTCCGTCCGGGACACCGCGCGCGATGCGCTCGTCAACGGGCGCTGGGATGCGATCGGCGAGCTGCTCGAAGGTTTGCCGGCGATGAAGACCGCGGCCGCACGGCTGCCGTATCTCGCCGTCTGACATCACCCCGGCGCGGAGCTGTTTCAAGGCGCCGGCCTCGCCGGCGCCATTTTTGTAGGGGATCACCTTACAACCGGGGCGGAGCGTTGCCGCGACCTTGCATCATCTTCGACCGCGACGACCGGGTACGAAAACCCTTGCACCCCGACGTCGGAATCACGCTCACTTTTCTCGAACCTTTTCTTCCCAAGGGCGTCACAACCCGGCACCTTTTTGTCCAGCTATGTTTCTCGCGATGATCAAAGTGTTCGAAGGAGCGGGTCTCCTCATCTATCCGCTCGGCATCTGTTCCGCCGCGGCGGTCTTCATCATCTGCGAGCGCTGCTATGCGCTGCGGCGCACGGCCGTGATGCCGCAGGATCTGGTCGACGCCGTCGTGAACGGGCGGCCCCTGATCGGCGGCAAGCACACGGTGCTGTCGCGCATCGTCGATTTTGCGGAGCAGCACAAGAACGACGAAGGTGCGGTCAAGGCGTTCGCCCGGCTCGAAGTCAACCGGATGGAGCGGGGGGTGCCGTACCTTGACGTCATCTACGCGGCCGCTCCGCTGCTCGGATTGACGGGCACCGTCACGGGCCTTCTGCAGGTGTTCTCCCAGATTGCGCCGGACACCGGGCTGCCGGATCCGGTGGCCTTCACGAAGGGCGTCGCGCTTGCCTTGTCGGCGACCGTGATCGGCCTGACTATCGCCATTCCTTCGCTGGTCGGCAGCGGCTATCTGCAGCGGAAGATCGAGAACTATGCGGCGCAACTCGACGTTTTGCTCGAGCGGATTCTCCAGCGCAGCCGCACATGAGTTCGCTGCTCCAACGGCGCCGCCGGCGGCCCGAGCTGAACCTCGTGCCATTGATCGACGTGCTCGTCATGCTGATCTTTTTCGCGTTCGTCACGATGCAGTTCAAATCGGCCGCGACGCTGAATATCACGCTTCCGAAGGTCGAAACCGCCGGCAAGAACGAGTTCAAAGGAACCGTCACGATCGCGATCAATAACAAGGGACAGGTCTCGTTCAACGGGAAGGAGATTCCGGACGACGCGCTGTACGGCCTCCTTGAACAGGTGAAGAATGTCGATCGTGACATTCCCGTGCTGATCAAGGCGGACGAAACGACGCAGCTCAAGAAGCTGGCGTACGTGATGGACGCCTGCCGCAAGGCCGGACTCAACAAATTCAGCCTGCAAAGCCGCTGACGGCGGCTGACTGCTGGCCGAGGTCCGGGGGAATGTCCCGGCGCGCGACGGCGGAATTTTCGACTCGCTAGGTCCAGTTTTTCCTCGGCTACATTGGGCCGCATGAAAATCGTGATCACCGGGGTGACGCGCGGATTGGGGCGCGCACTCGCAGAGGAGTTCATTCGCGGCGGGCACACCGTGATCGGTTGCGGCCGGAGCGGCGACGCGATCTTCGATCTCCGGATGACCCACCAGCCGCCGCATGATTTCTCGTGCGTCGACGTGGCGCTGGACAACAAGGTCGCGATTTGGGCGGCGAAGGTGCTCGAGAACGACACGCCGCCGGACCTGCTGATCAACAACGCCGGCGTGATGAACCGTCCCGCGCCGCTCTGGGAGCTCGACGATCGCGAGTTCACCAAGGTCGTTGATGTGAATCTCCGCGGTGTCGCGAACATGATCCGGCATTTCGTCCCCGCGATGGTGGCAAAGCAGAAGGGCGTCATCGTGAATTTCAGCTCCGGGTGGGGCCGGAGCGTCGCTGCCAACGTGGCGCCGTATTGCATGTCGAAGTGGGGCGTCGAGGGGCTGACCAAGGCGCTTGCCGACGATCTTCCGAAGGGCATGGCGGCTGTTCCGCTCAACCCCGGGGTCATCGATACCGACATGCTGCGAACCTGCTGGGGCGACGATGCCAGCAGCTACCCCAAGGCGGAGGCATGGGCCAGCACCGCTGCGGCGTTCATCCTGCAACTCGGTCCGAAGGACAACGGGCGTTCCGTCAGCGTGAGTGAATTCGAGGGCTGATGGCGGGTTTGCCGGAGAACCCGCCGCATCGGCGTGTTCCCGGTGTGAGGCGCCGGCGTGTTCAGGTTTCGCGGTCCGGGGCGCGAGCGAACTCGTTGCCGCCATCCGCCACGCGTCCCGGCGGGGTCGAGCGGCCGAGCGCCGCGGGAGGGCGCGGTCCGTTCAGGCTTGCGCCACCTTGGCCGTGATGAACGTCCGGATTTCGCCGAGCGTGCGCAGTTGGGTGAGTTCCTCGTTGGTGACGGAAATCCGCAGAACGTCTTCCGCCAGCAGCACGATTTCCATCATCGTCAGCGAGTCGATCCCGAGATCGTCGACCAACCGGAGGTCGTCACGCGCCATCCGAAGCTTGGGGCGGAACTCACGTTCCACATAGCGCTCGATGACACCGACGATCACCGGTGTCAGATACTCGGTGCTGCCGGTGCGCCGGAATTCACACGCGGCTTCGAAGGTTCCAGGAGGGCAGCGCTTCAGCGTGTCCTGGAGCTGGGCGATTTCCTCGGCCGTCATCGGCGACGCGCCGGCAACGGAAGGTTTCGGGGAGACGAGAGCGTCCATGGCGCGGTTGGCTGCAAGTTGAGACAAGGCGGGGGCCAAAACCCACTATCGGGACCTTGCGTTGCCGATGGAGTCTCGGCGTGATGCCGTGCCGCGAACCGCGCTCATTAGAACGTGGCGGTCAGCGACAGGGAGTACACGCGACCGCGCCAGTCGCCGTAGGGCTGCACTCCTGCGCCCGACGGGTCGTTGGCGTACTTTGGAAACGGGTCCCCGAGCACGTTGTTCACGCGCGCCTGAACCCGGAGGCCGTAACGGTCGGATTTCCAGGGCAGCCACCGTCCGACGTTTGTCTGGACGAACGCGTCGAACTGCCAGTAGGGGCGGATGCGATCGTGCCCCTGGGTCTGCCATTCGGACTCGGGCAGGATCTGCGAGTGAAAGTAGTGGCCGTCCACACCGAAGGCGTAGTTGCGGTTCGACCAGGACGTGCCGAAATTCGCCCGATACCGGAGCAGGGGAACGAGTCCGTCGGGTGCATTCAGCTCATCGACCGTCGGAGTGTTCGGCAGGGGCTGGACGATGTAGCTCTGGAAATAGAGGACGCGTGCATAGGCTTCGAGCGTTCCGCCGCGGCAACCGGACCAGCGGTAGTCGAACGAGCCGGTCCAGTCCCGGGAATCGCGGGAGGCGAGGTTCGCCCGCATCGTCGTGATCGATTGGACGAGACCGGCTCCGGCGGGATCGCCGGGCCGCGCGGGAGCGCGCACGACGCGCTCGGGCCAGAGTGCTTCGAGAGCCAGGGTTCGGTTCGCATCGAGAAACACGATTTCATTCACCTTGTGGGTATCGACGAAATCGATCGCCGCGCGGAAGCGATGCTCCCGGCCGCGCTCAAAGATCAACCCCGCCGTCTGCGTCACCGCCGCCTCCGGACGCAGGTCGGGATTGATCACCTCGTTGACGATCGCCTCGTAGTTCTGTTTGCGCAGCGGATCAAAGATCGGTTGGTAATTCGGGCTGCCGGGTCCGGTGTCGCCGGAGGGCAGGATTAATGGGCGACTCATCTGTGGGGTCGGATACCGGTTCGAGGTCGTGATGCTGCCGCGCACCGAGAAGCCGCCCGGGAAGCCGAGTTTCATGCCATAGGTCGGTGCGAAATAGGCCTCCTTGGCGCTGTTGGCGGCGACATACCGCAGCGCGAGATCGGTTTCGGCACGAGTCAGCCAGTGCGGAAGCCGTTTGGCCGGGTAGAGTGGGGCCTGCAATTCACCGAACCCGCTGTACCGATTCAAGGTGCGGCCGTCCCAACGTGACGGTTCCTGGAACAGCGTGCCGTCGGCGTAGCGCTGCACATCAGTGAACCGCGCCAGATGGTCGCGCCGGTCGTCGGCGCCGAAGTTGAAGGTGGCCTGTCCGGTCGGTAGCTTGACGTTCTCGTTCGTTGCCCGGAGCGCAAGGTCGAGCGTCTCGTAGTTCCCCAGCGTCACAAATCGTCCGGGGCCGCCACGGTACACCAACGCCTGGTCGTAGAAGGCTTGGGGCGGTCCGAAGACCTGGGTGTCGCGCAGCGGATTATAGACGCCCTCGTCCACCAGGGTCTGGAGCCGTTGCGTGTCGAGCTGGGCGAGTCCACGGTATCGCGCAATGTTGTGGGCGTACTGGGCGTCGAGCGTCAGCTTCCAGTCGGCTGGCAGCTTCAACAGCGCGCTCAGCACCACGGACCCAAAATCGAGCCGCGCCTCGTCGTAGCCCTCTCCGAGTCGGGGTGCGGTCTCGTTGAGCGATACGATCACGTCCTGGCGAAACGGATTGAACGGCGAGGTCGACTTCAGCATCAGGTCGACCGGGAACACGTCATAACCGCGATGCACCATCGTCCGGGAATAGGTTCCGTCCACGGCGAGCTGGAGCCAGGGAAACGCATCGTATACCGCCGAGCCGTAGTACGTCGTTCGCTCCTGTTTTCGACCGTACGGATAGTCGACGCTGTTGACGGAAGCAGCCATGCCGCCCGGGGAGTCGAAGAACGCGAAATTCCGCCGCCCCTCGCGGCCGGCGAAGGCCGCGAGCCCTCCGGTCCCGTCGGCACCGGGCGCCACGGACGTGACCGGCGGGGTGCCGGGGCCAAAAAGTCCGGGCAGCGGGGTCAAGGTCGGGGCGATTCCGGGCGTGGATCCCGGGCCGGGATTCGTTCCGTCGAGAATGGCGCCCGGGTCGATGGGAAGCACTGGCGGCCACACGCTCCGAATGTTCGGCGTCGCGCGGTACACCGACGTGTCGGCGTTGGGCGATGCAATCGCGCGGCGTTGCAGATATCCGAGCTCGGCCTCCGTTGGCGGAATGGCGCGCGTGTAATTGGCGTTGAGCCGGACTCGCAGCGCACCCTTCAGGAGAGACTCGGTGTGCAGCAGGGACAGCGACGCCTGCGGCGCGTCGTAGCCGGCGAGTGCATTCGTGTACGTTGCCGTCACCTCGGTGGCGTTCGTGTCGACGTCCGGCCGCAGCACGATGTTGATCACGCCTCCGACCGCGTTGCCGCTGTACAGGGATGCGGCCGAGACCGGCAGGACCTCCACCTGTTGAACGAGACTGAGGGGGATGAAATTGACGTCCGGCGGCCGAACCGAGTTCTGCCCGCTGATCAGCACCTCCGGCAACGGCCGGCCGTTGACGAGAATCACCGTCTCCTCGTCACTGTAACCGCGCAGCCCAAGGTTGTTGCTGCCGACGAGAAAGCTATCCGCGTTGGGGTCCTGCTCGGGAGGCAGCGTGGAAGCGCTCGCGTCAATCAGTTCGCGCTGAAGGAACTCGTTCAGATTCACCACCCCGCTGCGGGCAATTTGCGTCCGGTTGAAGATCATGTACGGGAGCGGATCGCTCTCGGTCCGGGGCAGGTCCAGATTGCCGCCCGCGGTGCGCGGGGCGAACAGCGCGTCGCTGTGGTCAAGGACATGGCCGTTGGTCTGCCCCTCGACGACAAAGGGTTCGAGGCGGGTGGGGTCCTCGATTCGCTGCAAAATCTGCGGTGCAAGCGATGTCACGTGACCGGCCTTCACGAGCACGTTGACGATCTGCAGCGGATGATAATTCGGACCAGCGACGACGACGCGATATTGCCCCGGCGCCAGCGCGTCGAAGTGAAATTCTCCGCTGTCGCCGGTCAGGACGCTGGTTCCGGCAGGGACGAGCGTGACACGAACGCGCCGGGCGGCGGAGCCGTCCGGCGCGAGAATCCTGCCCTTGATCGAGGCGGGCGGAGGTGCGGTTGGCATCACGATCCATTTCGATGGACCGTTCCGACGGGCCGTGAATCCGGAGTCCTTCAGCAGCAGGTCCAGCGCCTCCTGCGGTTCGAACCGGCCGATGACGTCGTGTGATCGGACGCGTCGCAGGTCGTCATATGAAAACAGGATCTCGACCTTCGCCTGCTTCGAAAATGCGAGCAACGCCCGGTCGGCCGGCTGCGCGGGGAGATTGAATTCGATCGTCTCGGCGGCGGCCGGATAGGCCCGCTCCGTCACCGCGAGCGCGAGGATCAGGACCACAATCCAGGCGAACCGCTGGGTCACATCGTTTCGTGCCATCACGATCAGGGCCGTCTTGGGCCAATCAAGAGCCGGTGCGCGGCGTCACGACGACCGCGCCGCTCGCTTCGCGTGACGTGCGCACCGGCATGACCGACGTGATGTCGGCCAGGAAACCGTCGAGGTCGTCCAATCGGTACCGGCCGCTGACGCGGAGACTCGCAACCGAGGGCGCGGTGATGATCGAGCAACCATGATAATAGGCGAATTGGGCAAGCGCCTCTCGCAGTGAGGTCCCGTCGAAGACGGCCTCTCCGTGGCGCCAGGCGAGTTCGTTCTCGAGCTGGGTGGCGTCGAGGTGGTGGCAGGAGATCCGGGTGCTGGCGACGGTCAGCTGCTCGTTCGGCTTCAGCGACCAGGCGGCGGCGCCCGTCGGGTTCACCTGGACGGAGCCTTCGACGACCGTGACGGTGAGGTTTTCCGGCGACTCGGCGTGTACATCGAAGACCGTGCCGGTCACTCGCACGGCCCCGGCCGGCGTCTCGATGATGAAGGGCTGGCTCTTGTCCTTCGCGACGGTGAAGAAGGCCTCGCCTTCCGCCATTCGCACGTGACGCTCCCGGCCGCTGAAGTCGACCGCGAGGCTCGTCCGTGCGTTCAGATCGACCACGGAACCGTCCTGCAGCTTCACCGTCTGCCGCTCGGCGACGGACGTCGCGACATTCCTCACCGCTGCGGGTTGGAATTGGTATACGGCGATCACAATTGCTGCGGCGGCTGCCAGGGTTGAAGCAATCCACCACCGGCGATGCCGGTGGCGGCGAGGCCGCGCGTCCTCCGCGGAAATCACCGCCGCGCCGGCGGCGACCAGCAGCGGGAGTTGCTCTTCGAGGTCGGCGGAAAACTGGCAGTACTGCGTGAGGAGGGTCCGGTTTTGGGGATCCCTGGCCAGCCAGGCATCCAAATCGGCGCGGTCAGTGCCGCTCAAGGACCCACCGTCGAGCTTGGCCGCCCAGAGCGCCGCCTGATCTTCCCGGCGCGAGTCGTCTCTCAGCGCGTTCATGATTGGGTCTCCTTTGTCCGGGCCGGGTTGCCACTGCCGTAGGCCCCCGGGTTGATCGCAGATTCGAAGGGCAGGGCGGCCTTGAGCAGCCGCAGGGCGCGTGCGTGCTGCTTCTCGACGGTGCTGATGGCAATGCCCAGCCGGTCGGAGATTTCGCGGTGCGAAAGAAGTTCGACTTTGCGCAGCAGCAGCACCGTCCGGCACCCTCCGGGCAGATCAGCGATGGCCTGCTCGAGAATGCGCATCTCCTGCCGCGCCATCACCTGTTGTGCGACTCCGGGCGCGGTGGACGCTGCGGTGTCGAGTGCTGCGCCCTCGGGGGCGAGCGGCGAGATGCTTCGCCGCTTCAATCGGTTGATCGCCAGTCGCCGGGCGGTCACATACAGCAGCGCTTCGGGGTGATCCGTCGGCTTCTGCGAGATGGTCGGGTAGACGCGCAGGTACGCGTCATGCGCCACGTCCTGCGCTTCCGGTGTGTTGCCCAGCAGCCGGGCCAAATACCGGCGCAGCGGCGCCAAGGTCGACCGGTAGAATTTGCCGAAATCGCGGGGCGGCTCACGTTCCGACGGCATCTGAGGATCGGTTTGAGCCTGGTCCGGCGGTTCCGGGGCGTCGCAGTTGGAAATGGGGAGCGGGGAGGCGGATTTCACACTCGTCCCTCATGACAATCCACAGAGCCCCAACCGCTATTGGCGCGAACATTCCGTTGCGGGGTTCACGCCTAAGCAACGCGCCGACGAAAGTCGACCGGCGTTTACAGGTGCTGCTTGCGATGCCAGAGTCGCGCGACGCGCAGTTGGTCGATGTAGACGACTGCTTCGGCGGTCGCGAAGATTCCCGCGACCAACATCTGGACGATCGCTCTGAGAATTTTCATGGGGAACGGTTTTGCCGAGGTTGAAAGGTCGCGCGGCTTCCGCATTCCCTGTGCCAGCAAATAAAATATCATCTATATATCTATTTGATAGTTACTTAGGACGGCGTCGATGACGTGCTGCCATTCGGTGGCAGTGGGTCGAATTCCCCAATGCAACCTCCACGGGTGCGGTTACTTGCCCGTTTACTCGCGCAGTCTGGAATCGATGACCAGCGTGACGGGGCCGTCGTTGACGAGCGAAACGGCCATCATCGCCCCGAAACGCCCGGTCGCGGCAGGCCGCCCGATCAGCGCCGAGATTTGGCGGACAAAGCTTTCGTAGAGCGGGACGGCCATCTCGGGTTTCGCCGCCTCATTGAACGATGGTCGTGTTCCTTTCCGCGTGCTCGCCAGCAGCGTGAACTGGCTGACGACGAGAACCTCACCGGCGACGTCCACAACCGAGCGGTTCATCTTGCCTTCCGCATCCTCAAACACGCGCAACGCGGCTGTTTTCTCCGCCAGCCAGCGTGCGTCGTCCTCTGTGTCGGTCTGGCCGACGCCCAGCAGGACCACGAGTCCGCGGCCAATCCGGCCGACATCGACCTCGTGAATTGCCACGTGAGCGGAGGAGACTCGCTGGATGACGACACGCATCGGAAATCAATCGTGACCCGATCGCGGCCGCCAACGCAATCGGGAGCCTCGGCCGGCGAGCCGATCCACGCGATTCGCGCCGATGGGTTTCGCCCCGGGCATTCCGCGGTCAGACCATCGGGACGTGCGGTTCGGTTGCCGCCTCGTAATTCACCCCCGGAAGTCCGAAACCGAACAGCTTCAGAAACTCGGAGCGGTAGCCCGCAATATCCGTCTCGGCCGCCAGGTTCTCCGTGTTGACCCGGGGCCAAAGCGTGCGAACGGTCTCCTGGATTTCCGGGCGCATCTCCCAGTCGTCAATGCGGACGCGTCCGGATTCGTCAAATTTTGGGGTGTGACCGTTATACATGTGGGTCGCGAACAGCCGGTACATTTGTTCGATGCAGCCCTCGTGTGTCCCGCGCGCCTTCATCACCTTGTAGAGGATCGAAATATAGAGGGGCACGACGGGAATGGCCGAGCTGGCCTGCGTGACCAGCGCCTTGTTGACCGAGATGAACGCACGGCCGCCGCCGTTGAACTTCAAAAGCGAGTCGATGTTCTTCGCCGCGCGCTCCAGATCGTTCTTGGCCAGGCCGATCGTGCCGTTCTTGTAGATCGCCCAGGTCACTTCCGGCCCGATGTACGAATACGCCACCGACTGGGCGCCGGGCGCGAGCAGCTTGGCCTCCGAGAGCGCGTTCATCCACATCTGCCAGTCCTCGCCGCCCATGACGGCGATTGTGTCGGCAATCTCCTGTTCGTTCGCGGGCTCGATCGTCACCTCGCTCACGATCCCCTTGTCCGTCTCGACCGTCTTGTTGGTGTAAGACGTCCCGACCGGCTTGAGCACCGACTTGTGCGTGGCGGCGGTTTTGGGATGCGTGCGACGAGGCGATGCGAGCGAGTAGACCACCAGGTCGACCTGACCGAGATCGGAGCGAATCGCTTCGAGCGTCTGGCGCTTGATCTCGTCGGAGAATGCATCGCCGTTGATATTCCTGGCGTAAAGCCCCGCTTCCCGGGCGGCCTTCGTGAACGCGATCGTGTTGTACCATCCGGGGGTGGCGGTCCGCCCCTCCTCGGAGGGGCGTTCGAAGAACACACCGAGAGTTGACGCGCCGGAGCCGAAGGCGGCGGTGATTCGTGAAGCGAGCCCGTACCCCGTCGATGCGCCGATCACGAGGACCTTTTTCGGGCCGGCCTTGATCGGGCCTTGGGATTTGACGTGCGCGATCCACTCCTGGACGTGTGCTGCGCAACCCTCGGGATGGGCCGTGACGCAAACGAACCCGCGAACCTTCGGCTTGATAATCATGGGCGGCGAGGTTCCCCGGCCGGGTTTCGCCTGACAAGTTTCAAGTTTACGGGCTGCGAAGGACGGGCTCGCCAGGTTTTCCCATGTCCTTGACGGCATCACGGGCGAGTACAAATCGCGCCGATGGGTCCAGGGTCGGCGGAAGCGCGACCTTGGCCTCCACGTTTCCCTGCGCGTCAGCGGCAAACCGACCCAGCAGGTGTGGGTCCCGATCGACGGCCCAGAGTCCGTAGGTGAGACCGTCCGGAAGCGCAGGCAAGCCGCGCGCCTCAAACCGTCCATTCAAGCTGGCGGTGTCCCACGCGAGGGCGGCGGCCATCGCCGGCGCACGTTGTTCCGCGGGCACCAACAGCGTGACCGCCAAATGCCCCGTCCGGTCCGCAGGGAGGGAGGTGGGTGGGTGGTATCCGGCCGCCAAGTGCGAGGTCAGGATTTGCCCGGCCTCAAGCTGCGTGCGAGCCGACTTGAGCGCGAGTTCGGACAGCTCCTGTTGCTGCCGCAGCACGCGGTTTTCGACTCGAACGGCGGCGTATTGCGAAAACCCCCAAAGGGCGGCCAACCCGAGCGCGCCGGCGACGACCCAGGGAAGGACGGTGAAGCGACGTTCCGGCCGGTGCGGGGCGGGGGAAGGGTCCGGGGCAGGGGACATCGCGCGGGGCAGACGGTCAGAGAACAGCCATGCCGATCAAGCCGAGCACGATGAGAACGGCCAGGATCGCCAGCATCCTTCTTTCGGCCTTGGTGACACGGAACGGCATGAGATTTCAGTCCAAGTAGGGTTGAATGGAATCCTCGTTACAAGAAGCAAGGTGCGGGCGCGCCGGGCGCGCGTCGTCACAAGCCAAGCCCGCGAGTTCGGTGGAAGAATTCTGCGAGTAACGGCTCATGCTTGATTTCCGACCACGTCCGATTGCTGGACACGCGCACAAACAACTGGTCGCCGTCGTGGCGGAACCCGTATTTCCAGGCGATGCGAAGCAGTTCCACGGGCGAATACGGATCTTCATACGCGATCGGCCGACCGTCGTACAAATGCCAGAACCAGACATATTGGGGGAAGTCGCCCAGTGTGAATTGGCGGTATTCCGCGGTGGGCAGGAGGCGGTTGTCGGCCGAAAGCGTTGTGCGGGGTGTGCGGGTGGCGTGAGGCGCCCATCCTGAGCCGGGCCAGCACGCATCGGGCGTGTGGGAGGCAACAAGGCTGACCGGAGCCTGTCCGGCACGCCAGTAGGCCACATAGAGAATGATCTCCGTAAGCGACCCGTCCGAAGCGGCACGCCGGTAGGTGCGCTGGGCGAGATGATCCGTCTGCAGGGTGTCGCGGAACCGGAACAGGTCCTGACTCGTGCTGACGACCCATCCGGGCGCGACTGCCGGCAGCAGCGCATTCAAATCCGGCGTCGGGAGGTCACGACGGACGGACGGACGGGTGTTGGCGATGCAGAAGGAAGCAAGCGCCGTGGCGACAACCAGCGCGCCGGTCAGGGCGGCCAGCTGTCCGGACGCCCGAATGGGGTGGGCAGGAACGGCGGTTGCCTGGCGCGCGCGTTCCCCATGGTGCTCGAGCATCAGTGCGATCCCTCCCAGCAACACGGCGGTGACGGCGAGAACCGCAAAGCCGGTTAGATCGTGCCACCGGCCCGCGATCTCGACGCCCGCATTGGAGAGCAGCGTGAGTAAAAGGGAGCGGACAAAATTCATCAGCAGGGCGAGCGGGGCGGAGAGCGCGATAATGGCCGCGCGCGCCCAGGGCCGGCGAACCAGCGTGGCGGAGAAGAACAATCCGGCGAAGACACACGACAGCAGGCTGCGCACTCCGCTGCATGCCTCTTCGACGCCCACGGTGGCTTGCGCCAGCTCGATGATGTTTCCATGGCGGATGGCGGCGATGCCGAGCAGGTGAAGGCTTCGCACCACCCCTGCGCTGATCCAGAATTGAAGGGTCAGCGTGAGACGCGAGTACGTGCCCGGCGGAATCGGCGTGCACAGCAGCCAGGCTCCGATGGCGACCACCGCGCTCCAATTGCAGGCAATCCAGCGCATGCCGTCGCCGGCGAAAATGACGAGGGCCGCTCCGAGAAAGGCGACGAGCGCGAGCGTGAGCATCAGGCTGACGAGGGGATGGGACCAGTCCACCGATGCCGCGTACAACCCCGCGGCGAAAAGCGCGCCGAGCGCCAGGAGGAGGAGCGTGGCGACCGCGGCACGCGCCGAAAGGCCATCGGGGAGGAAACGGGGCGTTCCGCGCCTGGCCTCGTGGAGGAGGATCAAAAAAATCACGGGCATGAACAGCCCGTGGGAGAGGTCGGGATTGTGGCGCCACTCGGGCCAAAGCTGGACGATCACCGCGCCGACGGCGGCGGCGAGCAGCAGCAGGTTGAGACGCGCCAGTCGCGGCAGATCGCGCCAGCTCGAAAAACGGACGGGCGTGTCGGTCATGGTGAAAGCCGAGCGGGCTTGTGGGCGCCGGGGTACCGCTCGATCAACGCATACGACACCTCGATCGGGACCGGCAGGAAGGGGAGAAACGTCGTGGCGCGGCGGTCGGTGAGGTCCCCGCGGAAAAATGCCTCCAGCATCTGGAGCGCGGTGAAGGGGGTCTGCGTGGCATTCCGCAGCCGCAGCACCAGCGCGCGGAGCTGGGCCGTGTCGCCGACCGCGCCCGCGGTGCAGAGCAGCGAGAACCAGCCGCCGGCCGTGTTGTCGTCGAGGGGCACATGTTCCCGCGCAAATTTCGCGGACAACTGCGCAAACAGGGCGCGATCAGGATGCCGGATCAGTTGCGCGCACATGATCTTCAGCAACGGCTGGGTCAGCGGCGGCGACAACAGGTAGGCTTGGAACTCGGACCGCAGTGCCTGTCGGGCTTGTGCGGCGGCAAGGCAGTCGAGACGCAGCGTCAGCCAGGCTTCGTCATCGAGCTGCGGACGATGCTTCTCCAGCAGGTCGAGGGCAGCCATCGGGTCGCCCAGCTCGGTCAGCATCTCGACGCGGTAGACGACCGTGAATGGCGGTGCCGTGGCCGGCCAGGGCCGGTCGATCGCGGCGCGCACCTCGGCTTTCCGGCCGGCGCGCCACAGCAGTTCGGTTTCGAGCAACGGCCGCCAGATCTCGGCGCTCCGGGAAGGATCCGCCAACATGGCCTTCAACGGCTGGGTGTCCTGGTTTTGTCGCGTCGCGAAGATCAGCGCGCGGATCCAGGCGTTGGCATGCCGCGGGTCGCGGAGCGTCTCGCTTTTCGCCAGCATGGCGATCTGGCCGAATTCGCCGCGCGCAAGCAGGGACCGGAACCAGTCCTGGGCCGTCAGATTTCGTTGTTCCGGATGGTCCCGCAGGAGGCGCGCGAAGACCTGGTCCGAGCGGGCCGGATTCGCGAGCTGGTAGGCCTTCGCCAGCGCGATCCCGGCGTCGAAGTTCGTCGGGTCGAAGTCGTACGCATTCGAAAGATAAAGCAGGCCTTCGTTCGTGCGTCCGGCCGCGAACGCCCGGTGCGCCCGATCCAAAAAGAACCACCCGCGAGCCTGGCCAACCCGATGCCATAGCGGCGGCAGCGCGACGTGCACGATGCTGACGGGGTATCCGATCGTCCGCAAAAATCCGAAAACGATCAGGACTCCGGCGGCATAGAGGGCGAGTGCGGCGCCGCCATAGTAACGGAGGGTCAACGACCAAAACGGGCGGACATCCGCCGTGTCGGCTGAACAGCGGGGCCCGTCCTTGGTGCGGACCAGCAGCGGACAAACCCGGCGGAAGCGCCAGGGACGGTGCCACCCGGCACAGGCGTCGCACGCGGTTTCATACGCCCGACCCGAATCACTTGGCGCCTGACACGGACATGCCACCCGTCCCCGACGAAACCGAAACCAGGATTTGCGGATGTTCCAGTAAAGCAGGGACCAGGCGAAGCGGAAGGAGTCGGCGAGCCAGCCAAGCACGGAGCGAGGGTAGGGATGGGCTGCCGAACCCGGCAAACGGATTCTCCGCTCGGCGGGAACCCGCCCGGAACTTTCGCCCGCGCCGGTTCGTCAATCCCGGCTCGTCATGAACACGCTCGCGAAATTCCTCGGCACCGCGTTTGCACTGCTGATCGGTCTCCCGGTGCATCCGCTGCTTGGCGCGGTGGCAGTCGGACAGCCGGCGCCTGACTTTACCCTGACCGACATCAACGGAAAGAAGCACTCGCTCTCGGAGTATCGGGGTCGGATCGTCGTGCTGGAATGGAACAACCCGGACTGCCCGTTCGTGCACAAGCACTATGAAAGCGGGAATCTGCCGCGGCTCCAGCATGACGCGATGGCCGATGGCGTCGTCTGGCTGTTGATCAATTCCGCCGCGCCGGGACTGCAGGGTGGCGATTACACCGCGGGAGAGCTCGCGAGCTGGCTGAAACAGCACGGCGCCGCTCCGACGGACTACTTCCGGGACCCGGATGGCCGCGTCGGCCACCTGTACGGCGCGAAAGTGACGCCGCACATGTTCGTCGTCGATGCCACCGGGACTCTCGTGTACGACGGCGCCATCGACAGCATTTCATCGACGCGGAAATCCGACATCGCCAAGGCGACGAATTATGTGCGGAACGCGCTTGCCGCGTTGATGGAGGGGCGCGCGGTCGAGCCCTCGATCACGCACCCGTACGGGTGCTCGGTCAAATATGGGTCGAAGGGCTAGGATCTTTCCCCGCCGCTCCTAGACTTTCACCGCGAACAACTCGGGATCCATCGTCCCTTCGGCGACCTTGTTGACGGTGCCGGTCATCATGATCGAGTAGTCCGGCCCGATCTCGATTCCGATCTGGCCGCCGGGCATGTGGACCGTGAGCGCGGGATCGACGAGTCCGAGCCGGCGTGCGACGGCCGCCGCGGCGCTCGAGCTGCTTCCGGACGCCAGCGTATAGCCCGCGCCGCGCTCCCAGATCTCGATCCGGATGTTCGTGCGGTCGATTACGCGGAGAAACTGGACATTGGTCTTTCGCGGAAAATTCGGGTGCGTCTCGAAATGTGGACCGTATTTGTGCGCGAGTTCCGGGGAGATCTCCGGGAGCGGAATCACGCAATGGGGGTTTCCGATCGTCGCCGCGCAATAGGTGAACTCGCGATCCAGCACGGTGATCTTCTCGTTGATCACCTCGCGCGGTTGTCCCGCCAGATTCACGGGAATCCTGCCGCTGTCAAAACTCACCCGTCCCATGGCCACGGTGATGAGCCGGCCGCCCTCCTTGATCAGCGATTGGACGTGGCCTCCGGGCGTTTCCACGGTAAATGCGGGATTCTTCGCCAGCTTCTGATCCCACAAGTATCGCGAGAAAATACGCAGGCCATTCCCCGACTTCTCGGCCTCGGAGCCGTCGGGATTGAAGATCCGCAGGCCGAACTCGCTTTGCTGCGACGGCAGCGGGCCCCAGAGAATTCCGTCGGAGCCGACCCCGAAATTCCGGTGGCACACGACGCGGATCTGCTCGATGGTCGGCGCGGGCGTCCACGCGGGAAAGTCACGTGGATCGAGGACGATGTAGTCGTTGCCGAGAGCGTGGTACTTGTGAAAGCGCATAAACGCAGTCGATCACGTTGTGAAACCGAGCCTGGAATTCACGTCAAATCTTCGCCTGGTGGGCCCCACCGCATGCGCCCCGGGGTGAGCACAGCCGCACCGGCGCCGGCCGGGGACGCCGACCGAAACCCGATGTCCACCCGCCAGTCACCCGGCCTGGCTTCGCGCGCAACGATCTGCTGGCGGTGGGGCGCTGACCTTCAGCGCGATGAAAATTTCCTGATCCGGCCGCCTTTGGCACCGGTATTGCTTGGGAAACATGCTGGCGCATGTCGCTTCCGATTCGCCCGGAGGCGGTCGGGTTCGGCCGGCGGGCAGCTCCGCCCGATCCGCGAGCGGGCAGCCGCCGTTTTCGTGGCCCGGTTCAGCCGAATCGGATTCGACCTCGGAGCTTAGGCTCGACGCGCCTTCCCATCTTACCTACTAAAACACCAGCTGCTTTCCATGAAACTCATCATCGCCATCATCAAGCCGTTCAAGCTCGAGGAAGTGAAGGAGGCGCTCAGCGGCGCCGGCATCGAGGGTATGACGGTCACGGAGGTCAAGGGCTTCGGCCGCCAAAAGGGGCACACCGAGATCTACCGCGGAAGCGAATACACGGTCGATTTTCTCCCGAAGGTTAAGATCGAGATTGCGGTCAGCGACGAACTTGCCGGCAAGGCTGTCGAAGCGATCGTCAAGGCCGCGAAGACCGGCAAGATCGGCGACGGCAAGGTCTTTGTCGTCCCACTCGAGGAAGTCATCCGCATCCGGACCGACGAGCGCGGCGAATCCGCGCTCTGACCGATCCGTTCGGTTTTTCCGGCCGAGCCGCTCCGGCGGTTCGGCCTTTTTCGTGCCCCTTTGCCGCGCGGGACATCGTGCAATTCGTTCCGGCACAAGGGCAACGCCGGCGCCTCCGCGATTGATGCAAAACTTTCAATCTCGGCATCAATTCTGCTCATGCGCGGCCGCTCAACGATGAAAATCCTGCGTCTCACTACCCTTCGTCTTCTGCTCATCCTCCTCCTGCCGCTCGCGGCCGGTGCCACAGCCCTGGCGGAATCGGCCCATTCCGCCGCCAAGCCCACGCCCACGCTGGAGCAGCGCGTGGCCGGCCTTGAAGCTTACCTCACGAACTCTGATCCGAGTGCCGCGTTGCGTGATGCACAGGGAAACATTCCGGCGGGTCTGACCACGCCGGCGGTCGGCACCTCCGGTCCCGGACACAACGCCTGGATGATGACGAGCGCCGCGCTGGTCTTGTTCATGACGCTGCCCGGCCTCGCGCTGTTCTACGGCGGCCTGGTCCGCACGAAGAACGTGCTTTCGGTGATGGCCCAATGCCTCCTGATGGCGGGCCTGGTCACGATTCTGTGGTGGGCCGTTGGATACAGCCTCGTGTTTGGCACCAACTTTCACAGCGGGTTGCTGGGCGGTTCGGAATATTTCTTCCTCCGCGGCGTCGATGGGGCGCCGAACACGAACTACTCGTTCTGGGTCTCGCACAACGTGTTCGCCATGTACCAGCTGATGTTCGCGATCATCACGCCGGCACTCATCGTCGGCGCGATCGCCGAGCGAATGAAGTTTTCCGCGATCCTGTGGTTCATGACCGGATGGATGTTCCTGGTTTATTTCCCCCTCGCGCACATGGTCTGGGGCGCGACCGGCTTCATGAACGGCCTGGCAAATGCCGGGGCGGGCATCCACGCGATCGACTTCGCGGGCGGCACCGTCGTCCACATGTCGTCCGGCTGGTCCGCTCTGCTCCTGTGCCTCCTGGTCGGACCGCGACTCGGCTTCGGCAAGACCCCGATGCCCCCGCACAGCCTGGTGCTGTGCATGGTCGGAACCGGCATGCTCTGGGTCGGCTGGTACGGCTTCAATGCGGGCTCGGCCGTGGCGGCCGATGCCATCGCCGCGAATGCGTTCACCACGACCACGCTGGCCACCGCGGTGGCGTCGTTCACGTGGGCGGCGCTCGAATATCTCCTGCGAAAGAAGGCAAGTGTGCTCGGGTTCTGCTCCGGGGCCGTTGCCGGCCTGGTCGTGGTGACGCCGGCCTGCGGCTTCATCACGAGCACGGCCGCCGTGCCGCTCGGCCTCCTGGCCGGCGCCATTCCGTTCTTTGCGGTCACCAAGCTGAAGAGCTGGTTCAAGTATGACGATGCGCTGGACACGTTCGGGGTGCATGCCGTCGGCGGCACCCTCGGCGCGCTGCTCACCGGTTTCATGGCGAGCACCTCGGCCAACCCGAACCTCGCCACGAATCTGAAGGGATTCGTCGGCCACACGCTGTGGGTCGAGCAGCTCAAGGCGATGGGGCTGACGATCGCCCTCGCGCTCGTTGCCACCGCAATTCTCGGCGGTCTGGTGAAGGCGACCCTCGGACTGCGTCCGACCGTCGAGGCCGAACAGGAGGGTTTGGATCTCAGTGACCACGGGGAAGAGGGTTACATCTACGAGGCGAAGGCCTGAACCCACGGATCCAACTGCCATGAAATTCATCATCGCCATCATCAAGCCCTTCAAACTCGAGGAGGTGAAAACCGCCCTCGCCGAAGTCGGTGTCGAAGGCATGACCGTCACCGAGGTCAAGGGCTTCGGCCGCCAGCGCGGGCACACGGAGGTTTATCGCGGCAGCGAGTACACCGTCGATTTCCTGCCGAAGGTGAAAATCGAGATCGCGCTGCCGGACGAACAGGTCGCCCGCGCGGTCGATGCCATCGTAAATGCCGCCAAAACCGGCAAGATCGGCGACGGCAAGGTGTTTGTCGTTCCGCTCGACGAGGCCATTAGAATTCGTACCGGCGAGCGCGGCGAGCAGGCGACATAATCCTGTCGCCGACGCGGTCCGCCCGAGCCGGCGGGCGGATCTGTGTCATAAATTCGCATGACTGCCATTCATGGATTGGCAGGACTTTCGTAATCGGGCTCATGGCTGGCAGCCATGAGCTCGTCCGGCTTTCGGTTCCGCCAACTCATTCTTGTCCTTTGTGCTTTCGGCTTTGCGGCCGCGGCACTGCGGGCCGCGCCCAATGCGCCGGCGAGGCCGGAGTCGGCGGCTCCTTCCGCCACCGTCGAGCAGCGGCTGGCCGCGCTTGAGGCGTACGTGGCGAACCGTGATCCGGCCCAGGCGATGCGGGCGGCGGGCGGCCCCGAGTCCGGCGTCGACTCCGCGCCCCTCGCGGGGCTGGCCGGGCCGGCGCACAACACTTGGATGATGATCAGCGCCGCGTTGGTGCTGTTCATGACGTTGCCGGGGCTGGCCTTGTTTTACGGCGGTCTCGTCCGGACCAAGAACGTGTTGTCGGTCATGGCCTGGTGCCTCGGGATCACGAGTCTGGTGACGGTCCTGTGGTGGGCGCTCGGCTATAGCCTGGTTTTTGGCCAGAACTTCCACAGCGCGATGCTGGGAGGCTCGGAATATTTCTTCCTGCGCGGCGTCACGAGCGCGCCGAATCCCGCCTACTCGTTCTGGGTTTCGCAGAACGTCTTCGCGATGTTCCAGCTGATGTTCGCCATCATCACTCCCGCGGTCATCATCGGCACCGCGGTGGAGCGGATGAAGTTTTCGGCCGTGCTGGCATTCACGACGTTGTGGCTGCTGGTCGTGTACTGCCCGCTCGCCCACATGGTCTGGGGCGCGACGGGGTTCATGAACGGCGTGGCGAATCCCGCCGCGCACATCCATGCGATCGACTTCGCCGGCGGCTATGTCGTCGAGATGGCGTCGGGCTGGTCGGCTCTGATGCTCTGCATCGTCCTCGGCAAGCGTCTGGGCTTCGGCCGCACCCCGATGGCGCCGCACAGCCTCGTTCTGTGCATGGTGGGCGCCGGAATGCTTTGGGTGGGATGGTACGGCTTCAATGCCGGCTCGGCGGTCGCGGCGGACGGCATCGCCGCCAACGCCTTCACGACCACCACGCTCGCGGCGTCGGTGGCGGCGGGCGTCTGGGGACTCCTGGAATATCTCTGGCGGGGCAAGGCGAGCGTCCTTGGGTTCTGCACCGGTGCCGTGGCGGGACTCGTCACGATCACGCCGGCGTGCGGGTTTGTCGAAACGGGCGCCGCGATCTGGATCGGCATCCTTGGCGCCATGGTTCCGTTCCTCTTCTGCACGAAGGTGAAGGCGGCCCTGGGGTATGACGACGCCCTCGACGTTTTTGGTGTTCACGGTGTTGGCGGAACCGTCGGCATCCTTCTGACGGGTATCTTCGCGACGACGTCGGTGAACCCGAATCTCTCCGCCCATCTTGCTCCCCTGGTGGGACATTCACTCTGGCTGGAGCAGGTGAAGGGCATTGCCCTCACGATCGGCTTGGCCGTCGTCGGCACGGCCCTGATCGCCCTGTTGATCAAGGCTACCATCGGTCTCCGGCCGACCGTCGAGGCCGAGCAGGAAGGACTCGACCTCAGCGACCACGGTGAGGAAGGATACATCTACGAACCGAAAGCCTGAGCCCACGCCCTCTTCCATGAAACTCATCATCGCCATCATCAAGCCGTTCAAACTCGAGGAAGTGAAAGACGCCCTCACCGCTGTCGGCGTCGAGGGAATGACGGTCAGCGAGGCCAAGGGCTTTGGTCGCCAGAAGGGACATACCGAGATCTACCGCGGCAACGAATACACGGTCGACTTCCTGCCCAAGGTGCGGCTCGAGATTGCCGTCGCCGATGACGTGGCCGCATCGGCCGTCGAAGCGATCAAGAAGGCAGGGAAGACCGGGAAGATCGGTGACGGGAAGATCTTCGTCATGGGGATGGACGAGGCCATTCGCATCCGCACGGACGAGCGCGGCGAATCCGCGGTGTGATTTTCAGGGCCGATCGAAGAAGCGGGACGCGATTTCCCCATCGCGCTCGGTTTTGAGTCCCGACCCTTGCGTTACTGCGCCGCACCCAACTGCTGCGCGAACTGGTATTCCCTTGCGGCTTCGTCCGAGCGGCCAAGCCGGCGGAGCAGCAGTGCCAGGCGAAGATGCGCGTCGCCGTCGTTGGGATTCAGCTCAATGGCCGCGCGATACTGAACGACGGCCTGTTCGTCATGACCGGCCCGGGCGAGCGCCCGGCCGTACATGGAGTGGACCCCCGGGGAATTCGGTTCGATCGCCAGCGCTCTCTCGAAGTGCGACTGCGCCTCGGCGAATCGGTCGGTCAACGTGAGCCCGATGGCCCAGTTTAGTTCCGCGTCGCCGTAGTCCGGGCGCAACCGCACCGCCTCGGTGAATTGAGCGATGGCGTCCGCGGTTCGCCCGGCCCGGGCGAGCGCGAGTCCCAGGTTCAAATGTGCCTCCGGATAGGCGGGATTGTACCGCAGCGCCGATTCGAACTCGGCCTGGCCCTCCGCCGGTCGGCCCGTGTTCATCAGGGCGATGCCCAGGTTGTTGTGCGCTTCGGCGTAGTCCGGCTTGAGTTGGAGCGCGCGTTTCAGGTGCGGAATCGCGGCGGCCGGCTGGCCCAGCATCGTGAGCGCGTACCCAAAATTGTTCTCCCCCTCCGGGTAGTTCGGATGGAGCTTCAGTGCCGCCTCGTAGTGCGGGATTGCCTCCGCTTGTCGGCCGGCGTCCATCAGTGCGATGGCAAGATTGGTGTGGGCCATCCAGGCCGATGGATTCTCGGCCAACGTCGTTTCGTAGAGCGTGATGTCGTCGTGGTACCGGTGCGTCTGCTGTGAGGTTAGCAGGCCGAGGCCAACGCAGGCGATTCCGACGGCTCCGATTCCGGCGCCCCGGGAGATTCGTCCCAGGAGTGCGGCGGCACCCGCCGCCGCCAGCGCGTACATCCCGAAATCCGCGAGGTACTGGAAATGGTCGGCGACGTACGAGAAGAGGAATGGGAAGACGTTGATGAAGCCGAGGGCGGGGAACAGCGTGCCCCCGAAGAACAGCAGGGCGGCGACCACGCCGCGGCGCCGCATCATCCAGCAGCCGGCCAGAAGCGCGACGGCGGCGAGCGGAAACAGATATTGCCAGGCCGCCGTGGCATCGATGTTCCAGCGCGGGTAAACGAACATCAGGTCAGCCGGCCAGAGCAGTTTTCCCAGGTAGAACCAGAACACGCGGCCGGCGAGCAGGCACCGTTGCGCGACATCCAGCTCGAACGCCGAGCCCGAGGCGCCGATCAGGGTGCGTTCCACCCAGGACGTGACGACCCCCGCCGCCGCACTGAGCACGAACCAGGGCGCGAGGGGGGCGATGTCGCGCCGCCAATCGAGCCGCCCCCGTTTCCACCAGAATACGACCAGCAATGCCGCCGGCAGCGTGGCCGAAACGGTTTTCGTCGCGAGCGCCATCACAAACAGGACGGTCGCGACCGCGTAGCGTGAGCGCTGCCGGTCGCCATCGAATCGGAGGTAGGCGAGGGCGGCGCAGAGATAGAGCACCGTCGAGAGCGTGTTCTTCTGTTCGGCCACCCACGCCACGGATTCGACCGCGACGGGATGCAGCGCGAAGAGGAAGGCGCCGAGCCACGCGCCGGGTATGGCCAGCCGGCGCAAAGCGGTCGCGAACAGGCAGGCGCTCGTCGCGTGCAGCAGGATGTTCAGCAGATGATACCCCAGCGGGGCATCGCCCCAGATGTGATATTCGAACCAGAAGGCCGAATGCAGGAGCGGGTAATATTGCTGCGTTGCTCCCTTTTCGAACCAGATTCGCCAAAGACCGCTGAGCGGACGGAGGTCGGTCCGGGTCACGTGCCCGGCGTCATCCCAGATGTAGCCGGCGTGCAGCGTGGACCAGTAGGCGATCAGCGTGGCCGCGAATACCAGCACCGTCATCCAGCGGGATTCACCGTCCCACCAGGGCAGCCGGTCAGCCGGCGTCACTGCGGCGGTCGCGGCGACCGCCTTTCGCGCCGGCCTCCGGGCGTCTCCGGAACCCGACGTCATGGCTGACCGGACTCCCGCTGGAGCAGCACCAGGAATCGCTTCACGTCCGGCCGGGTCATCCACTCGGCGGGAGCGAGGGCGCTCGCTTGGTTGAAGTCGGCCTGCGCCGCGGCTGGCTCGGTCATCGCCAGTTCGACCTGCGCCCGCAGGAACCAGCCGTCGGGATTCTTTGGATCGTTCTGCACCACGGTCGTGAAATCGCGTTTTGCCTCCGCCCACCGCCGGGTGCTGGCGTAGAGCATGCCGCGTCGTTTCGCCGCCGAGACATCCCCGGGGTCGAGTTTCATCGCGAGCGTGAGGTCAGCCTCCGCCGTGGCGAAATCGCCCTGCTGCATCGCGTCGATCGCGTGCAACTCCCGGAGCTGCGGCCAGGCGGCGGGGGGAGGTGAGCTGAACGCGGCCAGTTCGTGATAAAAGTAGTAGATCGGGTTGACCCAGTCCTGCATCACATGGTGCGCCGGGAGGAGCAAAGCGCCGGCCGCGGTCACGCCGAGCAATCGCGGCCGCCAGATGCCGACCGTCTCTCGCGCCAGCAACAGCAACCCGGTCACCGCCACCGGGAGCACCATGGTCATGGACCGGCTGTAATCCTGCGCGGTCGCCAGGCCGGCGCCAATCATCACGACGACGGCGGTGCCGACGATCGCCGCGCGGCCCGGAGTTTTTCGGAGCAGGAAGACCGCCGCCACGACGAAGACCCAGCCGGCCCGCAATCCTTCCCAGACTCCCAGCAGCAGGCGTCCGGCGGACGCATTGAGATAATCCTTGCCGGCAAAGTATCCGACCAGCGTGGCATGGGACGCCGACCGGCCGGAGAGAAGTCCAAGTCGGACAAAGACGAACGCGCCGAGCAGCAGCGCCGGGATCCCCAACTCGCGCCGCCACCGGAAATCGCCGGGCGTCGGTCCGGTCGAGGTCCGAATCCACCGGCACAGCAGGGCGATCGGCACCGCGAGCACGAACCGTTCATCGACCCACGGCGCCCAGACGCAGGCGGCCCAACCGGGCCAGGGCTGGACGGCAAACGCGACGAGGAGCAGTGCGAGTGCGAGCCACGAATCGAAATACCCCAGCCAGCCGGTCGAGACGAACAGCCATGAGGATGCGCCGATCGCGACGCTCGCGAGGATGGTCTCCCACCAGCCGTACTTCGCCCGGCGCAGCAAGGTGACCACGTAGGCGAGGACGAGCACGCAGCCCACGTCGGCCAGGCTGAAAAAGAGCAGGGGGGAAAGGCCAAGAACGTGCCCGATGAGCGGGAAGAGCAGCCGCCACTGGATCGCCTGGTGGAGCGGGTCGGCGATCTCCGCCCCGGGGTGCGCAACCTGTGTCAGGACGCTGGCTCCCCGCCGCACCTCGAGCATGCCGGACATCTCGGGCACGCGTGCCCAGAGCGAAAAGGCCGCCCACGAGGGGCTGAAGAAAAACAGCACGATGGCGAAACAACCAAGGGCCGCGAGCCAGCGCCGGACGATTTCGCGAGATGAGGAAGAGTCCACGAGAAGATGGGGAAGAGATGCGAACAGCCGGATGGCCGAAGTTCAAGGCTGGCCGCACCCGGGCGCACAACCTGTCCGCGCTGCTGCCGTGGGCAGACGGGCGAACGTGAGTGTGCCGATTCGATGAAAGGGAAATTCCGGGCTCACTTACGTTCGCCGCTGCGACAGGTCGATCAGCGTGGGGCGGATCGGAGTCCGCGCGCTCCGCCAAAAAAGAGCGCCGGTCCGTCGGGACCGGCGCCGTGATCAAGGCGTTGACTTCGCTAGAAGTCGAATGTCGTCGTGAGAATAAATCGTCGCGGATCCACAATTCGGTAGGCGTTGGCCTGTCCGTTCGGGTAGGCGGAGATGGCCTGGAGTCGCCCGTTCTCCTGGACGTTTTCCACCTTCAGCCGGAGAATGGCATTTATTCGATCGCCCCACAGTTTCATCCGATAGCTCGCGATCAGGTCGACGTACAGGTGCGACTTGTCGTAGATCGGAGCGTCGGTGTTGAGGCTCGTATAGATGCCGTTGGCATCCTGGATACCCCAGTAGCCGATCGCACCCTGGGACTCCCACCGGAGCGCACCGCCCACCGTCGCGTTCTTGAGCCAGCGGTTGTCGGTGATCCCGGCCAGCCGGTAGTTCGTGCTCAATGACCAGTGGTACTGGCGCGTCTGCGGGTCGGCCTTGCCTTCCTGCTGCTTCACGACGTTGTACGGCGTCTGGACGAACGAGACGAAGTTCTGCTGCGCCGTCTGGCTGCCGCCGTAACTCTTCGTCCACCAGAGCGCCCCGTCCCGCTGGTCCCTGACCGTGGTCCAGACTGCCATCCGTTGCGCGATCCACGTGGAGATGTCGTTCGAGATGTTGGCGTTGATCTCCTTGCTCTGCCAGAAGTTGCCCGCCACGGTCAGATTCGGGCTGGGATTCCAGTGGGCCTCCACTTCATTGCCGACGGCAATCTTATCCTGGGTGGACGCGATCGTGCCCGCGCTGAAGTTTGCCTGGAGTTGCGTGATGGTGCTCCACGGCAGCCCCATCTCCTTGGCCACCTCATCCTGAGCCGCCTGCACCGTTGTCGGCGTGATTCCGGGTACGCTGTAAACCCAGCCGATCGCCGTCGATGTTGTATCCGCGGCCGGAGTGGCGGTCGTGCTGTACATCTGCGTGTAGAGCAGGAACCGCGCGTTTGAGGCCACATCGATGCGGGTCACGCGCTGCGCGATCGTGCTGGCGTCGCCCTGGCGGTAATTGTGGACGATCGTGTGATACCGGTTCCAGCGGATGACGAACTTCCCATCGAACAGGTTCAGGCCGGCGCCGAAGTCCTTGTCGTCGGCCGTCGTGTTCGGGAGTTGCTGGAAGTAGAGGCTGACCGCCGGATTCTGCGGCAGGAAGCTGTTCGACCGGTTGTAGGTGACGAACAACCCGTTCATCGCATCACCCAGCAGACGGCTCAACCCCGTTCCCTGGCTCATTTGCCGGACGAATGGCCAGTTCTGCAGCGGACGAACGACCGCACCAGCCTGCGTCGTGATGCCGGCGTTGTAGTTGTAATCACCGCCCGCCCAGTGATCGATCGAGTCGTAGTTGAACGCGATGCCCTGGGGGTAGATCAATTGCTGCGGAGAACTTCCTGTCTTCGTGTACTGCTTGTCTTCGCGGCGACCAAAGGTCGTGACGAGCCGGTCGTCGAAGAAATGACTCTGCAGCACCGCGCCGGAGGTCTTCAGGATGGTCTTCGTGTTGCTTCCCGCGCCGGTCGAATCGGTGACGGCGGCGAGCCCCAGTTGGGCGCTTTCCTGCTGGAACACGCCGCTTCCTGGCGTCGGGAGCAGCGCCGTCGAGCCATTTACACTGCGGTTCGCCATGGTGTACGTGCCCCAGACAAACGGATAGCTGCCAAACTGTAGCTCACCGGGCGCGTAGTTCACGCTCATCGTGCCCGGGTCACTGACGTAGTACCGCAGGTAACTGCGGGTCACCGCCAGCGCGGCGGAAGGACCGCCTGAGATCGCGCCCTGGTTGCCGCGCGAGATTCCCGACGGAATCCAGGAGTGATCGTCCAGGATCGCCTCACGATACGAATACCGGCGTTGGATCCGGTACTTGTATTCGTCGTAGCCCGAGAGTTGGTGCAGTCCGAGCCACTTGACCCAGCCCTTCTGCTGGGTGAGGTCCAGTTTGTACGCGAGTTGGGCGCGGTAGCTGTCCCACTTCAGCGGCTGGAGGTAGGTGCGCGGCTGGTCCTGGCCAATGTAGAGCCGGCCAAAATACGGATTCGGCGTGCCGTCGAGGTTGCGCTCGTTGACGTCGACCAGCAGTTGGCCGGATTGCCCGTTGTCGTTCGCGACGCCGAAGTGATCGCGCCGGTAGCGCTGCGCATCTTCGCGGAAGAATCCGACCTGTCCGGCGAGCATCTGCGTCGGGGTGCTGAAGAACACCTGGTCAACCTGGACGTTCGACATCATGTCGGTGTCCCAGTCGTAGTTCATCGCTGCGAGGTTGTACTTGGTCCAGTCATACAGCGCCTTGTTGTTGACCGACGGAGTCGTGATGAACAGCGGCTGGTTGCCCACCTTGCCGAGGCTCGCGCCGGCGAACGAGTTGGACGCAAACAGGCGCACGCTTTGGTTCGTGGTCGTCGGATTGGTCAGGCCGCGCGATGGTCCGAAGGTGTTCGGTGCGCTCCAGTATCCGATCCCGTTGCGGTCGATATACAGATAGCTGTGACCAGACCCCGTGAAGGTTCGCTGCAGGGCGTCCATCGCGTTCGTCACCTGCGTGTCACTCGTGAACGGCCCCAGGGTCCTGCCGTTGACGTGGACCACCTCGTCGATCGGATCCCACGTCGGCGAGCCCTGCTGTTCCCAGTAGGTGACGCTGTCGCGCGGATTCGTGAAGTTCGCGCGGGTGCCGTACTGGTGGAAATAGTAGCCGCCGACGGTGATCGTCGTGTTCTTGAACGGCTGGAACTTCAGCGTGCCGTTGTAGCGCTCCGTGTTCACCCCGGACGGTTTCCGGACGAAACCGTCGTGCTGGTACACGGCCGATCCCCGGAAGGCCAGTTGGCCGTTCACAATCACGCGGTTGAAGTCCAGTCCCGTCCGCCAGCCACCGTAGCTGTCGACACGCGCCTCGGTCTCGTTCCGATTGCGCGTGAGGTTGGGCGTCAGCGGGATCTGGTTGACGGTGCCGCCGGGCTGGCCGAGGCCAAAGACGTTCGCGTTTGGTCCGCGGCTGATTTCGACGCCGTTCGTGATGCTCGGATCAATCGGCATCCGGCCGCTCACCTCGTAGTTGTTGAACGAGACGTTCGCGTTCGACAGGCCGCGGATCCGGTTCGCCGTGGTCGGGCTCGCCTGGACGTTGTCCGTCGTGTCGCCGTTGCGGTTGACCTGGAAATCCGTATAGGTCCCGGTGCCTTCCGTTCCGGCCGTGTATTGAAAGATGTCGTTGATATCGAGCATCGCGAAATCCGACATCTGCTCGCGCGTGACGACCGAGATTGAGGCGCCGAGGTCCTCCAACTTGGAGTTGAACCGCGTGCCTGACATCGTGTTGGCCGAGTAGTACCCCTTCGTGTCGGAAACGACCTCGAAGGGTGAAAGGGTCACGATCTCATCGTCGGATCTCGTGCTGTCGGTGACCGATGCGGTGGGCGCAGTCTGGGCTGGTAGCGGGATGGCCGCTAACAATCCGCAGGCGGGCGCCCAGAACCATGTGCGTAGTCTGGTGCGTAGTCCTTGGGGAGCATTCATGTTGTGGTGCAATAAGAAAGCTGTCTCCCGGGGGATATCCGGTGGCCGTTAAACCCCGGCCGGGGTGCTGGACTGAATCAGAGGGTAAGGTGGGGGCGGGTAATTTCGGACACGTGTCGTAACGCGTGTGCGCGTCGGCACTCAACGAAAAAAGATATCTAATTTGCGCGTCGCGCGCGGCGCATTCCGGTTCCGTCGCAGTGGTGGCGGATTCGGATGCGTGGCTGGCGCCCGAATCGTGATGGAACGTCGGCGCGCTCGTTCGCGCGACGACATTGCGGTGCGCTCGTGCATGCCGGGCCGACCGATGCGCTTGCCCGCCACCGTTTCGACGTCAGAGGCGCGGCGGTTCTCTCCGCGGCGTTCGGGTCACGTTGCCGCCGGATTTTGTCGGCGCGCACCGATCGCAGCGACGATGCCTGCGCATCTTTTGCCGGCCTTTTCACCGGGGCCTCCTCGGTATGAGCGTCCCTGCTAAGATCGGAAGTTCCGGCCGGCGTCGTTGTGAGCCGGCGCTACGGATGTATAGTGGCGAGAGCCTCTTCACCCCATGCATGCATTGCCCGTCTTCGAGAAGACCGAAGCGTACCTCAACGTTCACATTGGTCACACCGGTCCGGGCGGGATCGTGAAAACGCCGGGACCGTTCGTCACCCTGTCGCGCGAATCCGGTGCCGGCGGGTCAGGTGTCGCCCACGCCCTTGTCGACCTGCTGAACGGCGATGCGGCCGAGCCCCGGTGGGCGATCTATTCCGCCAACCTGATGGATGAGATGCTGCGGAGTGCGGGGCTGCCGCCGCGGCTCGCCCGGTTCATGCCCGAAGACCGGATACCCGAGATCGAGGCGCTGATCGGCGAGATCATCGGTCTCCATCCCAATCTCTGGAGCCTGATCGATAAGACCAACGAGCTCATCCGCCGCCTTGCGCGCGATGGTCACGCCATTTTCCTCGGTCGCGGCGCGAACTTTGCCACCTCGGGGATCGCGAACGGCGTGCACGTGCGACTCGTTGCGTCCGCCGCGTTCCGGGCGGAGCGGACGGCCCGGTGGCTTGGCATCGACATCGAATCGGCGGCCCAGCACAACGCCCAGCGCGACGCCGCTCGCGGACGGTATGTCCGGGCCACCTTCGGAGCTGATCTGACGAACGCCAGCGACTACGATCTCGTGATCAACGCGGCGACCGTTCCGCCGGCCACCGCGGCCAACGTCATCGCCGGCTTCGTTCGCGCCCACCGCACCGTCCCGGTGGCGCCGACCACCACCGCTTCGCTGGCGGCCTCGGAGACCGCGGTCTTCACGGGCTGAGGCGCCGTCGTCCGGGTGGAACGCGATTTCCGCATCGCGTTCGCCTGGTTCCGCCCGCGCGGCGGACGGATGGCGCGATCTGCCTGCGGCGGCGCCGACCGCCGGCTGACCTGCCGACTGTCCGGATGCAACTTTGGTTGCGGCGCCAATCACTCCGCTTACATCGTCATGCAATGATCCCCCATCCCTCGCGATCACGTCGCTTCGCGTCCTGCATTGGCCTCATTCGTCCGCGAGCAAGCTTCGTCGCGCTCGCCTTGATTGGCACGCCGGTCTTCGGCGCCGGCAACTCGCCGACCCAACCACCGGCTGCCGGGGCGCCGGGCGGCCCGGTGCGCCGCGCGCCCACCGGGCATCTCTCGAATTACGATGAAGCGAAGGTCGGCCACTACGCCCTGCCGGATCCCTTGCGGCTGAACGACGGCTCGCCGGTCCGCGACGCGCGCACCTGGTTCGACCAGCGACGGCCGGAAATCCTCCGGGCCTACGAGACGCAGATTTACGGACAGGTGCCGGCCTCCGCGCCGAAAGCCCACGCCGAGATCGTCGCCTCCGGCGAGCGGGTGGAAGATGGCGCGGGCATCGCGAAGCATGTGATCATCCATTTCGGCCCGGGCAACGACGGACCGAAGGCCGACGTGGTGCTGTACGTGCCCGCCCACGCCCCGGCCCCTTCGCCGGTCCTGCTTCAACTCGTGTTCTTCCGCGGCCTGAAAAGCGAGGCGCCCGAACCGCCGTTGCCGCCCGCCTTCGCGAAGGCCGGCAAGGGCCGGCCGGCATTCTCGGAAACCGGTCCGGTCGCGGACATTCTCGCGCGCGGCTACGCGTATGCGACCTTCCGTTACACCGACGTCCAACCTGACAACAAGAACACGTACCAGGGTGGGGTGGAGGCCCTGGCGTACGCACCCGGTCAGACGAAGCCCGCGCCGGACCAGTGGGGCACCATCACGGCATGGGCCTGGGCGGCGAGCCGGGTCCTGGATTACCTCTCGACCAACCACGATGTGGATGCCACCAGGGTGGCGCTCATCGGGCATTCCCGCCTCGGCAAGACCGTCCTCTGGGCGAGTGCGCTGGACCCGCGCTTCGCCGTGGTGTTTTCGAGCTGCAGCGGCGAGATGGGCGCCGCGCTCGCGCGACGCGATTACGGGGAAACGGTCGACGACATGGCGGCGAACTTTCCCTGGCAGTTTGCCGGGAACTTCCAGAAATACCCGGGCCATTGGTCGGAGATGCCGGTCGACTCGCATCTCTTGATCTCCCTGAGCGCGCCTCGTCCGGTGTTCATCACCGGCGGCACCGGCGATCAATGGGCTGATCCGCGGGGCGAATTTCTCGCCGAAGTCGCCGCCGGCCCGGTGTATGAGTTGCTCGGTCGACGGGGGCTCGGCACAACGGAGTTTCCGCCGGTCGAGACGGCGCTCACCTCCGGCGATCTCGGCTGGCGGTATCACGATGGCCCGCACACGATTACGCCGGGCGACTGGCAGGCGTTCCTGACCTTTGCGTCGCGCTATCTGCATCCGAGCGCTCCCGCTGCGGATGCAAACTAGCATCGTGGTCGAACGCGATGTCCTCATCGCGTGGTTCGATGAGTGCCCGTCGCGGAACGCGCGACGGTGATCTGACTGATGGCGGCGAAGGGACCCGCCTTTTGCCAGAGGCTACGGCGGGCAGGCTCGCCGCCCTGCCAAAGACGGCGGGCGTGCTCGCCGCTCTGCCACGGGAACGTGGCGGCATCGGCCGCTTAGGTTAACGGTTTGAGGTTGGGCGCGGATTCCGTTCCGCGCCTCCGCGCGATGGTGATCTGTCCCATGGCGGCGAAGGAACCCTCTTCGGCCCGAACCGCCACGACGCACATGCTCGCCGACCTGCCGTGCACCGCCGCTGTGGCTCAGTTCCTTTGGCGTCGCACCGCCGGTGCCTGGCCGATGCCCGCCCGCAGAAGCTCGAAATCCAGCACCAGCTGACGCAATTCCCGCCGCAGCGCGGACGCGGACGTGCTCGACCGCTTCTTGAGCAGCGATGCCATCGAATCGATCAGCCGCAGCACGTCCTCGTATTCGGCGATCGTCATTCGGTTCTGCATGGCAGACTTCGCTTGGTACTTCGAAAAGGTGCAGTCAGTTTGGTCAACCGTCGGCGGGCGAAGCCCGACCACCCGTTACGGCATCGGCATCGGGTTCGTCCGCTGGCAGAGCTGCAGGGCGACGTTCCACGGATCGCGCATCATGATCAGCATCGAGCCGTCGGGTTGCGGCTCCTCGAGGAAGAGCGTCGCTCCGGCGGCCTCCAGCCGATCCCGCTCCGCCCGGGCGTTGGCCGCGACGACCGCGAAGTGAAACAACAGCGGGTGCTGCGCGGCGTAATCCGGAATCGCGGCCTTCGGATTCGTGTACAACTCGACGACGACGCGTCCGGTTTCATCCGCCAGGAAATGGGTGAACGGCGCGTCCGTCCGGGACCGCACGACTTTGAAGCCGAGATGCTGGACATACCAGCGGGCCTGGGCCGGCGCATCCGGCACATTCAGCGCAAAGTGTTCGAATTTCATGAGGCGGGTTGCGGCGAACGAAAAGGATCCGCGCCACAAAAGGCGAGCGCGGAGAAGCAGGTGAAGGCAGGGCGGTGGGGCGCATCGCCGCCTGATTGGGGAAGTGGGACTTGGTGGAACGCGATGTCCCCATCGCGTTGTCCTGCGCGAAGCGACGTCGGCTTATCAGGCAAGCCCGATGAGGACATCGGGCTCCACCGGCCGAGGCAATGTAGGCGCGGTGACCTCGCCGCGCGAGGCATGGCGGACGCATCATCCCGCGCGGTGAGCTCACCGCGCCTACAACACGACCGCGGGGGGGCCCCGGGCCAATTACACGACGACGGCGGGGCGGCACGGTGCCCAATGGCAAACCATTCCGCAATTCGATCAGGGCGCCGCCGCAGTCGAACCGCGCAACACCAGCTTCGGTTCGATCAGTCTCCGGACCACGCGCGTCGAAAACGCTTGGTTGATCTGTTTTTCGAGCACCTCCACCGCGACGTCGGCGGTGCGCTCGATCTGCTGATCGACACTCGTCAACGCCGGTCGGCTGATCAGGCAGATGTTCTGGTTGTTGAACCCGGCAATCGAGAGATCGTCCGGGATCCGCAGGCCTGCCGCCTGGAATTCCAGCAGCGCCCCGATCGCCGTTTCATCATTCACGCCGAGGAACGCCGTCGGTCGCTCCTTCTGCCGCAGGAATTCCTGGGCGAGCGTGCGTCCGTATTCGAAATGGTCGTGCCGCGGGTGCAGGTGGTCGAATGAGAGGAGGGTCGCGCCTGGCTCGAGGCCTTCGGCGCGCACGGCCGCCTGGATTCCCTCGAGCCGGTCCGTGACGGTTTGGAACCCACCCGACATGCCGAGGAGCCCGAGGCGGCGGTGACCGAGGTCGAGGAGGTGCCGCGTGAGCTGTGTCATCGCGCCGGCGCGGTCGAGCGACACCTGATTTGCGCGCTTCACGCCGACGGAATCGATCACGAGATGAGGGGTGCCGTGGCGGTCGAGCTCGCCGATCCGCTCGCCCAGTTCCGTCGCCTCAAAGTGTCCGATGAACACCACCGCCTCGACCCGCAGCGAGCGGAAATGCTGGAGGGTCTTTTCGCTCGCGCCCGGTTCGAGGACCTCGATCAGCGCCACGAGCCCGCGGTCGCGCAGGCGCTGCTGGAGGGCCGACACCTTCGCCACCGCCGTAGGCGTGAGGAAATTTTCCATGCACACGCCGATCATGGCCGACGGCCGGCCGCGCAGATGCAGCGCGTGGGCGTTCGGCGTGAACCCGGTCTCGCGCAGGGCCGCTTCGATTCGCTCGCGCGACTTCCGGCGCAGGTCGCCATGACCGTTGAGGGCGCGCGACACGGTGCTGCGCGACAACCCGACGTAGCGGGCGAAATCGGCGGTCGAGCGGATCGTGGCCGGGCTGGGGCGGGACTTGGGCACGGGACGGATCGCAGTCGGTTTTGCCGGACGTGGCAAGCCGCCGGAACCGACGGGAAAGCGACACGTGTCGTCATAAAAGCGACACGTGTCGTAATTCAAAATTGACTCGCCGGTCGAACCGGCTGTGGCTCGGCCCGCCGGTTCAACCCCGTCCGCACCCCGCGTGGCGGCCGGCGCCATCCCCATGTCGTCTTTCCACCTTGCCGCGGTCCGTTCTTCGCTGCGCGTCCTCGGCCGCGCCGCCCTGCTGTTCGCCCTGCCGTTTGCCGCCCGCGCCCAGCTCGCCTGGAGCGCCTTCGACGAAACCAACACCACGTCGGTGGCAAATCAGCCCGACGGCACCACGGTGGTCACCGTTCCTGCCGGCCAGCGCGTCACGCTCGTATCGACCAACTTTGTGCCGGTTGATTTTACCGCCAACCCCACGGGCGAGGTCTACGCCACGATCAACTTCAAGGTCTCCGGCGGGCTCGGGACGATTTCGAGCGGGACCCGCGCCGTCGGTTTCGGCCTCTACAACAACAATGGCACCGCAACCAACTACGGCGACGACAACGGCTATTTCACCTGGCTCAATGGGAACACCGGCAGCCTGATCGAATTGCGGCGTCGCAACGGCAACGGCGCCTCGCCGAGCCTGCTCAATCCCGCCTCCACCGCTTACGTGGGCCTCGGCACGGGCGAAAAGGTCAACACGCCCGGCACGCTCGCCGACGGCAACAGCTATTCGATCCAGTTGCATCTGATGGGGCGCAATCCCGGCGTGTCGTTCGGCAACACGAGTTCGAGCACCACGGGGGCCGGCGTCTGGGTCAACGGCGACAATTTCAGCGTCACGGCCTACACCAATCCCGACAACCCGCCGGCGGCCCAGGTTTTCAACGAGGTCGGGTTCATGTTCTACAACTCGGGCACGAGCGCCGTCACTTTGACCATCAACTCGGTCACCGGCCTGACCGCGATCAATCCGCCGTCGATCACCGCGCAACCGGCGGCCATCAGCGTAAACCCCGGCCAGGCGGGCACGCTCACCGTGGTCGCGGCCGGCACCTCCCCCCTGGCGTATCAATGGAAAAAGGACGGCACCGCGATCGCCGGCGCCACGAGCGCCTCGTACACCATTGCCAGCGCCGCGACCGCCGACGCCGGCAATTACACGGTCACGATCACCAATACCTACGGTAACGTCACCAGCAGCGCCGCCGCCGTGACCGTGACGACGCAGCCGATTCCGGCGACCATCACTTCGCAACCGGCATCGGTCACGGTCAACGCCGGTCAGAACGCCACCTTTTCGGTCGCGGCCTACGGCAGCAGCCCGGTCACCTACCAGTGGAACAAGAACGGCACTCCGCTTGCGGGTACGACGAGCAGCTCGCTCGGCCTGTCGAATGTCGCGACGACGGATGCGGCGACCTACACCGTCACGGTGGCCAACGCCGCGGGCACCGTCACCAGCTCCGCCGCTACGCTCACCGTGAATACGAAGCCGGCATTCACGTCGCAGCCGGTGAGCGTCAGTACTTCCGCCGGCCAAAGTGTCACCTTTACTGCCGCCGCGTCGGGCAGCCCGGCTCCGACCATTCAATGGCAGCGCAACGGCGTGAACATCGCCGGCGCCACCGGCACGACGCTGACGCTGAACAACGTGACCCTCGCCAACACGGGAGTGTACACCGCCCGGGCCGTGAACTCCGTCGGGGCGACTACCAGCGCGGGCGCGTTGCTCTCGATCCCATCCTCGATGGCGGCGACCGCGTTGTGGCCGGCCAGCGGCGCCGCGGCCGTCAACACCGACACGCCCCTCCGCATCACCTTCGATCGCGCACCGGTGGTCGGCAACTTCGGCAAGGTTCAGATCTGGCGCGCCTCGGACAACACCGTCGTCGACACCCTCGACCTGGGCTCGACCCCGTACACCCGCACGATCGGCACGCAGTCGGTCCAGTACATCTTCCATCCCATCCTGGTCACGAACAACACGGCCACGATCTACCCGCACGCCGGCGTTCTCGCGTATGGCCAGACCTACTACGTGACGATCGATCCCGGCGTCCTCCTCGACTCGACCGGCGCGACGTTTGCCGGGATCAGCGACGCGAACACCTGGCGGTTCTCGACCAAGGCTTCCGGTCCCGCCGCCAACGCCACGGCGCTGACGGTCGCCGCCGATGGCAGCGGCGACTTCACCACGGTGCAGGGCGCGATCGATTTCGTTCCGGCCAACAACACGCAACGCGTGGTCATCACCGTCGAGCCGGGCACGTACACGGAGATGGTCTACGTCGGCAAGCCGTTCATCACCGTCCAGGGGGCCGATCGGGCCAACACGGTCATCCAGTACGCCGACAACAACAACTTCAACACGCTCACCGGGAACAACCGCGCGATGTTCAGCGTCGATGCGCCCGATTTCACGCTCCAGACCATCACGCTGCACAACCTCACGCCCAAAGGTGGTTCGCAGGCCGAGGCGTTCCGCGCCAACGCGCTGCGCGTGACGCTCAACCGGGTGAACCTGCTCAGCTACCAGGACACGTTCCTCGTCAACGGCAACAACTGCTCCGCTTTCGTCACCGACAGCTACATCGAGGGCGACGTCGACTTCATGTGGGGCAGCGGCGCCGTCTACTTCCAGCGGTGCGAGCTCAAGATGCTGAGCAGCGGCGGCTACTATGCCCAGGTCCGAAATGGCCTCACGCAGAACGGGTTCATCTACGTCGACTGCAAGCTGACCAGTGCGCCCGGCGTCACCGGTGCCTATCTCGCCCGCATCGACCCGACACCCGGCAATTTCCCGTACAGCCAGGTGTACTACATCAACTGTGCGATGGGGCCGCACATCGCGCCGGCCGGCTGGCTCCTCAACAACGCCACGAGTTCCTCGACTGTGCAGTTCGGCGAGTACCACTCGACGGATCTGAACGGCGCCACGCTCGACGTCAGCCAGCGGATTTCCTCGTCGCGTCAGCTCACCGATTCCGAGGCCGCACTCTGGAGCAACCCCGCCTACGTCCTTGGTGGCTGGGTGCCGCAGATCGCGCCGACGATCGAAACCTCGCCGGTTTCCGCGTCCGTGACGGCCGGCAGCAACGCCCGGCTCACGGTGGTGGCGAACGGCTCTCCCGAGCCGGTGCTCCAGTGGTACAAGGATGGCGTGGCGATCCCCGGCGCAACGGGCGCCACGCTCGTGATCCCGAATGTCCAGCCGTCCGCGGCGGGCAACTACACGGTCACCGCGAGCAATGTGAACGGTTCCGTCACGAGTGCGGCCGCGTCGTTGACCGTTGGCTCGGGCAGCCGCGCGGGTGAGTATTTCGGCACCCTGGGCGACACGGGCAAATTTGCGCTCTACGTCCGAAACAACGGCACGGGCGTCTTCCTGGCGAGCACGCCCGCCGCGGGCGGTTCCGTCGTGGTCCGTAACGTCATGGTCGACACCGGCGGCAATTTCAGCGGCAGCTCGGGCACGTCCTCGGTGACGGGCGCCATCTCGTCCTCCGGTGCCGTCAGCGGGAGTCTCATGCAGGCGGGTGCGACCACCCCGACCACGACCGTGACGCTGACCTTCGCCGGAACCGAGTCCGCCGGCTCCGGCGCCTCGCAGTCCGTCGCCGGTGAGTACGAACTCGGCTCCAGCGGCTCGTCGACCACCGCGAATGTCGTCGTCGACGCCAGTGGCAACGCGTTGGTCGTCACCCAGTCGGCCGGCAAGTTCGACGCCGGCTCCGGCACCGTCAGCAATGGCCAGCTTACCGTGACCACGGCCGGCGGACAGACCATGACGCTCACCCTCGGCGCCGGCGCTGCGACGGGCACGGTGGTGGCGGGCGGAACGACCTCCTCTCTCGGCGGCGTGAGCGACGTGATCGCGCCGACCGAGCGGTTCGGTGAACTATCCACGCGCGCCAGCGCCGGCACGGGCGACAATGTGGCGATCGTCGGCTTCACGATCGCCGGGGACACGCCGGATAACATCCTCATTCGCGCGGTCGGCCCGACCCTGACCTTGTTCGGCGTATCATCGCCGCTCGCGACCCCGCGCATCGATTTGTATCACGGCGGCACGCTCGTCGCCTCGAACGCCGGCTGGACGACCCCGAACGGCAATGGCAACGACATCGCGCTCGCGGCCGCGCAATCCGGAGCGTTCCCATTGCGCAGCACTTCCGCCGACGCGGCGCTTCATCTGATGCTGATGCCCGGCAGCTATACGGCCATCATGAGCAATGCCAGCGGTTCGACGTCCGCGGTGGGATTGCTCGAGGTGTATGAAGTGTCGGGCGGTGCCGCCGGACAACGGCTGACGAATCTGTCGGCGCGCGCCGTCGCCGGCTCGGGCAACAACACGCTGATTTCGGGATTCCTTGTCACGGGCTCGCAGCCGAAACGGATGCTGGTCCGCGCGGTTGGCCCGGGGCTGTCGGCCTACGGCATTGCTTCGCCCCTCGCGAAGCCGGTGCTGTCGATTTACCGCGGCTCGACATTGGTCGCGCAGAACACCGGCTGGTCAACCTCGACGGACGCGAGCGCGATCAGCCTGGCGACCGCGGAGATCGGTGCGTTCGCGCTTGGCACAAACAGCGCCGATTCGGCGTTGCTGATCAACCTTGCGCCGGGACTCTACACCGCCCAAGTGACAAGCGCCGACGGCACCACCGGCACGGCGCTGCTGGAACTGTACGAAGCCCCCTGAGCCGAGTCGGTGGAACGCGATGTTCCCATCGCGTTGCTCGGGACACTTCGATCGAGCCAGCCCGATGAGGACATCGGGCTCCACCGGTCCTGCCAATGTAGGCGCGGTGACCTCACCGCGCGAGGCATGGCGGACGCATCATCCGGCGCGGTGAGGTCACCGCGCCTACAACACGACCGCGGGGGGGCACCGTGCCCAACGGTAAACCATCCCAATCGATACCGATGAACAGACTTGGTGGAACGCGATGTCCCCATCGCGTTGAGGCGCGGAAGGGACTCCGCGCCCTACCACCTGAACGGTTCCACCAGATCTCGCCTATCGTTTCCCCCTCGTCCCCTTCACCGCCGGTCACTTTTCGATCTCTGCGAGGCGCTCGCGGAGTCCGGGGAGCGTGGGGTCGAGTTCGAGGGCGCGATGCCATTGCGCGATCCCGCCAGCGCGGTCACCGGTGAGAATCAGGATGTACCCGAGGCCGGCATGGGCTTCGGCGTCGTCGGGCGCCGCCGCGAGCACGAGTTCGTGGAAGAAACGGGCCGAGCGGAGATCACCGCGCTGAAGCGCGGTCTGTCCAATCTCGAGCGCGCGTTGGCGAAATCCCCGTTCGGTTCGAATCACCGGCAGCATGAACTGCCACGCCTCCCGCGGGTGCCCCGTGCCGTACTCGAGCAGCCCAAGCTGGCAACTGACTTCCGGGTTGTCCGGTCGAAGCCGCAGGGCGGTACGGTAGAGCGCGATCGCATCGTTCACGCGTCCCTGACGTTCCCGGATCCCTGCGAGCGTGACGGGCGCGGTCGCATTGCGAGGGTTGAGCGCGCACGCGCGTTCGGCGTGGACCGCCGCTTCGTTGATCCGATTCGCCGCAAACAGCGCCGAGGCCAGCAAATCCTCCGCCATGTCGTTCTGGTGTGAGACGGCGACGGCATGCTCGAAGAGAGAGACGGAGTCGTGCCACACGCCTTCCTGGTTCCACGTGCGCCAGGCGCATGCGGCGAGTAGCGCGACGCCGAGTACGACGACGCCCGTCCGGACGGCGCGCGACGTCGCAACCGGTACGCTCCAGATCAGTGCGAGCTCGATTCCGAGCAGCGGTAGATAGGTATAGCGGTCGGCCATGGCCTGGAAACCCACCTGCACGAGCCCGAGGACCGGCAGGAGCGTGATGAGAAACCAGCCAAGTCCGACGGCAATCCAGGGACGCCTCCGCCGCTGTTGCCACGCGACCCAGCACAAGCCGATCACCAAAACCGCCGCTCCCACGACGGCTGCGACAGGCCACGGGCCAGGATGCCGGTAGCAGACGATGAGGTCGAATGGCCACGCGAACTTCCCGAGGTATCGCGCCAGCGACACCACGGCGTTCTCCGCGCGTTCGCCGAACGGCACCTGAAGGACAAACGCACCGGACTGTCGCTGCATGACGAGCGTCGCGACTCCAGCGGCGAGCGACAGGACCAAAAAGGGAATCTTCTCCAGGAGCACGCGGCGCACCGAAGCGGCAGAGCTCCAGCGGCGGAATGGCCACGCGTCGAGAATCAGCAGGACGAGGGGAACCGTCACGAGCATCGGCTTGCTCATCAGTCCGGCGACAAAGCACGCGAGCGTGAGGAAATACCGGCCCCACGCCGGTCGATTCTCCGCGCGCGCTGCGACGTAACGTTCATACGCGAGCAGCGTGAGCAGAAAAAAGCAGCCGCTCATCACGTCCTTGCGCTCGGTCACCCAGACGACCGATTCGACGCGCAGCGGATGCCAGGCAAACAGCGCCGCCGCGAAGGCGCTGCGCCAGAAGCCGCCGGCCAGTCGCCGGAAAACCGCGAACACCAGCACGGCGTTGAGCGCGTGCCAACCGATGCTCGTGAGGTGGTGACCGAACGCCGACGCTCCGTACAACTGCCAGTCGAGCATGTGCGCGAGCCACGTGAGCGGGTGCCAGTAGTCGGCGGGGGCGGTGAACGCCCATTTGATTCCCGCCCAGCTCAGCCCGCCCTGCACATGTGGGTTTTTGGTGAGATAGGTCGGGTCGTCGTAATTGAGGAAACCGAAGTGCGACGCGCGCCAGAAGAGCAGGAGCGTTCCGCCAATCAGCGCGCACCAGACCACCGCGGTGCGGACGACGGGCGGCGTAGACTTCGATTCCTGGGCGGAGGGCGCGGGCATTCGAGACGAGCGGCCATCGTTAGGTGGCCGCCTTCCGTGTCCAGCATCCGATTGGTCGCACTATCCGGCACCGGGCCGGTGCGCCTCATCAACGCGACGGCACGTCGTACACCTCGATCAACGCCACGCCGCTCGTCCCGCCAACCCCCGAGACTTCGGCCGTGTACGCATCCGGAGGGAGCGTCAGCAGCAGGGCCGCATCCTTGCTCCCGTCGGGCAGCGCAAAGGCTCCGACGGCGTCCATCCCGTTCGCCAGATCCGGTGACGTGGCCTTTGATCCCCAGTCGTCGTTGGTGGCGATCTGCGCGCTGTCGCGGGTCCGAATCACCGTGAGTTGCGGATCGAGCAGCGTTCCGGACACGTTGAAATTCTTGAGCGTCGGACCGATTCCGCGGATCAGCACGGTCTTCGGCGCCGAGCCTTCGATCACGAAACCCGCGAACAGGGCGTCGGCGTCCGTGCCGGCGTTGCCGCGGACCGAGAGGTTGATCAGCCGGGCTCCGACGCCGGGAGTGCCGTCATAGATTTCCGCCAGCACGATTCCGCCTCCACTGCCGGTGACCTGCGCGGTGTAGCCGCCGTTGTCCAGCGTTGTGACCAGCGCCGAGTCCAGGCTGCCGTCCGTCAATTTGAACGCGCCGACGCTCTGCGCCATCGACGCAACCGCCGGGTTCGCCGCGGCTGTTCCCCAGTTGTCGTTTGCGCCAATCACGGTGCTGTCGCGGTAAACCGTCAGTTGCGGATCGGGCAGGAAGTCCGTCACCTGATAGTCCTTCAGGCCGGGGCCCACGGCCCGGATCAGCACCGGCTTGCCGTAACCGCTCACAATGAAGCCGACGGTCAGCGTCTGGTCGCCGGTGCCCGCGCCGGCGCGGACCGACAGGTTGCCGAGGACGCTCGGCGGCGGCGTCACGATGTCGAGCTGGGCCGCGGCACTGGTCGCGCTCGCAGCGGTGTTGCCGGCCAGCAGCGTCGTGGCGGTGGCATCGTAGGTGTCGAGCGCGTTGGACACGCGGGCGGCGTACGCGCCGGCGTCCGCCGCGTGCACGTTGCCCAGCGTGAGTGTGGCGGTGGTCGCACCGCTGATCGTGGTCCCGTCAGCCAGCGTGCCGTCGGCAACGGGCGCGCCGTTGAACAGCCACTCATAGGTCGGCGCGGTGGAGCTGATCCCGCTGCTGCCGGCTGCCGTGACGGAAAAACTGACGGCCGCGCCGGGCGCGACCGTGTGACTCTGCGGCTGCCCGGTGATTGAGAGCGCGTTGTAGGTCGTCAGCCCCTGGCCGCCGGTGGGCGTCGTGAAACTCGTCGCGCCTGTGAACTGCACGTTGGCGGCGTTGTAAATCTCGAGGCCGGGACCGCCGCTCACCTGCACGTTGTTGAAGGTGACGTTCGCGATGAGCGCGTTCGCCAGCGGCAGCCCCCAGATCGTGCTGTAGCCCGTTGCGCCGGTGGCGGTGACGTTGGAGATCGTGATGTTTCGCCAGGTCGGAATCGTCGTCGCCTTCAGCGAGTTCGGCGGCGTCGCGTTCCAACTCGCGACCTTCGCCGGGGTCGTCTGGTTCGATCCGCTGGTCGCCCCCGGCGTGCCGACGTCGGCGTAATAGCTGTAGAAGACGAACGGATAGGGGACGTTCGTCATCGTCAGGTTGGAGTAGGTGAGATTCTGCACCGGTCCGCCCTGCGTGGCGTCGGCCTTGAGCCGCAATCCGCTTGTGGTGCCGTTGAACGTGCAGTGGTCGACCGTCAGGCCGTCCAGGCCGACGTTCGTCTGACCGCCGATGGAAAGCCCGTGACCGGTGCCGAAGGCGCAGCCGGTGACGGTGAGGTCGCCGCACAGCACGCTGCCCGGCTTGATCGCGATGTTGTCGTCACCGACGCTAATCGTGCAGTTCTTGATCAGGTAGTGCTGGCCGGCGGGATCGATGCCGTCGGTGTTCGGTGAATTCGCCGGCGACGAGATCGTCACGCCATCGATCGTGACGTCGTTGGTCGCGCTGAACGCGAGGTGAAACATCGGCGCGTTCTCCAGGGTGACGCCGGTGACCAGCATCGTGTCGACGTGGTTGATCTGGACGAGCCGCGGCCGGCTGCTGATCTGGCCGGCGTTGTAGGCGGTCCACCAGGCACTGCCGTCGCCATCAATTGTGCCGCCGCCGCTGATTTCCACGTTGGTCGAGCCGGTGGCAATGGTGATGAAATGGGCGGGCGAGGACGTGCTTTTGGGATAGGTGCCGAAGGGGAGCGCCTGGAGGGTCGCGCCGGCATCCACCTGGAGGTTGGTGCTGCCGTAGACGGTGATCGGACCGCATCGGTAGGGCTGGGGTGCGGCCGGAACCTCAACGGTGCCCCCTCCGGTCTTGGCGGCATTGAGGGCGTTCTGGATGGCTGTGGTGTTGTCGGTCGTCCCGTCGCCGACGGCGCCATAGGTCGTGACGTTGTACGACGTCCCCGGGATGACCGGCAGGGGAGGTGCGGCATGCGCGGTGACAGCCAGAGCGGCGATGGCAAGGGAGCCGAAGACGCAGAGCAGTGGGAATGAAAGGCGGGTGCGGGGCACGTCGGACGAAACGACGACACGTGTCCGAATTCCAGTCCGAACTGTGTCAATCCGCCGGCCCGGTGCGGGTACGGTGAGTCCCTTCACCGCCAATTCGCCTCCGCCCCTCACGCCCTCCTCGTAGCCGAAATCGTAAGATTTTGGCCGATATTCGGACGCTCACATACGGGCGCACAATCCCCACGCGCCGGCGCCATCCCCCTTCGCCCCTCACGCCTTCCTCGTAGCCGAAATCGTAAGATTTTGGCCCCAGTCCATCAGCGCAAAGCTGCCCCACCGTGGGCCGGGCGCGCCCGGTTTGGGCGACGCAGAAACCGCTCAACCTGGCTCCGGGCTGGACGTGGAGGCAGCGTGTGCAAACCGGCAGTTCGGCGCCCGGCCGCGGTGGGTGCACGCACCGCAGAACGTGTCGATTTCCGCGCGGGCGAGGGAGCGGACGGCGTAGACGAGTTCGGCCAGATCGGCTGCCTGCTGCACGGACGGGCGGAGTCGCGCCTGAACGAGCACGCCGGCTTCGGTGATGGCGAGTTCCGCCGCGCGAAAGTAGGCGCGATAGGGGTTGTTGCCACAAGTGCAGGCGGGGACGGGGGCCCGCGCCTGCTCCAGGGTGACCACCTTGCGGTTTATCTTTGCGGCACGGTCCAGGATCTCGGTCAGGGTGCGCGGAATCAGGTACCGCAGCGTCTCAGGGTTTGCGAGGGGACTGGTCACCGGTTCGATCCGAAGCAACGTCCGCCAGTGATGCTCGATTTCGGCCCGATGCGCAGCGATGGCGTTGAGGAATTCGCGGGACATGGGGCCGCAAGACTAGGGGGGCCGGCGTCCCCACGGCTGCGCGTCGATTGTCATTCTTTTTGCGTCCTTGGCGCCATGTGTGTCATCCGGCGGTGCCGCCATGGAGGGCCTGGAGCAGTGAGGCGCCGCCGAAGCTGGGTGCCGACAGTCCAGAGCCCGGAGCGAGGCATCGCTGTGGGCGCGGTGACCTCACCGCGCGAGGCATCGCGAGTGCGTCGGTGACGCCTCAGCCCAGTTCACCCGGAGGTCACAGAGAACGCGCAGGAAACCCCGTCCCAGGTGAGGGGCTCCTGCGCCTTTGGGCGCGTCCTGCGGCCGTCGGTTCGGCGGGGTCCGACGGCTCCCACAAGGCAGGACAATTGGCCACAAAGAGCGCAAAAGGATGCGGGACTTGGCGTCCGGGGCGGCCGAAGTCCCCCGTCGCTCTTCGTGACTTTTCGTGCTGTTCCAGGCCGTCACTTCAGGGACCGAAAGGCGCCGCCGACCCTCATCGCGACACGGGGTCGGAGGCGTGTCGCGATCGTGACCAGGTCATGTCCCGATGCGTGTCGCAATCCGGGAGCTGGCGGGCACCGGGACACGACCCGGACACCGATCGGGACACGACCCGGACACCGATCGGGACACGGGACGTTTCCGCTCCGGGGACGCCTCAGATGCCGGGGACGATTAGTCTTCAGTCTGGCGTTCAGGTCAGCCCACGAAGTGGCCTAGACTGGGTCGGAAGGCAGGGGGGCGATTAGGCTGCAACCGGGCCGGATGGGTCGGGCACGATTGGCTGCAGCCCGGTCGGATCGGTGAGCAGCGATTGGCTGGGTGCGCCGGGTGTCCGCGCAGCGGAAACCCGGGAAAATGGCCCTCTGGAAATAACGGCCGGTTTAATTGCCGAATCCCGCGTTTTAATGTCCGAATAGCTAATAACATTTTTATAATTATATAATTACGATAATTGCCGAATTGCCGGAATAATGTCCGAATCGGCATTCGGACATTAAAACGGGAGGGATTCGGCAATTAACCACGTCATTCGGCAATTAAGCCGGTTGACGGGGATCTTGGTCACCGATTCCGGCCGCGGGGTGCGGCCCGGACCTCCAGCGTCCTGACCCCTCTGGTGGGGGCGCAAAGTCCCGCTTGGTCGAGCCCGAAGTCCCCATCGGGCTGGCTCGAAATGAGCCAGGAGCAACGCGCTGAGGACAGCGCGTTCCACCGGCCTGAGGCGGTCCGGAGCACGGCGATTGCGACGCCATCTGAACACGGTCCGGCGGCTTGAACCGACGGGGTCCACCCTGCCTTACCCTGAGGGTGGCGGGCGTCAAAGCCGTCATCGCGACACACCCTTACCGGCTTGCCAACCCTCAGCCGCGGGGAGGGTCGAGGGCGTGCCAACCCTCACGCCCGCGGAGGGGCCGCCGATGCCCGGACCCTCCCGTTCCGGACGGGTATCTGGAGGCCCAAACCCTCATTTGGTGGAGCCCGATGTCCCCATCGGGCTGGATTGAATGCAACGCGGTGAGCTGGTCTCGCGATGGGATCGAAGGTGACAAAGGGACGGGGTAGTGCGACGCCCGTTGCCGACGATCCCCGACGACGATCCACCGAATCCTTCGTACCCTTCGCCGCCTTCGCGAGACACAGGTTTCTCCTTCCCGAAACGGCGCGTACAAGGCTGATCTGCTCACAGCACGACGCTCTAGCATGACCCAGCGCTCGGCGTTCGACCTCACCCTGGCCGGCAATTCGGAACATTGCCGGGACTCGGTTTTACCGCCGGGTCTCCGCATGCTGATGTCTTTAGCGTCGCCGCGTTCTCTATATTTGGAATAGATTTATCCATTCCTTTTTCCCCGTTACCCCCATGAAGCCCCTGCTCATTGCGCTGTCGGTCTTCGCGAATGCCGTGCTGGTGTTCGCCGTCGTCCAAAGGTCTCCCCACTGGCAGAACTTCCTTCACTACGGTCCGGCAGGTTCCGCTTCGAAAGTGCCGGGGGCGGCGACGGCGGAAAAGAAGCCAAGGGCGGCCACGGCCAAAACGATTCCCGGCGACACCTGGAAGAACCTGACGCAGGGCGACCTCAAGGCGATTGCAGCGCGGCTCAAGGCGGAGGGATTTCCCGCCTCGCTGCAACGCGCGATCATCACGGCCTTGGTCATGCAGCAGTTCGCCGATCGCCACCATGCCCTGGCAGAGATGATCAATGCGCAGCCCTGGTGGACGCTCGCCGGGTTCACGGGAAAAGTGCTGGCTGCCCGGCAGAAGCTCCAACGCGACGAGAAGGATGCCGTCGACGCAATCCTCGGGCCCGATGCCGGTTCGTCGCCGCTGGACCTCGCGCGTGAAGCGCACCAATACGGCAATCTTTCACCCGAGAAGCTGACCGCTCTGGCCCAGATCAATTCCGACTATAACGACCTGATCAACGAGATCCGCAGCAAGGCCCAGGGAATCCTGCTGCCGGAGGACCGCGAGCAGATCGCCTATCTCCAGCAGCAGCAACGCGCCGACGTCGAGAAGCTGCTCACGCCGGACGAGATGTTCGAGTACGATCTGCGGACGAGCCCGAGCGCCGGCTGGCTGCGCAACCAGCTCACGGCGTTTAGTCCGACCGAGGATGAGTTCCGGGCGCTCTTCAAGATCCAGCAGGCCTACGATGCCCAATACGCCAACGGGAACTTCGAGCTGATGACTCCGGAGCAGCGTATCGCCCGAAACCAGGGCGAACGGCAACTGCTGACGCAGGCGCAGGCGGTGCTCGCGCCCGATCGGTTTGCCGAACTCAAGCAGAAGACCGATCCGTCGTATATGCAGGCCGCGGCGATCGCGAACCGACTCCAACTGCCCGCCAGCGCGGCGGCGGACATTGTCGCGGTGCAGAAGGACATCATGACGCGCGCAACCGCGGTCCGACGCGACCAGACGCTGACGCCGGCGCAGCGGGTCTCGCAGCTCAACGCGCTCGGTTCCGAAGCCGTGCTGCGGCTGACCCCGACTCTCGGGCCCGACGGAGTCACGGCCTACCGTCAAAGCAGCGGTGGCTGGATCAACCAGCTGCAACGTCAGCCGGCGCCCGCCGCCCCGGCTCCGGCTCCAGCTCCCGCCCCGAAACCCTAACCGTCGCTCCCCATGAAAATCGGAACGATCCTTCTCGCTGTTTCGTTGGCTGCCAATGTCGGGCTCGCGGCACTTCTCCTTGTGCACCGGGCCGAAACGGCCCCGACGTTTTCAAGCGTAATCGACGGAAAGTCGCCGCAATCGATCGCGGCCTCCGCCAACCGGCAGGGGACTGCCGTCGCGAAGGGCGGGCCCGCCGCGTCGACCCCGCAGACGCTCTGGGCGCGTCTCCATCCCAACGACGATCTGGCCGCAGTCGTGCATCGGCTCCGCGAGGCGGGATTCCCACCGCTCGTGCTGCGCCGCGTCGTTCAGGCTCTGGTCAAGGAACAGTTCGATGCCCACCGGTTGGAGATCGAGAAGGATTCCCTCAAGGCGCCCTATTGGAACAAGCCGACGAACGACTTCTTCGACCCGAAAATCGGGCCGGAGCTTCGCAAATTGCAGACCGATCAAACCGCGCTGCTGATGAAGCTGTTGGGCGGAAACGCCGAGGAGCTGTTTGCCGATACGGAGGATGGAAAGGCGATGCTGCGGATCCAGGTGGGCGACATTCCCATGGATAAACTCTACCAGCTTTATCAGGTGTGGATCGGTTTCGCGAACAAGCGGGCCGACATCTATGCGGCCGGTGCAAACAGCGGCGCGATGCTGCCGGCCGACCGCGCAAAGGCGATGGGGATGGAAAGCCAGTTGCGCGACGCATTGGGGCAGTTCCTCTCGCCCGGCGAAGTCACCGATTTCATGATGCGAAATGGCATCGCGGGCGGGACGCTCCGCAATCTGCTGATGCCCTTCCAGCCGACCGAAGCCGAGTTTCGCTCAATCTATCCGGCGTACCAGGCCTATCTCGAGCAGTTCCCGGCGAACCCGATGTTCGGTCAGACGAACACGCTGACACCGGATCAGACCGCCGCGCGCGATGCCGCACTCGATACGTTGAAGTCGCAGATCAGCGCCGCGATTGGCGACCAGCGTGCCGCCGACTTCAACCAGGTGATGAACCCGCAGGATTATCAGCTCAATCGACTCGTCAGCCGGCTGGACCTGCCGCTGTCGGCGGCGACCCAGGTGGGCGGGATCCAAAAAGACATCCAGCAGCGGGCCGAGGCGATCCGGACCGACACAACGCTGACCCGTGCGAATCAGACGGCGCAGCTCACGGCGCTGGCGCAGGAAGCATCATCGCAGATCTCGAATGTGCTCGGCGGTCAGCGCGGTCTCGACGCCTACAAGCAATACGGTGGTCAGTGGCTCGTGACCATGGTGCCGCGCCGCCCGCCCGGTCATTAGCGTCCACTTGCTCGGCGTTGTGGGCGCGGTGCTCGCACGGCGCGAGGCGCAGCGTCCGCTCGATCCCGCGCGGGTTATCGCGTCCGAGATGCCTCGCGGGGACCGGGCGCCCAACCCGCCGGATCCGGTAGGCCGCGAGCTTGCTCGCGCCGTCACCGCTCATCGTGCGCACGCCGCGAATCTGGCCGCTCAGTGCGTCGTTGGCGCGGTCAGGACGCTCGAACGTTGGTTGTTCGACGGCACCTGGTCGCGGATTCCGATCGGATTGACCAAGGTCGTCGTGTAGCGGATCTGCCCGGCGCTATTCAATTGCGCGGTGTTGACCGGCACGCGGATCACCTGGCTTTGCCCCGGCTGCAGCCCAGACACGATATAATCACTGGTCGTCGTCCCGGCGGTCACATCCAGCGTCATTCCCGCCATGGTGCTGCCGCTCCGGTTCTGCACGACAAAATCCATCTGGTTGTTCGCCGCGTCGTAATAATGGCTGGTGACGGCCGTGTCGACGTAAGCGGGATTGTTCAGGTTCATCGCCCAGCCGACGTTCAGGATGCCGTTGCCATAGGAGGAATCGGGGCCCGGCGGTCCGGCGTCGCTCGCGGTGCGATCGAGCACTTGCGCCGCCTCGCTCGCCGTCAGCGTCGGATTTTGGGACATCACGGCGGCGATCGCTCCGGAGACGATCGGTGCGCTCGCCGAGGTGCCATCGACGTACACGCGTTGTCCGTCGAGCCAGGCGGTTTGGACGCCGTACCCCGGGGCGGTGAGCTGCAATTGCGGGCCCGAGTTCGAGAAGATCACCTGCTGTCCCGCCTTGTCGACGGCGCCGACGGAAACCACCCGCGGGTCGGCAGCGGGCCACGCGAGTTCGGCCGCCTGGTCGTTGCCGGCGGCGGCAACCACCACCGCGCCGTTGTTCAAGGCATACGTGATCGCGCCGTTGAGCGTGGGGTTCGTTCCGTAGCCTCCCATGCTGACGTTGATGACCTTGGCGCCGGCGTCCACGGCGGCGACAATCGCCTGGGAAATCGTGAAGATGTCGCTGGTCCCATTCACGTCAGTCACGCGGATGCTGAGAATGTTGGCGGCGGGCGCGACGCCCGGTGCGTCGGCCGAGGCTCCGGACGCAAGCGAGGCGACAGACGTCCCGTGTCCATCGTCCTGCGCAGTTCCCGGAGCGACGCCCAAGCCCACGTCGAGGGTGTTGAGTCGTCCGGTGCCGAACGTCGGATCCGCGGCCACGCCGGTGTCGAGGATCGCGATGGTGATGCCCCGGCCCCACGTGCTCCGGTCGCCGGTGGCCCCGACCATCGGAAGGGCGGCGTTGCCGACGGGAATCTGATTGATGGCGGCGCGGTCCTGCTTCGCCGGAGTCTGCGGAATGTTGAAGACGTAGTTGCCGGATACGTCCGAGTAATCGCCCGCGTTTTTCGCCAGCTCGTTTTGCAGCGCGCCGATGTCCGAGTACCGGACCCGCACCGCATTCAGTGCATCCAGCCGCCCGACGACGGTGAGTCCGGCCTGGCCGGCGCGCTGGAGAAAACGGGCGAGGGCGGTGGCATCCTTGAAGGTCAGGACGGTTTCATCCGGCCGCACGTCATGGCGAAGGAGCAGCTTCGCCAGTTGCTGCATCACGGCCCGGACCTTCGGATCGGAGATTTGCAGCGCCGCTGCGGACGTCGTCGACGCTTCCGGTGAGCTGCCGGACGACGGTGCCGCGTTGACTTGTCGCATGGCCGTCGCCGCCGCGTGGTCGTCCTGCCACAAGCGAATGAACAAGACCGCACATGCCAGGCCCACGACGGCGGCGAGGAGTGGGAGCAACGGTTTGTTCATGGGTCAGAATACGACGCCCGGAGCGGCCCAAAGTGCCATGCCCCCAGCGGATCGCAACCCGGCAGACGCAGGAATACCGGGGAAGTAGCAGAGGAAAACGGGGAAAATCGGGAGAACGGAAAACTGGAAAATCGAAAAACTCGGAAAGAAGAAATTCTGGAAAGGCGAAACGCGAACGGATGACCTCTCCGCGCGGGCGAAGATTGGTCGTTTCCCGATTTTCCGATCTTTCGATCTCCCGCCTCACCGTTTTCGTCGTTTCTACTTTCGAACGTTTCTTCTTTCTTACGTTTCTCCAGTTTCCTCTTTTCCGTTTGGATCCGCATTGCGTTGCGGCGGGGCGGCGCGCTGAGATCAGCGCCGGATGTCGAAGATCCTGATCGTTGCCGAAAAACCCGATGTGGCTCGCAGCCTCGCGCTGGCGTTGCTGGGTCGCAAATACGAGGGAATCGGCCCCCACCGGGGGAGGCTGTCATCCGGTGAGGAGGTATCGATCGTCAGCGGGCGCGGACATCTGTTTGAATTGGCGCCGCCGGAGTTCTACGACCCAAAATACGGCCGGTGGAACGTCCGTGACATTCCGATTGTTCCGCCGCCGGGGCCGAACGGTGCGAAATGGAATTTCACGCAGATCGAGCGCGAGGACGGCGGTCGTTATCTTCAGATCCTGCGGGAGCAGATTGCGCAGCACCACGGCGAGGAAATTGTCAATGCGTGCGACGCCGGTCGCGAGGGCGAGGTCATTTTCCGCAAGATCATGCGCGGTTGCGGTGCCCGGGCGGAATCGCGGTATTCGCGGGTGTGGGCCCAGGAAACCACGGAGGAGGGGTTGCGCGAGGCGTTCGCCAACCGGGCGCCATCGGCGACCCGGAACGGATTGGGGCAGGCGGGATTCACGCGCGACGAGGCCGACTGGTTGATCGGCATGAATGTCACCGTGCTCGCGCAGAAGACGCTGCCGCGGGGGCGCGGCAAATGGAAGGTCTGGAGCGTGGGGCGCGTGCAGACCCCGACGCTCGCGCTCGTCGATGCGCGCGACCGGCTGATCGCCAATTTTAAGCCGCAGCCGTTCTGGGACGCGTACGGGGTCTTCGACGGGCTGGAAGCGAAGGCCGACCTCGATGCGTATGCCGCGTCCGCCGACCGGCCGAAACTGCTGGGCGCGCCGGAGGTGAACACCGAGCGCGACAAGAAGGTGTTTTGGAGCCGGGCGAAAGCGGAGGCGTTCGCCGCCGCGGCGAAGGAGCCGAATGCCTACGACGTGGCCGAGAAACGGTCCGTTCGGACGAGCAGGCCGCCGTTGCCGCTGAATCTCCAGGAGGTGCAGAAGCTCTGCTCGAAGCAGCGCGGCTTCACCGGGACGCAGACGTTGGGAATTCTCCAGGAACTGTACGAGACCCGAAAGCTCCTCAGCTATCCGCGAACCGATAGCCGCCACCTCCCGACGAAACTGCGCGAGCGGATCCACGGCGATCTCGCCGGGGTGGTCGCGCATCTGAAGGAGACGCAGCCGGCATTGCACCTTTCGAGTCAGCCGATGACGGCGGCGGAGATCGTCGCGAAGTCGCGGGCCTTCGACGACAGCAAGATCTCCGATCACTACGGCATCGTGCCCACGGGGAAGACGGACTCGATCGACGGGCTGACGCCGGACGAGCGGTTTGTCTTCCTGACGGTGCTCAAGGCGACACTGATGGCGCTCGACGAGCCGGCGCGGTTCAACGTCTTTACGCGAACCTACACGCAGAAAGGCGCAATCGGTGCGTATGCCCCGGCGGTGTTCAAGGTCACGCGCGAGGAAGTCGAATTTCCCGGCTATCTTCGCTGGGAGAAACCCGGCAAGTCCGAGAAGAAACCTCCGCTGGGAGCAATCGGCGGCGGTCCGGCGACGCTGGCGGAGGTGCAGCTTCGGCAGAGCCAGACGAATCCGCCGGATCCGTACCGCGACGACACGCTGCTCGACGCGATGCTTTACGCGGGCGAGTCGTTCGACAGCGAGGCGGACCCGGAACAGGCCGAGGCGATGATGGACATCCTGAAGGACAAGGGCATCGGCACGCCGGCGACGCGCGCGGCGATTATCGACACCCTCGTGGAGCGCGGATTTCTCGAGCGGCAGGGGAAGAACATTGTCACGACGGAAAACGGACGGCTGCTCATTCGCGAACTGGGGAAACGCGTGCCCGAGTTCTTGTCCGCCAAACTCACCGCGGAATGGGAATTGGTCCTGAAGCAGATGGAGCAGGGGACCGCGGCGCTGAATCGCATCCAGTTTCTCGATGCCCTGCTCGAGCGGATCGTCGCGATGAAGGAGGCGTTCATCAAGACGACGCAGCGCGTCCTCGACGAAGGCGAGTCGGTGCCGATCACCGACGGTACGCCGGTCGAGGGGGCGATGTGTCCGAAGTCAGGGCAGCCGATGCTGGATCGCGGACCATTCTTCGAGGCGGCGGGCTGGCCGGGGGTGCGGCTCTGGAAGCGGGCCTTCGGGCGGGAGTTCGCCGCGGCGGAGTACGTTGAATTGCTGACGCAGGTCCACGCCGGGAAAGTTCACCATGCGAAGGCGTTGAAGTCGGGGACCGGCCGCGAGTACGAGGCGGATATCGGAATCGATGCTGAGGCGAAGAAACTCTGCCTCGTTCTGCCGGAACCGAAAAAGGTGAAAGGCGTGAAGTGCCCGAAGACGGGGAAGCTGCTGCTGGACCACGGCATCTACTTCGCCGCGGCGGGCTGGCCGAACGTCCGGCTCTACAAGAACGCCTTCGGCCGGACCTTCACGGCGGAGGACTATGTGCCCATTCTCGACGGCTGGCACCAGGGCGCGCCAATCGCCGTGGGCGGACTCGTCTCGGCCAAGAGCGGGAAAACCTACAGCGCGAAGCTGGTCGTCGACCCCGAATCCAACAAAGTCCGCCTCGACTTCGGTCCGAAAGAACCCCCGTCCTCTTCCGGCGCGTCGTCTTCGCCCGCCGAGGCCGCGTCATCCCCGGCCACCGAGACGGCGTTGCCCCCGCCCGCGCCGCCTCTCCCCGCGTCGCCCCCGCCCGCGCCCCCGACATTGAGCGGAGATTGATCCATCGCTTTACCCGTAGCTGCGAGCGCCAGCGAGCGGGCGGGTTTGGTCTTACTCCGATGCGGCTGTGAGCGTGAGCGAGTGGCCGGTTTTCCACGTGCGAACAGCCTCAACCCATAAAGCCTGACTTGGGTCAGTTCGGCCGGGAGCGCGGACGCCCCGTCCGCATCCCAGCCGGCAAACTCCTTTTGAAAGGGAGCGTTCAATCTCGCCCGCGTTTTTTCGTCGACGATGCGCGCACGCTCGAGATCGCCGTCCGGCGACAGTTCACACTCGATTGCCGGGTGTTCCTCGGCTTGCGCCGGCGCTGTCCCTCCGCGCCAGTCACCTACGCCGAGTTTATCCCCACCCAATGAAGCTCTGCCTGACTGTTTTGATTGCGCTGATGACGGCCTCGATTTCAGCCGCTGGCGCTGCCTCCGAGACTCTCGTTGCCGCCGATGGCTCCGGTGCTTTCACGACCATCCAAGCCGCGATCGCCGCGGCGCCGGCGAATGCGACTTCGCCCTACGTGATCCACATCGCGCCGGGCGTCTACCAGGGACAGATTATCATCCCGAAGGACAAGCCGTTCCTGTGTTTCGTCGGGAAGGACGCATCGCGAACGGTTGTGACGTGGAGTCGCCAACTGAGTGATGACGAGGCGCGGGGCTACACGGTGGCTGATATTCTCGGGGGCGCGGATCACTGGCGGCCTGATGGTGCAATGCGGACCGATAACAAATGACGCAAATGAAACGAATCGTATCTTTCCTGTTCGGTCTGGCAGTCGCGTTAACGGCACAGGCGACCGTTGCACCGAAATCCATCCCGCTCTGGCCGGAAGGCGTGCCCGGTCTCAAACCGGGTGCCGGTCCGGAGAAGATGGTCAATCACCGGATCACGGGAGTGCACTACCCGTCGCTCGTGATGTATGCTCCGGCGCCGGGGATGGGTTGCGGAACGGCGGTGATCTTCTGCCCGGGCGGTGGTTATACCCATATCACGATCGGTCCGGACGGCGGGGAGGAGACTCGGTTCCTAAACGCGGTGGGCGTGACCGTTTTTATTTTGAAGTACCGAATGGTCGAATACGGGTATCCGGCACCGTTTCAGGATGTGCTGCGGGCGATCCGGCTCGTGCGATCGCGGGCGGCGAGTTTTGGGGTGCGGCCGGATCGGATTGGGTTGCTCGGCGAATCGGCGGGCGGACACCTCGCGGCGTGTGCGGCGACCTTGTGGGATGATGCTGATGGGCGGACCGGCGCGGCGTTGGACGCGGTGAGCGCCCGGCCTGACTTTGTCGCACTGGTTTACCCGGTGGTGACGATGAAGCCGCCCTATGCTCATCGTGGCTCGCGTGAGGCGCTGCTGGGCGCCAATCCCGATCCGCGGCTGGTTGACAAGCTTTCGATTGAGACCCGAGTTCGCCGCGACATGCCGCCGGTGTTCCTGGTGGCGACGATGGCGGACAAGACGGTGCCGGTTCAGAACTCGCTCTATCTCGCCGAGGTGCTGCGCGCCGCGGGAGTGCCCACGGAGGTGCATCTCTACGCCCAGGGTTCGCACGGCAACAGCCTCGACCCGAAATACGGTCCGACAGCTCTCTGGCCGCAGCGCCTGCTCGACTGGATGCGCTTCAACGGCTGGTTGCCCGCCGCGCCCCCCCGCAACGGCCCTTGACGTCCAAAGTTCAGGGACAGGCCAAATCCGCCATCGCCACCATAAGGGACAGGTCAA
>DASZYH010000273.1:0-31026 GCA_035545515.1 Opitutaceae bacterium
ACACCATTTCCGCTCTCACCTGGTAGTTACGTTTCGGTGACATTCACCACTCGCCCCCTTTTCCACTCCACCGCCTTGTTCTCACCTTCCTCTCCCTCTTCCACATTATAATCGCACCCAGAATGCCGAACACAACTGGCTGCCCGCTTGCGGGCGCGGTTGTTTCGATCGGGGGGCGAGAAAGCTCGCGGCCTACGACGGCGTCGTCCTTCCCGGCCGGGCAGGGGCTCGGCCGGCCGGTTGCCTGTCCGAGCCGGAAGCTCGGGGCCGTGATCCCCCTGCCTGAAGCCAGGGGTTCGGACAGGGAGGGCCCCCGCCGGAGTCGGAGGGTCCGAGCGCCGGCGCGGCGTTCAGGCCGTCGAGGTCGGGACGTCACGACGCCGTCCCGGTGCTTGGGGCAACCAGGGGGACGAGGCGTGTCCCGATGAAGGGCGCGAGGCCTTCCACCCTCAGGGTGGAGGGCATCTGGACATGGCGGTCCGGCGCCGCGCAGCCGTGTCCAGGTCGGGTGACGTCAGCCCCTTTTCGCGACGGTCGTGGCGGGGACTTCGACCCCGCCGGAGCGGATCGGACCGGAGGACTTGGGGCTGCAGCGAGAGGCGGCACGGCGTCCGGTCCCGGCAACCCGCCGAGCTTAATTGCCGAATGGGCGGTTAACGTCCGAATCCCCCGCGCTTGATGTCCGAATGGTCATTCGGACACTAATTCGGCTATTCGGCAATTATCCCAATCTCCTTTTCTACAATATCTTATATTGCTTTCGGCAATCAAAGCACCGCATTCGGCAATTAAGCCCCGCGCTATTTTCAAAGGGTCGTTTTCCCGGTTTTGCGCCGCTTCACCCACAGCCCTCCGGGCTGATTCCGACCCCGGACTGTCCTGGCCGACCGTGCAGCGCAACAGGCGACTGCCGACGCCGCCGCTCCTCGTTACCGACCGCATTGCCCCCGACCTGGACACGCCACGTTGCCCCCTGAAGTCCCGTGTCCCGATCCGTGTCCCGATCGTGTCGCGATCCCTGCGAGCCTCCGATCGGGACACGGATCGGGACATGCCTTACTCCCCGATCGGGACATCCACCAGGACACGCCGCTGCCCCTGATCGGGACAGGTATCGCGAAGGCGCCACTCCTCTGTCCGCTGCGCCGACCGCGACAGGGTCCTGCCCCCCCGCGATGCCGTTCGCTCCGCGGTTCTTCGCCCTGCCCGTGAGCTCGACCGAGGCCCAAACCGGGTCTCACGCGGAGCCGCGGAGGACGCGGAGACAGGCCCAGAAGTGGCGGCCACTTCGGACCCATTCCGGCATGCCGAGTCCCGCGCCTTTTTCGTGCTTCTTGTGGCTAATCGTCCGGGTGGATTTCAAACATCCGCCGCCCCGAACTGACGGCCACAAAAAGCACGAAAATGCACGAGAAGTGACGGGCTCCGGGCACCGGCATCCGAGCCCTGGGGCGGAAGGGACTCCGCGCCCTACCGGGGCTCCTTTCTCCGCGGCCCCGCGGCTTCCGTGGGGTCACCGGACCGTTGCAGCTCCTCGCCCAGGTTGCGTTGAGCGGGTGCGTAGTCCGGGTCGACCTGCAGCGCCTCCCGGTAGCGGGCAACCGCCTCCGTTCGGCGGCCCACGGCCGCGAGCGCATTGCCGAGGTTGTTATAGACGTCCGGCCCCCGTCCGCCGAACCGGAGTGCCTGCTCAAAGGCGGCGATCGCCTCGTTCGAACGCCCACTCCGGGCCAATGCGATCCCGAGGACGTTGTGCGCATCGGCGAACTCCGGCCGCAAGGTCACCGCCGTTGTGCACGGCCCGACTGCCTCCGCCGGACGCCCGGCGGTGATCAGCGCATAGCCCAGCCCGACCCACGCCGCCACGTACTGGGGATTGAGTTGTACCGCCTGACGGTAGGCGGCGACCGCCGCATCGACATGTCCGGTCATCAGGAGCGCATACCCGAGGTTGTTGAGACCCGGCGCCGACCCGGGAGCCAGGCGCAGCGCCGCCTGCAGGTGCCCGACCGCGTCGGCGGTCCGGCCTTCGTGCATCAGGGCGTCGCCGAGCTCCTCCTCGGCCTCGGCGCCGCCGATATGCCGCTGCAAGGCGGCCTCGTAGTGCCGGATCGCCTCCGGATACCGGTTCAGCGACACGAGTGCCCGGGCGAGGTTGAGGTGGGCGATCCCGTAGATCGGATCCTGCCGCAGGGCGGCCTCAAAGTGCGGCACCGCCTCGTCCGTCTTCCCGAGCATCACCAGGTCGTGTCCGAGCTTGTTCTGGACCATGAACGCCTTCGACCGGTAAGCGCCGCGGGTGTCGACCCGGAGGGCCTCCTTCCCCTGCTCCACCGCCTCGGCGTACCGCCCCCGCTCCGTGAAGGCGATGCCGAGACTGTAGCGTGCCCGCGCATTGTCGGGAACCTTGGCCACGGTGTCGCGCCACAGTGCCAGGTCCGACCGGTAGACTTCGTTGCGCTGGAAGGTCAACGCGCCAGCGGCCACCGCCAGCGCCGGCCATAGCCACAGGCTGCGACGTCCGAGCAGCGCGTAGGCCCCGGCAACCGAAAAGGCGACCAGGGCGGCAAGCGGGAGGTACATCCGATGCTCGACGATCATCTGGATGGTGCCAGGCACGAGACTGGTCGGTGCCAGGATCGCGAAGAACCACGCGCCCACAAACCCGGCCGACGGCCACCGCCAGAGCGCCACGAGCGTGGCCGCGGCGAGGACCGCGATGACGAGGGCGTACGGCGCCGCCGCGCCCAACCCGTACCAGAACGTGCCGTAGTCGAAGATCTGAGGGTGCGGCCACACGCTCATCCGCAGATAACGCACCAGCGCTTCGAACTGGGTGCACCAGTACGCGGAGGGCGTCACGCCGACGTCGAACCCGGCCGTCCCACCGCGATCCCAACCGGTCCCCGCCACCAGCGCAGCGAGCGGCAGCCAGGTCGCGGCCAGTAGCAGATAGAAGCCCCGGCGCGCGGCCCAGGCGCCGCGAAATGTTCCGGCGACGAACGTCCGGTCATACAGCAGCAGGAGCACGGGGGCCGTCGCGATGACCTCCTTCGTTCCCACCCCCAGCAGGCAGGCCAGGAGCGCCAGCGCGCGCCAGACCCGCGGCCGCGGCGAATCGATCGAGCGCACGAAGCCGTAAAACGTCAGCAGAAAGAACAGCGCCATCAGCGACTCCACCCGCTGCGAAACATAAGTGACCGCCTCCGTCTGCAGCGGATGCAGCAGCCACAGCACCGCGGAGAAGCCCGCGAGCGGCAGCGCAACGCGGCCAAAGCGGGCGCGCAAAACAGGGCCCGCGAGCGTCCGCCGGACCACTCCGAACAACGTGCACGCGGCCAGGAAGTGGATCGCGAGGTTAAGCAGGTGATAACTCCACACCGACTGCCCGCTGATCGCGTAGTTGAGCGCGAAACTGAGATTCGCAACCGGACGCCCGCTGACGGTGTACCCGCCGCGTGGCGGAACCATTGCCGACCACAGGTGATGAATCGTCGGGTTGTCGGTGATCGTGCCACCGTCATCGAGCACGAACGGGGCCGTCAGCGTGTTGCGGTATCCGGCCAGGGCCGCCACGGCGAGGAGTCCGACCACGAGCAGAACCCGCCGCCAGGGAAGCGACGTCGAGCCAGCCGACTCCGCCGAATTCATCCGCCCGGTGAATCAGGAAAACGCCCGCGACGGAAATCCAAATTTCCGCGCCCGCCGGGTCTGATTTCCGAATCTCGCGAGGCAAGCGACGCCCCCGCCACAGCGCCGACAATTCGAACGGATCGCGGTAGGGCGCGGAGTCCCTTCCGCGCCTGTCTGGAACCGCGACGCGCCCAGCTCGCACCTGTGCACATCCGCACAGACCGCATCGTGCGAGGCGGCCAAGGGACTGGCCGCCCTACCGGCTGCCTCTCGAACCTCAACGCGATGAGGACATCGCGTTCCACCAGCGTGTCAGTGATCACTCCGGTTTTTCCTCCGCGTTTCCGCGGGCTCCGCGTGAGCTGATTCGGGGTTAAGGCCAAAATCTTACGATTTCGGCTACACCAAACATTGAGGCGGCGAAGGGACCCTCCTTCGCCCAAGCGCTACGGCGGGCAGGCTCGCCGCCCTACCCCGACCGGAGATCGCGCGGTGGAGGCACCGCGGCGACATCGTGAAAGATGCCGGGCGGGTTAGAGCACCGCGCGGGCGGCTTGATTACGGTAATGTGAATATTCCGGGCCGGTTCACCTATTAGACCGGGACGGCGCTTCTGTTGCCGCGAGGCGTGGTGCGCCATGGCGGGCGTTGTCGCGCCGTTTCCGCCACCCCTCTTTTCCGTGAATCCCATCCCGCCGCTCCGCCGACTCCTCCTGCTCGGGGTTCTCACAGCCTCCGCGATGGTGCGCGCCGATTACCCGATCGTCTCGCAGCGCTACCTCGCCGATCCCGGGGCGCTGGTCTTCAACGGCACCGTCTATCTGTACTGTTCGAACGACGACGAAAATCCGGTCGGCGGCGGCTACGTGATGAAATCGCTCGTCTGCGTCTCGAGCACGGACCTCAAGAACTGGACCGATCACGGCGTCGTCTTCCGCGTGCCCGACAACGCCACCTGGGCCGGATACTCCTGGGCGCCGGCGGCGATCGAACGCAACGGCCGCTTCTACCTGTATTTTGCCAACAACGCCTCGGGCATCGGCGTCGCCTCCGCACCGACGCCCCTCGGGCCCTTCACCGACGCGAAGGGCTCGTCGCTCATCAATGCGAGCACCCCGGGGGCGGCCGGCCCGAGCATCTGGCTTTTCGATCCCTCGGTCTTCATCGACGACGACGGCCAGGCGTACCTCTATTTCGGCGGCAACGGGATCACCAACGCCCGCGTGATCCGGCTCAACGAGGACATGATCAGCACGTCGGGGACCGCCGCCACGATCTCCACCCCCAACTTCTTCGAGGACTCGTGGGCCTTCAAACGGAACGGGCTCTACTATTTCTCCTACTCGAGCAACCCGTCCAGCGGCCTCACCATCGACTACATGACCAGCAGTGATCCGATGGCGGGGTTTGTCTACCGCGGCACGATCGCCGGCCAGCCGCCGAGCAACAATAACAACAACCATCACGCGATTTTCACGCTCGGCGGCCGGTGGTACCACGCGTACCACAACCGCAGCGTCGCGACCCAGGCGGGCATCCCGACGACTTATCGCCGCAACCTCGGCCTCGAGGAACTCACGTTCAACGCCGACGGCACGATCCAGCCGGTCACCTACACCACCGACGGCGTCACCCAGCTTGCCCACGTGAACCCCTACGTCCGGGAGGAAGCCGAGATGATGAATGCGCAATCCGGGATCTCCACCGAGACCTGCAGCGCCGGGGGAATGGATGTCCGCTACGCGCAGGATGGTGCGTGGACCCGGATTCGCGGCGTGGACTTCGGCACCGTCGGAGCAGCCGGGTTTCGGGCGAGCCTCGCGACTGCGACGGCCGGCGGGAACATCGAACTTCGCCTCGACAGCGCGACCGGCACCCGGATTGGAACCTGCACCGCCACTGGAACCGGCGGCGACCAGTCCTGGATAAGCGCGTCCTGCACCGTGAGCGGCGCCACCGGCGTGCATGATCTCTACCTGGTCTACCGCGGCGCGGCGTCCACCGGCGCAAACCTCGACTGGTGGCAGTTTGTTCCCGCCGCGCCGGTGATCCTGACCCAGCCGGCCGACAAGGCCGTGTTTCCCGGCAGTCCGCTGAGCCTGGGCGTCGTGTCGACGGACTCCGGCGACACCGTCCAGTGGTATCGGAACGGCACTGCCATCGCCGGCCAGACCCAGCCCACCCTCTGGCTCGGCAGCACGTCGTCCTCGGACGCCGGCACCTACACCGCCACGTTGGCCAACGCCACGGGCACGACCACGACGCGCGGCGCGGTCGTGAGCGTCTCCCCCGACGCGTCGCGGCTCATCAACATGTCCTGCCGGATCCAACTGAACGCCGGCCAGCTCGTCTCGCCCGGGTTCTACATTGCCGGCACCGGTCGCAAGCAGGTGCTGATCCGCGCGGCGGGGCCCGCCCTGACCGACTTCGGCGTGCCGAACGCGATGGCGGATCCGCAGCTCCGGCTCTTCCACGGAAGCGACGTCATCGGACAGGACGACAACTGGGACGCGACCGCGATTGGCGACGCCTTCTCCCGCGTCGGCGCGTTCGGTTTTGCGGCCGGCAGCCGGGACGCCGCGCTGCTCGCCACGCTCGACGCCGGACAAACCTACACCGTCCAGGTCGGCGGCGCCGGGACGAGCAGCGGCATCGTGCTCGTCGAGGTCTACGACGCCGACACCGGGACACCGACGAGCCGGCTCGCGAACGTGTCGGTGCGCGGGACGCCCGGCACCGACGCCGCCAAGCTCGTGCTCGGATTCGTGCTGCGCGGCACGGGTACCCGTTCACTGCTGATTCGTGCGGCCGGTCCGGCGCTGTCAGCCTACCAGGTTGACGACCCGCTCCCCGACCCGCAGCTCACGGTCTACGACGCCGCCTCCCAGCCGCAGTTGAGCAACGACGGCTGGATGCTGGCGCCTTCGCCGGCGGACCTGGTCTCGGCGGCCGGAAAGGTGGGCGCCTTCGCGTTCCCCACCGGAAGCCGCGACGCCGCGACGCTGGCCACGCTGCCTTCCTCGGCCTACACCGTGCAGGTGATGTCCGCGAGCGGTGCGCCCGGCGAGGCGCTGGCGGAGGTCTACGACGTACCGTAGCGATTTCGCCGCCAGACCACCTACTCGCAGCGAATCCAGTCCACGTCGAGGTGGGTGTTCCCCGACTGGGTGACCACGAGATCATGAACGCCCGTGGGACGGTGCTCGAGCGGCGCCGTGACAACGCTCCATCCCCCGCCCGGCGGCACGGCCACCCGGGCAAGCACGGGGCCGTCGGCGCCATCCAGATGAAGCTCGATGGTCGCGCCCGTCCCGGAGACCGCCCGCACCTCGAGCGTGCGCAGCTGGCCGCCACCGAAATCGACCGCGTTGAATCGGGCCCACGCCCCCGCGCCGGCCAGCGTGAGTTTCCATCCGTCGAAGGGATTTTGCGCGTCGAGAAAGGCATCGGAGACCCCCGGGCCGGCGGCGCTGTAACGGTCGATCTGGATTCGACTCGTCGCCTCGACGATCCCGACGCCCCGCCGTGTCGGGATCACCTTCTGGATCGTGCCGTCGGCATTGAAATGAAGCCGATCCGCCCGGACGGACCGGTGCTTGTCGAATTGCGGCGAGAGGTCGTCGTCGTGGTAAAACAAATACCACTGCCCCTGGTATTCGACGATGGATTGATGGACCGTCCAGCACCCGTCAGGCGACTCGTCCAGGATCACCCCCGCCGTCCGGAACGGCCCGAGGGGTCCGGGACCGGTCGAGTACTCCAGGCGCTCGGTGCGGTGGGCGGCGTGGGGGTACGTGAGATAATAGATTCCCTTTCGCTCGAACACGAACGGCCCCTCGATCAGTCCCGGCGCGGGGAGGCCGCCAATCTGCGCCGGCGGTCCGTCGAGTTCCAGCAGGCTGGGCTTCAATTTCGCGACGAACAGTCGGCTGTGCATCGCGTAGTACAAGTAGGCGCGGCCGTCCCGGTCGATGAACACGCACGGATCGATGTCCGCCACGCCGTCGATCGGCCGGGTTTCCGGCTGGAACGGACCAGCGGGATGGTCGGCGATCGCCACCCCGATGCGGAAGCCGCCGGACTGCGCGATTGCGGGAAAGAAGAAATAGTATTTTCCATTCCGCGCGACGCAGTCCGGCGCCCACATGCTGTACTTGGAGGCGTCGACCCAGGGAACGGTGGTCTGGCTGACAATGACGCCATGGTCGGTCCAGTCGGTCAGGTTGGCGGACGAGAAGACGTGATAGTCTCCCATGCAGAACCAGTCGGGTCGTGCTTTGCCCGGCGGGGCGGGAATATCGTGGGACGGATAGAGGTAAATCCTGCCGTCGAACACTCGTGCGGTGGGATCGGCCGTGAACTGGTCGGTGATGACCGGATTGGTGGCGAAGGCGCGGCCGACGAGCAGCCAGCCGGCGAGTCCGGCAACCACGGGGCGAAGGTAACGGAGCATCATGGCGAGATTTTCTCGGCGCAAAAAGCGGACCAGGACACGTTGCACAGTCGGAACGAGAGGCAAAGGAGAATTCCCGGAGCGCGTCGGCCCCGCGGCGCCCGGTGCCCACGCGATTCGGAAACGTTTTCGCATTCGTTCACGCAAATCGTCGCCCCCCTGGCGGGATAACCCGGCTGGTGGAACGCGATGTCCCGATCGCGCTGGCTCGCCTGCTCGGGACTCGCTCCGATCAAGCCTGCCGGGGACAGCGGGCTCCACGGCGCCACTCGCTCACGCTTGCAGCCACGGGCCGACGCTCCGATCAAACCCGCTGGGGACAGCGGACTCCACCTGCGGTGATCTGTTCAAGTGTTTGCCTGACGAACGGCTCGCCGATGACACCGCTCGGCGTTTGTTTCAACCGATGCGTTTCTCCATCCCCCTTGTGCTGCTCTTCCTCGGCGGCACCGCGGTCGCGCAATCGTCGCCGCCCGCAGAAAAGGTCTCGCCCGAAATCGCCCGCGCAAACTTCGCCCGACCGGTCGTCCTCGCCCCCGATGACGTCCGCGCCTTCCCCGACGCACCGAAGGGATTCAAGACTCCGCGACGCGGCATTCCCCATGGCCGGGTGGAGCCTTTCGCATACGACTCGACCGTCACGGGCACGCGCCGCAAGGCGAACATCTACCTTCCGCCTGGTTTCACCACGGCGCGGAAATATCCCGTCCTGTATCTGCTGCATGGCATCGGCGGCGACGAGAACGAGTGGCTGCGGGTCGCAAAGCCCAATGTGATTCTCGACAACCTCATCGCCGACGGAAAGGCCGTGCCCATGATCGTGGTACTGCCGAATGGACGCGCCCTGGCGGACGACCGGGTGCCGAAGGGCAGCCCGTTCACCGCCGAAAATTCCGCCGGATTCGCCCGGTTCGACCGCGATCTGTTCGAATGCCTGATTCCCGCGGTCGAAGCCCGGTATCCGACCCTGACGGACCGTGAGCATCGTGCCCTGGCAGGCCTGTCGATGGGCGGCGGTCAGACCCTGGACTTCGGGCTCACGCACCTCGATCAGTTCGCATGGCTCGGTGCCTTTTCGTCGGCGCCGAACACCAAGCCGCCTGCCGAGCTGGTGCCGGATCCCGCCCTCGTCCGCGCCCGGCTCAAGCTCCTGTATCTTTCGTCCGGAAACAAGGACGGCCTCATCGTGATCTCGCAGGGATTTCACCGCTATCTGCGGGACCACGGCGTGCCGCACGTTTGGAACGTCGACGACGCCGGCCACGATCCGAAGACCTGGGCGAACAATTTTTATCATTTCGCCCAACTCATCTTTCGCTGACCCACGCAAACGTCGACGCAGCGCCGCCGCCCCGCGGCCAACCCGGTCACCCCTGCTCTCCCCATGACTGCATCGCTGAAATCATCCCTGCTCCTTGCGGCGCTTCTCCTCGGCCCGGTCTGGGCCGGGGCAAGTGAACCACGCCCGCTCTATCTGGATCCGACGCAGCCCCAGGCGGCGCGCATCCACGACCTCATCTCGCGGATGACGCTCGAGGAAAAGGCGTCGATGATGGAGAACACCACCCCCGGCGTGCCCCGCCTCGGCATCCCGAAATACGACTGGTGGAGCGAGGCCCTCCACGGCGTGGCGAACGCCGGCGTCGCCACCGTGTTTCCGCAGGCGATCGGGCTCGCCTCGATGTGGGACGTGCCGCTCCAGCACGACGTCGCGCATGTGATCGGCATCGAGGCCCGGGCCAAGTTCAACGGCTACGGGCCTAACGTAAAAGGCACGATCTTTCACGGGCTCACGTTCTGGTCGCCCAACATCAACATCTTTCGCGATCCACGCTGGGGACGCGGCCAGGAGACGTACGGCGAGGATCCCTTCCTGACCTCGAGCCTCGGGGTGGCGTTTGTCCGCGGATTGCAGGGCGACGATCCCAACTACCTGCAGGCCGGCGCGTGCGAGAAGCATTTTGCGGTGCACAGCGGACCCGAGCCGCTGCGCCACATCATCGACGCGCGCCCGGCTGAGGCCGACCTGTACGAGACCTACCTGCCGGCGTTCGAGGCCCTGGTGCGCCAGGCGCACGTCGAGATCGTCATGACCGCCTACAATTCGCTGTACGGCACGCCGTGCTCGATCAATCCGCTCCTCTACGGCGAGCTGAAGAAATGGGGATTCGACGGCCATGTCACCTCGGACTGCGGCTCGGTGGGCGATCTCATCCACTCGTATCATCGCGCGGCCGACGCGGCCGAGGCGGAGGCGCTGGTGCTCAAGGCGGGGATGAACGTCACCTGCGGCGACGAGGGCCCCGGGATCGTCACGGCGGTCCACCGCGGCTTGTTGACGGAGGCGCAGGTTGACCAGCGACTCGCTCCGCTCCTCCGCACGATGTTCCGGCTCGGGTTCTTCGATCCCAAGGACAAGGTGCCGTACAATGCCATCAGTCCGTCGGAGAACGACACTCCGGCGCACGCCGCGCTCGCGTTGCGAGCCGCCCGGGAGTCGATCGTGCTGCTGAAGAACGATGGCATGCTCCCGCTCAACCCGGCCGGGCTGCACCGGCTCGCGGTGATCGGTCCGAACGCCAGTTCGGTGCCCGTGCTGGTTGGCAACTACAATGGAACCCCCTCGCACCCGATCACCGTGCTCGACGGGCTGAAGGCGGCGCTCGGTTCCGCCGTCGAGGTCGACTACGCCCACGGGTGCGATTACGCCGAGACGCGCGTCACGGAGCAGCCGGTCGCCAGCAACTGGTACCAGGGCCAATACTTCGCGAATCCCAACCTGGCCGGAAAGCCGGCGGCAACCCGCTCGGATCGGCCAATTCACCTCGACATCGGCTCGGCGGCGGCCGCGGAGAAATCCCTGCCCAAGGGCGTGCCGGCACATGACATTTCCGTCCGCTGGAGCGGTGACATGCAGACGACGCTCGCCGGGGATTACCGGATCACCGTGCGTGGCCGGGGTGGATTCCGTCTCAGCGTCGACGGCAAGACGGCCATCGATGACTGGACGCCCACGCCGGAACAGCGGCGCGAGGTTCGCACCGTCACGGTGACGCTGAAGCTCGCCGACAACGCGAAAGTGCCGTTCCGGCTCGACTACGTCCAGGGCGACGGCCCGGCGGCCATCGCCCTGGATTGGAGCCCGCCGCCGGCGGACGCCGTCCTCGCCGACGCGCTCGCGGTGGCGAAGCGCGCGGACGCGATCGTTTACGTCGGCGGCATTTCCGCCCAGCTCGAGGGCGAGGAAATGAAGGTGCCTTACGAGGGATTCTCGGGGGGAGACCGCACGCGCATCGAACTGCCGACGGTGCAGGAGCAACTGCTCGAAAAGCTGCACGCGCTCGGCAAGCCAATCGTGTTCGTGTGCATGTCGGGCAGCGCGATCGCGATGCCCTGGGCACAGGAGAACCTGAACGCGATCGTGCAATCCTTCTACCCCGGCGAAGCTGGTGGCGCGGCGATCGCGGACGTGCTGCTGGGCCGGTACAATCCGGCCGGCCGGCTGCCGGTGACATTCTACCGCGCGACCACGGACCTGCCGCCCTTCACCGAATATCGGATGGAGAACCGGACCTACCGGTACTTCAAGGGACGGCCGTTGTACCCTTTCGGATACGGGCTCAGTTACACGACGTTTGCCTATGCCAACCTGCGCGCGCAGCCCGCCGCGGCGTCAACGGTCGAGGTGAGCGTCGATGTCACCAATACGGGTGAACGCGAAGGCGACGAGGTCGTGGAGCTCTATGCGACGCCACCGGCGGCATTCCATCCGCGCGAGAGCGAGGCGCTGTGCGGCTTCCGTCGCGTCCACCTGGCGAAAGGCGAAACGAAGACCATCGCCATCACCGTGCCGGCCACGGCCCTGCGCCGCTGGAACGAGCAGACGCACGCGTACGAGATTCCCGCGGGCCAGTGGACGATCCGCGCCGGCGCCTCATCCGCCGATATCCGGCAGACGGCACACGTGGCGTTGTAGAGCGGGTCGCTGATTTTGCGCCCGCGGACAAAACCTCCGCGGCTCCATCGAAAGGAGCCGCTGAGGTAATTTTATTGCCTGCCGCAATCCCGCCGCGACGGGTTTTTTGTCACGTAATACGTGACAAATTGGAGGGGCGCGTCAGAGGGGATTGTCACGTAATACGTGACAAACGAGGAGGAATCGCGGGGCTGAAAAAACGGATTCTATTCGCGGAGGTCGAGGTAGCCGGCGTGGGCGGGGATGGGCACAGCGCGCGTGGCGCCGGAGGGCCAGCGAATCGTGAAGTGGGCGGCGGGACCAAGGCCGGGAGGGAGGGAGAAGAACGCGGTGGGGGTTGATTCGCTGCCAAGGCCGCCGCCGGCTTCGATCTCGGTCAGTTGCAAAACGCGCGTGCCTTCCTCGAGCGTGATCCGGGCGCCGATGGCGTCGGGGTTGCCGGCCCGGCCATGCAGCCGGATCGCAATCGGCCGGGTGGCCGGTGTGCCGGCATTGCGGAACAGCAGCATCGAGTCGTTGTTGCGGGTCACCACCGCGTCGGGCCGGCCATCGTGGTCGAGGTCCGCGACCGCGAGTCCCTTGGCGTTGCCCGGAACCACCCAGCCGCTCCGCGCGATCGGCATCGGCTCGAAGCCGCCCCGGCCGTCACCGCGCAACAGCCACCCGAGGCCCCCGTCGAACCGTCCCCGGGCCGTGATGGGGGAGTAGTCGTTCGCGACGAGCAGGACGTCGCAGTTTCCGTCACCGTCGAAATCGCCGGCGACCATCCCCTGGATCGGGGCGATCTGCGCATACCGGGGCAGCGGCACGAACTGGTAGTGTCCCGAGGGCTGGCTGAGCAGGATGCCGCTCTGAAGTTCGCCCGCCTGATAAACATCGGCCTTGCTCAGCGCATCGCGTCCCAGGATCTGGTCAAGCGTCGCCGCGGCGTAGCGGTCGTTGGAAGGAAATCGCCGGCGCACGGCCGGAATCCGGCTCGCCAGTTCGTCCCGACTCGCGAGTGGGAGCAGCGCGCCGTTATCGTCGAGCGCCTCGACCAGTTGCGGCGTCCCACTGCCGGCAAAATCACCGACGAACAGCCGGAGCGGATGCGCACGCGAGGCGGTGTAGGGCGTGTTCAGTCCCAGGTTGCCGACGACATAATCGAGCCGGCCATCGTGGTTGAAATCGCCGGCGGCAAGCGAGGTCCACAGTCCGGTTCCGGCGCGGTCGAATCCCCACTCCCCCGATGCGTCGGTGAATCCGTGGCCCTGCTGGTTCCGAAAGAAGCGCACCCCGCCCCACTCCAACGTCACGACGAGGTCGACCCAGCCATCGCCATCGACGTCGGTCGCCAGCGCGGATGTCACCAGCCCGACGTTGCGCAAGCCCGGCGCCACCGAGTCCGTCACGTCGACGAACCGGCCGCCCTGCCGGAACAGCAGCGCGCTCGTCGCCGCCTCGGGATAGTCCCCCGGCAGGAGTCGTCCGCCGAGGAAAAGATCCAGTTTTCCGTCGCGATTGAAATCGGCGGCGACGGCCGCTCCGACGCTGATCGGCTCCGATGGCATCATGCCGGCCGGCGCGGGATGAAATGCCCCACGACCGTCATTGAGCCAGAGCCGCGGCTCGTACGCCGGATCCTCGGCCGGAAGTGCGGCACCGCCGCCGGTGCAGAGCAGATCGTTGAAACCGTCGCCGTTGGCGTCGAAGAGCAACGGCGGCCCGTCATCGATGGAGGGTGGCCGTCCGACGGCGCCGGGATCCACGGGGTGATAGCCCGTCGGTTGGTGGTGAAGGATTTTCACGCCGTCGAGCGACGTCGCCCCGACGACAATCTCGTCGACGCCGTCGCCGTCGAGATCGCCGACGGCGACGCCCGGCCCACGATGGTTGAAGCGGCGCGGCAGAAGCGGCTGGGTGACGGTGCCCTCGAGCTTTTCCTCGCGTTGCGTGATGCGGATGCCGCCGGATCCGGAGATTTCCTGGAACAACGTCGCGGGGCGCGCGGGCGGAGGAGATGCGACCGCTGCCGCCGCGGACGGCTCCGTGATCGTGTAGCGGTAGCCCGCCGGCAGGTTCGTGAAGGTCTGCACCCGCCCGCTGGGCCAGACGATCCGCAGACGTTCGATCGTCGGATCGTCGCCCAGTCCAAAATGAACGACCGGCTCGCTCGACGAGAGATAGCCACGCGCCGCCGTGAGTACCCGAACCTGAAGCCCGGATTTCGACGTGGCCTCGACCCGGCAACCGAGGCCGAAGCGATTCGAGGTGGTGCCCCGCAGCGCGATGATGACGCGATGGCCGGTCTGGCTGTCGTTCCGCAGGACCGTCGCGCCTTTTTCGTAGTTCGTATACACGACGTCGAGGTCGCCGTCGCCGTCGAGATCGCCGAACGCCGTGCCGAAGCTCACCCCGACCTCGTCGAGCCCCCATTTTCGCCCGACATTCTCGAACCGGAGGTGGCCCAGGTTGCGATACGCCAGGTTGGCCTGCCGTAGCACCGGACTGTCCCGCATGATCCGGACGCGCTCGGCGGGGCTGAGCGCCGCGAGCCGGCGGTTGACCAGGTCCAGGTCGATTTGGTCGCGGTCCATGCCGTTCGTCACGAACAGGTCGACGCGGCCGTCGTTGTCGAGGTCCTCGAACCGCGGCGACCACGTCCAGTCCGTGCCGGACAGGCCCGCGAGACCAGCGGCCTCGAGACAGCGGCCGACGCCGGTATTGAGATAAAGCGCGTTGGCCCGGATCTGGATGGCGGTGCCCGTCTCGTCGTTGAGGCCCGGGTCGACCTCGTATTGCAGGGCCGCCAGCCCGCGTTGCACGAGCTGCGGCGTGGTCCCCCGCATGTCCGTCGCGAACAGGTCGAGGTGCCCGTCGTTGTCCACGTCGGCGACATCGGACCCCATGGACGAGAACGGCTGGTGCGGCACCACGCGGTTGATGACGTCCGTGAAGGTTCCGTCGTGGTTGTTGTGATACAGCACGTCGGAAGGATCGAAGTCGTTGGCGACATAGAGGTCGGGCCAGCCGTCCTCGTCGTAGTCCCACCAGATCGCGGAGTGCCCCTGCGCCGGCTGGCGCAGGATGCCGGCCGCATCCGTCACATCGGTGAACGTGCCGTTGCCGTTGTTGTGAAAGAGGTAGTCCCGCTGGCCGGTGGGGCTGGCGCGAAAATCCTTCAGGTTCGTCTGGATGAAGACGTCGGGCCAGCCATCGCGATCGTAGTCGCAGAACGACGCCATGCCGCACGCGTCGACGACCGCGAGGCCGCGGGCGGCCGCCTCCTCCTTGAACGTGCCGTCGCCCTGGTTGATGAAGAGCTGGTTCGGCGCGCGGAAACGGCAGACGTATAGATCGAGCCGGCCGTCGTTGTTGACGTCGACGAACGTGGTGCCCTGTTTCCAGGCGCCGCTGTCGTCCTCGAGACCCGCCTCCTTCGTGACGTCCTGGAAATGGAAATTACCCAGGTTCCGGAACAGCCGGCCCGACTCGACCTTGCTGACGATGAAGAGGTCGGGCAACCCGTCGCCGTCGTAGTCGCCGATGGCGACGCCGGTGCCGATCGCGCCGACCTCGAACTCGTAGTTGCGTTTCCCCCACATCCGCGGGTCGTCGTAGCGATTCGTGGTGCCGATGCCGGTGCGTGCGGGCGGCATCAGCGTGAACATCGTGGCGCCGGCGGGGCCCGATGGCGGATTCAGCGGGGTCGCGACGAGCCCCGGACCCGAAGGCGGGGCGGCATGCAGCACGCCCGCCGCGAGGGCCGCCGCGAGCAGTTTGGGGAGCGCGCTCCACGCTTTAGCGCTGGCCCTGCGCACCGCCCGGGGTAATGGTGGAAACGACATTCGCGGAACGCCTCCGACCGAACTGATGGCGCCCATTTCCGTCAAGGCCGATGTCGGCCGCGAGCGTCGTCCCGCCGCTTCCCTTGCCCACCCCTGCTCCCGCCCTCCGCCCGGCTGCGACCCGGCCTGCCCTCTCCCCCGTCCGCCACCTCTGGTGGCTCGCGCTGCTGGCCGGACTGGCCGTGCTCGCCGTCGCCACCCGGCGCCGGATCGACCGGGTTGACGCGCTCACGAACTCGCCGACCTGGTCGACCGACGCGCCGCGCCGCGACCGCGCCAGCGCGACGGGCTTCACGGGCGGGCAACGGACGCTGATCGTGCCCGGGGAGCACACGCCCAGTTACGCGTGGATCATGGAGGCGCAGCAGGCGGCCAGCGAAGGCCGCTGGCGACTCCGGCGGGTCAGCTACGACGCTCCGCCGAAGGGGCGCGAGATTTCGCGCACGGCCCCGTACCGCTGGTGGCTGACGACGGTCGGCTGGCTGCGGGGGGCCGCGACGGGCGACTCGCTGGGCTACTCGATCGAACGCGGCGCGCTCATCGCGGACCCGCTGCTCCTCGCCCTGCTGCTGGTGGCGGGAACGCTTTATTCCGCCCGGTATTTCGGCCCGTTCGCCGCGGGAGGGTTCGCCCTCGGGTGTGTCGCGCTGTTCCCGCTGGCGGCCAACTTCCAACCCGGCGCACCGGATCCGCATGCGCTCGCCTGGGTCCTCGCGCTCGCGAGCGTCCTGCCGCTGTTGACCCCGCCGCGCGGCGACGACCGCGCGCGGCGCCGCCAGTTCGTGCTGGCCGGCATCATGGGCGGCCTGGGATTTTGGAACGAGGCGACGAGCCAGGCGCCGGTCCTGCTCGCGGTGTTCCTCGGAGCGATCGGGTGCGAACTGATGGCGGACAAGGGAACGCCGGGATCGACACGTCCCTGGCGGGCCTGGGCGCTGGCGGGGGCGGTGACGACGCTGGCGGCGAGCGCGTTCGAGTTCGCGCCGCATTTTTCCTGGTCGCTAGGGGCCGTGAACCCGGTCCAGGCGGTGGCGTGGTGGGGGCTCGGAGAATTGCTGACCGGCGTCGCGACCTGGCGCACGCAGGGGCGTGAGGGCCTCGCACGGCGTTCCCTGGCCCGCGTCATCGCCGGAGGCATCGCGGCCGCCGCCTGGCCGGTGGTCGGAATCGCGAGCCATTCCGGCGCGCTGCGGGCGGCCGATTTCTACGCGCTCCAACTGGCCAACCTGCCGAACGGCATCATGGCCCCGAGCCTCGGAGTCTGGCTGCGCCGCCCCGGGGAGGTCGCGGCCAAATGGGCGACCCTGCTGCCGGCCGTGCTCGGAATCGTCGTCCTGGTGCGGCTGACCCTGGGCAAGATCACCCGCGAAGAACGCGGCCGGCTGCTGCTGGCGGTGGTCACGATGGCCGTGGCGGGTTTTCTCGCGTGTTTGCAGCTTCGCTGGTGGAACCTGTTCGACGTACTCGCCCTGGCGGGACTCGCCGCCCTCCTCGCGGGCGATGACACCGGGCCCGCCCGATGGAAACGATGCGGAGTGCTCCTCGTGTTCGTGCCCGGCTTGTTCGCGGCTTTCCCCGCGGCGGTCGACGGCCAGGACGGAAGCGGAATCACACCGCCGGACGCGCAGTCACTGGTGACGCGCGATTTCTCCTATTGGCTGGCGAAACGGGCCGGCGACGAACCGCAAATCCTGTATTCGACGCCGATCTTCTCGAGCGCGGCGGCGTATTACGGAGGATTCGGCGTGATCGTTTCGAGCGACGAGGAAAACCAGACCGGGTACCTGGCGGCGGTGCGGATCGCGAACGCCGGTTCGCTGGACGAAGCGTCAGTCCTGCTGCAATCCCGCGGCGTCACGCGAGTGGTGCTGCCCGCCTGGGATTCCACGCTCGCGCAGCTCATCCGAAAGACGCGGCACCTGCCGGAAAACCAGCCGCTGCCGGATGATGCGTTCGTGGCGGCACTGATGCGCTGGGAATCGCCGGTGTGGATGCGGCCGCTGGATTATCGCGTACCGGCGTCAACCGGGCTGCAGGATTTCGGATTGACCGCCTACGCGCTGCAGGCGCCGGTCGACCCCGACCTGTTTCTGAGCCGGCTGGCCGACTTTTTCATCGAGCGCGGCATGTTACCCGCGGCGCAGTCGGTGAGCGACAGCCTGAAAAGTTATCCGCGCAGCATCGTCGCGCTCGGCGCGCGGGCCAACGTCGCCCTCGCCCGCCGCGAGGACAGTCTGGTCACGACGACGGTGGAGGCGCTGATCCCATATCTCTCGCGCATCGCCGCGCGGCACCTTCCGGCCGATCGGCGAATCAGCCTCGCGACGCTGCTTTACCGGACGCATCACGACGACCTCGCGCGGCAACAACTAACCACCTGCCTGCAAACGCTCGAACCGGCGATGCTCCGGACGCTGACGCCGAACGCGCTCGGCGAGCTCTTCGGGCTGACCCGGGCGCTCAATGTGCCGATCACGGATCCGAAAATCCAGACGGCGGCGCTGGGGCTGCTGCCACCGGGCGTGCGGGCGGGGTTGGAGAGGTAGGGGGGCGGAAGCCAGGAGTTGGGAGTTGGTATTTCGTATTTGGTAGTTGGTATTTCGTAGTTGGTGGTCGGCAACTGGTGGTTGGTCAGCCGAATCCTGATGGCGCTCAGCGAAATGAGTGCGGCGGCGGGAGGGAACGGTGTTCATGCGGGGAGCGACGCGGCTCACCGAGGACGGATCGCCCTACCAGGTGATGAAGACACATTCGGTAGGGCCAGTCCCTTCCGCGCCTCGGGTTGCGGACGGCCCGACCTGCGCGGCGTGAGGACGAGCGAATGCATCCATCTGCGCGGGCTGAAACGTCGCACTAAAACGCGCGGCTGCCTGCGATGGTGTGGAAGCCGCGCGATGCTTCCAGGCGGTTTGCAACGATGCTCTTCGGTCACTCGTGGCGCGGAAGGGACTCCGCGCCCTACCCCCGGCAGCGACGGACCACGCCTAGCCTCGGCCGGCGCGGGCTGGAAAGCAAAACGCCCCGCGACGGGAGTCGCGGGGCGTGGAGGAAGCCGTCGCGGGAGCGGCGGCTAAACTGGATTCAGGTTAGAACGAGAACGTGTTCGTAAGCTGCCATTCCTGCACCGGCGCAATGCGCGCGGCGGCCCAGGTATGGCCATCGGGTTCAACCGAGATCGGGATCAACGCGTCCTTCTTCCCGACGTTGTACACGTTGAGCTGGATCTTCCAATTGATCTTGCGCGTGAGCTTGCGCTCGTAGCTCGCCCAGAGATCGACCGAGCTCCAGGTCGGGCCGTAGTACGGCTTGCTCAGATCGTAAGTGGCGAACGAGCCGCCCGACACGACCGGATAGCCGAGCACGACCTTGTCCTGCCAGTGGTAGGCGCCGCCCACCCCCAGGCCCTTGAGCCGGCCCCCGAAGATGTCGTTCGAGAACGTGTAGTTCGTGATGAAGTTGTACTGCCACTTGCGCAGTTCGGGCGCCGCCGAACCTTCCTGCAGCTTCAGCAGCGTGTAGTTCGCCAGGAACGGACCCCAGATGCTCGGATAGATCGCGTTGCCCGCGCCGCCGTACCGCGGCAGTGCGCCGGCGGGGGTGAGCGTGCCGTCCGAATTGATCAGCTTCGAGTTGACGTAGTTGATGAACTCGGTGAGCGACGCACCACCCACATTCTTTTCGGTCGCGGTGGTCTCGGAGGCATTGAAGGACACGCGCCAGTGCGGCGTCGGATTGGCGGTCAGCTCGTATTCATAACCCTTGGACTCGGTATCCGACGTCACCGCGAACGTGTTCGAGGACGCCGAGTAATTCGCGACCGTATTCGGATCGGGAGCATACTGGGTCTGGTTGGCCATGAACGTCGTCCGATCAACCAGCGCGGACGTGGGCCCGAGCGGCGTGAAGTTCCACGCTTTGAAGAAGCCCTTGCCGGCGAGGTACGTCTGGATGTCGTTCCACTGCTTGATCGCGGTGTCCGCCGTGTTTTCCGGCTGGTTCGGATACGCGTTCGTCCAGGTATTGCGATAGCTCGGCTGATTGCGGGTGCTCCAGTCGTATCCACCCATGTTGTAGAGGAAGATATTCCGCCAGGTCAGGCCGTTGGCGATCGTCGACCCCAGCAGGTAGCTGTTCGCCAGGGTGCTCGTGCCGCCGGTCAGCCGGGTCGTGTACTTGACGACCTTCAACGAGAGCCGGTTGTCCTTGGTGGCGATCAGCGCTCCGTACTCGTAGGTCTTGCCCGTCGGATTCGGAATCGGGGCACCATAGATGTCGGTGCGGACATTCGTGACCTGGAAGTTGCTCGACTCGTTGTAGGACAGGCTGACGTTGAGCGGCAGGTAGTCGTGGCGCAAAATCCGGTTCAGGTGAATGACCAGGCCGCCGCTGGTGGAGTGTCCCTTGGCGATGCCGGCATCCGGGAAGCCGTCCGGCAGCCGGTAGACGCTGGGATCGAGGTTGAGCGTCTGCCGGTCGGCCGGGTTTTTCTGGGCCACGACGGCCTTCGACTTCACCTCGTCATAGCGCCAGCCGAGCGTCGCAACGATCGCGTCGTTCCAGAGGAAACCCTGATAGGAACCGGAATACGACTTGGTTTCCCGCAGGCCCTGGGAGGCGCTGGTCGTGAGCGTCTTGTCGGCACCATTGTTGTACCGCATTAGGTTGTCCTGGACGTTCGTCCAACCGGTATAGTTCGCCGGATTCGAATTCTGGTACAGCTGCGTGGTGCTCCCCGCGACCGGAACGCCGTTGTAGACGTTGTTCAGGGACGTTGGAACGCTCCACGGGGCATTGAAGGCGACGGCGTAATTCTGCCACGTCGAATCAAACACCCGGACGCCGGTATCCGGCAGCGTGATCGTGCTCTGGATGTTCGGTATGTTCAGGCCCGAGGGCGACGACCGGTTGACGACGGAGGGCCCGAGGTAAATGACGGCCTGAGGCGAGCGATCGCTCCACAGATAGGTCGAACCATCGCTTTGATTCCAATAGCCCTGCCACGCCTGGCTGTTCGCGTAGGACTGGTATCCGACCGATGAGTTATAATACTGCTCATCCGCCGCGACGCCGTTAAACCGCTGCTTGCCAAACAGCCGCAGCAGAAAGCTATTGCGCGTGAAATCGGAGGGACGGAGCTCGGCCAGCGCGGAGGCGCGCTTGTACTTGCGATCCGTCGTGTAGATGCTGCCGCCGTTGCCACCGGCGCCGTATACGAACGGCCGACCGTAATCGCGGTTGGTGATCCCGGTCGTACTCGGATGCGTGTAGTAGTCCTCGCCGTTCTTCGTGATATCGAGCGAAATCGCGGGCTGCCAGCCGAGGAGCGACTCACCACCCCAGCGGTCGTGCTGCCGATCGTAGGACAGATCGACGGCGAAACGGTCATCAAAAAACGTCTGTTGGACGTCGAAGTTCTGGGCATTCCACGTGTTGAACTCCCGCTTGTTGGGGCCGTCGATCAGCTTGTGGTAGAAGTCGAAGGTGGACGGATCGAGGAGCGCGGGGGTGCGGTACTGGCCGTAACCAGCATCGGGAAAATTCGCCGCGTTCTGCTGGTGGGCGCGGTTGACCGCGCCGTTCAAATCCGTGATCGAATAGAAAGGCACAAACTGCCGCAACCCTGCGAGTCCACCCGAAACCGGGAGGATGTTGCCGCTCGTGTCCCGGTCACCGTTGTTGATGAAGCCGGCGAATGCGGAGGTGAGCGAGTTGGTCGCACCGTCGATGAAGAAGAACGGCTGCTGCACCTGCTGTCCCGCGAGCCACGGCAGATAGTTGACCGTGTTCGACCGGTCGGCACCATACCCGTTTCCGGCCACGACGCCGTCGGTGCGATTCGGATCGTACACCGTGTTGACGGTCGCCTGTCCCATGCCGCCGAAGGGATTACTGGCACTGATCGCGACGGGCCGCCACCAGGGCGTGATGCTGTCGGAGGGCGGAACGGTGCGGGGATGGTTGGAGTTGATCTCACCGTGTTCAACCTTCACCCGGATGCTCGTGTGGAAGGCCGGATTCCGGAAAAGCTGCGGATCGAACCGCAGGGCGCCGAAGACGCGGCGGTCGTTCTCGAAGGCAGGATCCTGCTCGTACTTCTTGTCATTCCACAAACCGTCGACGCGGATCGCGGCGACGCCGGGCGCGAGTTGCTGGTTGACGTCCAGCGTGGCGCGCTCCGACCCGTACGAACCGGTGCGGACTTCCGCCGAACCGAAGTTGCGGAACTCGGCGTTGTGCGTGGAGGCATTGATGATGCCGGCCGGGCTGCCCAATCCGTAGAGAATCGAGTTCGGGCCCCGCAGGATGTCGATGCGGTCGACGTTGAACGAATCCCACGGAATGTCGGAGATGAAATAGTCGCGGGCCACGTCGGCCGCCGCCAGGCCGCGCACGCGCTGAGCGCCCTGGGGGGCAATCAGATTGCCCATCTCGTTCACCGAGGTGCTGTTCCCCATGCCGCCATACGTGCCGCGGGGACCGGCCACCTGGGTGTTCGTCGTGTACTGGAGGAGCGTCTGGTTGTCGGTCGCTCCGGTGTCGACCAGCTCCTGTTTCGTGATGGCCTCAATCGAGGCGCCGACGTCGGCAAGATTCGTCCGGATGCGCGTGCCGGCGAGCGTCTCGGTGGCAGCGTACCCATTATCTTTCGCGGCGGTGACCTCGAAAGGCGTCAGGGTCGTGACTTCGTCCTGATCGGACGAGGCGGTCGCCGTCGAGTTGTTCGTCATCGACGCGGTATTAGGCGCCGTCTGCGCGAGCGCCCAAGGGCCAGCAGCCGCAAGGAGGAGCGCTGCGGTGATCTTTCGGGGTATCGGGTGTATGTTCATGTCTCAGGTTTGATACCTGCGCCGGGATCCGAAACGACAGCGCACGCCCGGAGGGGCGCACCGCAGGTTCGGGGCAAGGTCGGCAACCGAGGGCAGGTACGGGGAACTAGGGTGCCGACGTCCGAGTGAAAACCGTTCTGCGCGTAAACCGGCAACGGGGCATTCATTCACACATTAGAATGAATCGCGGCCGACGATGGCGCAGGTGCGAGTCCGAAGCCCCTTAGCCGTAACGATTCCGTTGAACCACGAAGGGACACGAATCGACACGAAGGCGATGAGCCGGCTTCAGGCGACGAGCGGTTCGAGATCTCAGTTTCCTCCTGTGAACGGCTTGGTTGGGGAGATCTCTTGGATCGGTCGGCCCAATCCGTAGGTTGAACCACAGATGGACAGGTATGAACACATATTGAAACGGGGTGGTGCGTGCACCGGAGGGCCAAAATCTTACGATTTCGGCTACAATTTATGCGGGAGGCTTAGGGCCAAAATCTCACGATTTCGGCTACGAATTGCGTGCGGAGAGGCGGTCCGCGGCGTGATGCCTTATTCGTGCCGATTCGTGTCCCTTCGTGGATTCTCCACTGCCTGGTTCCGGCTCAACCATGGCGCGGAAGGGACCCTCCTTCGCCCAGGCGCTTCGGAGGGCAGCCCCCGCGCCCTATCCGGTCGAGCCGGTGGTAATGCCGCACAAAAAAGGGGCCCGGCGTTGGCCGGGCCCCTTCCCTTTCGCGTGGAACGCCGCGTTAGAACGAGAACGTGTTCGTGAGCTGCCATTCCTGAACCGGAGCGATGCGCGCCGCGGCCCAGGTGTGACCATCGGGTTCAACCGAGATCGGAATCAGCTTATCCTTCTTCCCAACGTTGTAGACGTTGAGCTGGACCTTCCAATTGATCTTCTGGGTGATCTTCCGCTCGTAGCTCGCCCAGAGGTCGATCGAATTCCAGGTCGGACCGTAGTACGGCTTGGTCAGATCGTAGGTCGCAAATGAGCCGCCCGACAGGACAGGATAGCCAAGAACCACCTTGTCCTGGAAGTGGTACGCACCGCCCACCCCAAGTCCCTTGAGTCGTCCACCGAAGAACTCGTTCCCAAAGGTGTAGTTGGTGATGACGTTGTACTGCCACTTGCGCAGTTCGGAGGAGGCCGAGCCTTCCTGGAGCTTCAGCAGCGTGTAATTCGACAGGAACGGGCCCCAGATGCTCGGGTAGATCGCGTTGCCGGCACCACCGTATCGCGGCAGCGCGCCGGCGGGCGTCAGGGTTCCGTCCGAATTGATCAGCTTCGAGTTGACGTAGTTGATGAACTCCGTGAGTGCGGCGCCGCCGACGTTCTTCTGACTCGCGGTCGTCTCCGACGCATTGACGGAGATCCGCCAGTGCGACGTCGGATTGGCCGTGAGTTCATATTCGTAACCCTTGGACTCGATGTCCGACGTGACGGCGAACGTGTTCGAGGTGGCCGAGTAATTGGCGATCGTGTTCGGATCGGGCGTATACTGCGTCGGGTTGGCGGCGTAGGTTGTGCGGTCAACCAGGGCCGACGTGGGCCCGAGCGGCGTGAAGTTCCAGGCCTTGAAGAAGCCCTTCGCCGACAGGTAGGTCTGGATGTCGTTCCATCCCTTGATCGCCGCGTCCGCCGTCGTCTCCGGCTGGTTCGGATACGCATTCGTCCAGGTATTCCGGTAGATCGACTGCTCGCGCGTGCTCCAGTCGTAGCCACCCAGCTTATACAGGAAGATATTCCTCCACGTCAGGCCCGCGGCAATGGTCCCGCCGAGTTGATAACTGTTCGACAGGGTGCTGGTGCCGCCGCTCAGCCGGGTCGTGTATTTGACGACCTTGAGCGAAACCCGGTTGTCCTTCGTCGCGACCAGCGCGCCGTATTCATAGGTCTTGCCCGTCGGATTCGGAATCGGGCTGCCATAGATGTCGGTACGGACATTCGTGACCTGGAAGTTGCTCGATTCGTTGTACGACAGACTGACGTTCAACGGCAGATAGTCATGGCGCAGGATCCGGTTCAGGTGGACGACGATGCCGCCGCTGGTGGAATGTCCCTTCGCAATCCCCGCGTCCGGATAACCGTCGGGCAGCCGATACACGCTCGGATCGAGGTTGAGGGTCTGGCGGTCGGCCGGATTCTTTTGGGCCACGACGGCCTTCGATTTCACCTCGTCGTAGCGCCAGCCGAGCGTCGCGACGATCGCATCGTTCCAGAGGAAACCCTGGTACGAACCGGAATAGGACTTGGTTTCACGCTGGGCCTGCGAGGCGCTCGTCGTGAGCGTCTTGTCGGCGCCGTTGTTGTACCGCATCAGGTTGTCCTGGACGTTGGTCCAGCCGACGTAGTTCGCCGGATTCGAGTTCTGGTACAGTTGGGTCGTGCTCCCGGTGACAGGAATGCCGTTGAACACGCTATTCAGGGACGTCGGGACGTTCCAGGGGGCATTGAAGGCGACGGCGTAATTCTGCCAGGTGGAGTCAAAGACCCGGACGCCGGTATCCGGCAGGGTGATCGTGCTCTGAATATTCGGAATGTTCAGGCCGGACGATGAAGCCTTGTTCACGACGGAGGGCCCCAAATAGATAACCGCCTGCGGGGAGCGATCACTCCAGAGATAGGTCGAGCCATCGCTCTGGTTCCAAAAGCCCTGCCACGCCTGGCTGTTGGCATACGACTGATACCCCACCGACGAGTTATAATATTGCTCGTCGGCCGCGACGCCGTTGAACCGCTGCTTGCCAAACAGTCGCAGGAGAAAATCGTTCCTCGTGAGATCAGAGGGACGGAGTTCGCCGAGCACGGAGGCGCGTTTGTACTTCCGATCGGTCGTGTAGACGCTGCCGCCGTTTCCGCCGGCACCGTAAACGAAGGGGCGGCCGTAGTCGCGGTTGGTGACGCCGGTCACACTCGGGTGGGTGTAGTAGTCCTCGCCGTTTTTCGTGATATCGAGAGAGATCGCGGGCTGCCAGCCGAGGAGCGACTCACCGCCCCAGCGGTAGTGCTGGCGGTCATACGTGAGATCGACCGACAGGCGACTGTCGAAGAACGTCTGCTGCACATCGTAGTTCTGCGTGTTCCAGACGTTGAATTCCCGCTTGTTCGGACCATCGATGAGCAGCTTGTAGAAATCGAACACAGACGGATCGAGGAGCGCCGGGGTGCGGTATTGGCCGTAGCCGGCATCCGGGAACGCCGCGGCGCTCTGCTGATGCGCGCGATTCACCATGCCGTTCAAATCCGTGATCGAATAGAAAGGCACAAACTGCCGCAACCCCGCGAGTCCACCTGAGATCGGGAGAATGTTGCCGCTCGTGTCCCGATCGCCGTTGTTGATGAAGCCGGCGAACGCCGAGGTGAGCGAGTTCGTCGCGCCGTCGATGAAGAAGAACGGCTGCTGGACCTGGGTGCCCGCGAGCCAGGGGAGATAGTTGACCGTGTTCGACCGGTCGGTGCCGTAGCCATTTCCTTCCACCACCCCGTCCGTGCGGTTCGCATCGTACACGGTGTTGATGGTCGCCTTTCCCATCCCGCCGAACGGATTGCTCGGGCTGACCGCGACCGGCCGCCACCAGGGCGTAATGCTGTCGGACGGCGGAACCGTCCGCGGGCGGTTGGAGTTGATCTCACCGTGCTCGACCTTCACCCGGATGCTGGTGTGGAAAGCGGGATTCCGGAAGAGCTGCGGATCGAACCGGAGCGCGCCGAACACCCGGCGATCGTTTTCGAACGCCGGATCCTGCTCGTACTTCTTGTTGTTCCACAAACCGTCGACGCGGATCGCGGCGACTCCGGGCGCGAGCTGCTGGTTGAAGTCGACGCTGGCGCGTTCCGAGCCGTAGGAACCGGTGCGCACCTCCGCCGAGCCGAAGTTGCGAAACTCGGCGCTGTGCGTGGACGCGTTGATGATGCCGGCCGGACTGCCAAGCCCGTAAAGGATCGAGTTCGGCCCGCGCAGAATGTCGACGCGGTCGATGTTGAACGAATCCCACGGGATGTCGGAGATGTAGTAGTCGCGCGCGACGTCGCCGGGCGACAGTCCGCGAATGCGCTGGGCTCCCTGCGGGGCGACGAGGTTGCCCATTTCGTTCACCGAGGTGCTGTTGCCCATGCCGCCATAGGTGCCTCTCGTCCCGGCCACCTGGGTGTTGGTGGTGTATTGCAGCAGCGACTGGTTGTCGGTCGCGCCGACGTCCTCCAGAAACTGTTTCGTCAGAACCTCGATGGAAGCGCCCACATCCGCGAGGTTCGTGCGGATGCGTGTGCCGGCGAGCGTTTCGGTCGCGGCGTAGCCGTTGTCCTTGGCGGCGGTCACCTCGAAGGGCGACAGCTGCGTGATTTCCTCGTCATCCGCAGCCGCTGCGGCCGGAGGGGTCGCAGCCAGGGTTGTGGATGTTGGTGCCGTTTGCGCGAGTGCCCACTGACTCGTAACAGCAGTCAGCAACACGACTGCGCCAATCTTGCAGTGTTTGTTCATGGTTCAGGTTAGGTACCTGCCTCTTCCGTGCGGGAACAAACGACAGGGCGCGGGGACGGCGCCGCTGCGGAAGGGTATGGCCGGCCGCCTCGAGCAGGAAAAACGGGGCGACGGCAATGACCAGAAACGGCGGCGCCGCGTCCCCCGCAACGGGACTGGTATTCACACATTAGAATGAGGACAGATTGTAGGGGCCGGCAGCGGATCGATCGGCCGAGTTTCCAGCCCGGCCGGCAGCGACGCCGCGCCATCGCCGCCCCCCCCTTGGATGAGGGGGCAATCCAGAGGGCCCAGGCCGCCCACGGCGCTTGCTCCCCGGGGGTGAATCTGCGATCTCCGACCGCCCCTACCCCTCCCCATGGTCGCCATCCCGATATTTGCCGCCGCCCGAGTCCTTTGCCGACGGCACCTCCCCGCGATCGCCGCCTCCGCCTGCCTCGCGGTCCTGGCGGCTCGTGCACCCGCCCGCGTTGTTCGCGTCGATATTGCCACCCGGACGCCCATCCTGAATGGACGCGCCTTTGGCCACTCCGGCGCGTACGAGAAGCTCACCGGACGGGTCATCGTCACACTCGACGTCTCCAATCCGCACAACCACGCCATCGTCGACCTGGCGAACGCCGAGACTCGGGACGGAAACAACGTCACGTTTGCCGCCGATTTCATCGCCGTGCAGCCGACCGACCCGCAACGCGGCAACGGCTCGATGATCCTCGAGATTCCAAATCGCGGCCACAGCGGCATCATCGGCCTGGTCGATGGCGGCGACCGGGATCCGAACGTCAACCCCGGTGATGCGTGGCTCCTGGAGCGCGGCTATTCGATCGTGAGCCTCGGGTGGCAATGGGATGCGGCCGCACCAGATGCGCTGCGACTGATCGCGCCGGTCGCCCGCCAGGATGGGCGCTCCATCACCGGCCTGCTGCGCGGCGACCTCATGCCGTCCCATCCCATGGCCGAGATTCCCCTCGGGCACCTTATCGTCGGGACGATCGGTGGGATCGAATATCCCGTCGCCGATCCCGAGGACCCGCGGAACGTCCTCACCGTCCGCGACACGCCCACCTCGCCGCGGACGGTCATCCCGCGGTCGGAATGGCGGTTCGCGCGAATGCAGGGCCGCGCGGAGGTCCCGAGCAACCACCACATTCGTCTGAACGGCGGCTTCCAGCCCGGGAAGATCTACGAATACGTGTACGTCGTCTCCAACCCGGTGGTCGCCGGCGGCGGGTTCGCGGTGGTGCGCGATTTCGCCTCCTACGCGAAGCACGCGTCCTCGCGCGTCATGCCGGCCGACCGGGTATACGGCGAGGGCATCTCCCAGAACGGGCGATTCCTCCGCGACTTTCTGTACGAAGGATTCAACGCCGATGAAGAGGGACGCAGGGCGCTCGACGGTGTGCTGGCCCATGTTGCCGGGGCTGGCCGGGGCAGCTTCAACTACCGTTTCGCGCAGCCATCGCGCGACGCCCAGCCGACCTCGTCGATCTTCTTTCCGACCGACCTCTTTCCCTTCACCGATCGGCCCGAAACCGACCCGGTCACGGGTGAGACGTCCGGGCTGCTCGACCGCGCCGTCGCCGAGCACGTCGTACCGAAGATCTTTTTCTCCAACACCTCCTACGAATACTGGGGCCGGGCGGCGGCGTTGATCCACATCACCCCCGATGGCACAAGCGATGCCGCCATCTCGCCCGATGTCCGGATCTACCACTTCACCGGCCTCCAGCACTTCAGCGGCCCCTTCCCGCCGGCGCGGGGACGCGGCGATCTCGTCGGCCAGAATCCCGAATCGCCACTGCCCGTCCGATTCTTCTGGCGCGCGATGATCGCCGCGATGGACGCGTGGGCGCGGGGCTCGGCGCCACCGCCTCCGAGCTGCTATCCCCGGATTGACGACGGCACCCTGGTGCCGCTGGCACGCTATGCCTTTCCGGCGATTCCCGGGGTGGCCCGGCCGACGGAGGCCAGCGCCGCGTACCATCTCGACTTCGGATCGGGCTGGCGCAACGGGGTCCTGCGCAACCAGCCGCCGATCGTCGGCAAGCCCTTCCCGGTGCTCGTGCCGCAGGTCGATGCCGACGGAAACGAAGCCGACGGGATCCGGTTGCCCGAGCTCACCGTGCCGTTGGCCACCTACACCGGCTGGAATCTCCGCGATGCGGCCATTGGAGCGCCCACCCAGCGGGTCTCGTTTGAAGGTTCCTACCTGCCGTTTCCCCGAACCCGGGCCGAACGCCTTCAGACCCATGATCCGCGTCGGAGCATCGAGGAACGGTATCGCGACCGCGCCGACTATCTCGCGCGATTCGGCCAGGCCGTCGATGAGCTCGTGCGTCGGCGTTGGATCCTGCCCGAAGACCGCGCGGCACTGCTCCAGCGCGGCGAACAGGAGTGGGACGATGTCACTCGCAACGGGTCGCGGTAGCCGCCACCCGATGCGCGGTTCCGGTCGCCCGGTTCAGCGATCAGCCTTGGCCGCCGGCTGCCGCAGCACGAGCTGCGACTGTTCGGTCCCGTAGAGGGGCGCGGCGATTCCGCTCATTTCCCGCACGGCGGATTCGAAATCGCGTCCACCCACGGGGATGCTCATCCGCACGGTCCAGGCGATCCACTTCTGTTTCAGCCGGAGTCCACGTGCGTCGTACGCGATCAAGGTCACGAAGTACCGGTCGTCCTCCAGCAACGATCGAACGGTCTCCGCCTCGGGCGACGTGTCGTTCGGGGCATAAAGCCCGCGCAGTCCGAGAATGTCAGCCGTGTTGGCCGCCGCGCGCGCGTCGCCGCCGAAGATCGCATCGGCCCGCACCATCTCGCCGCGGAGATTCGCCACCGCAGCGTCCACCTGGCCATACGACAGGTAGTTGCCGGATTTGAAATCGGCGGCCGCCTGCGTTCGCGCATTGTCCACCGCCTCGCTGGCCTGGCGGAGCGTGTCCGGATCATAGAGCAGCGAATCCAGCGAACTCTCGGGACGCGCGACCGCGCCCCAATAAACGACGATCACCACATCGGCATGAGTCGCATCGTCCGCCAACGAGAAGCGCGGCGTCAGATCGGCAGCGATGATCCGGCTCATCCGGTCGAAACCGAGCTTGTCGACCTGGGTGTCGAACATGCTCGGAAACCGCCGGCCCTTCGCGATGACGTACATCGCCGGCGTGTTCGGCGGCGCCTCGGCGCGACGGTTCACATATCCCGGGTCCGCCTGGGCCCGCACCGAGACCATGGTGTTGGTCCCCACGGACGAACATCCCGCGAACAGGACACAACTCAGAATCAGCCAGCCTCGCGGCGAGCTGGAACGCCGATCAGCAGTCTTCATTGGGATCAATACCGCAACGCCCGCAGCGCGTGCGGTCACCCAGCTTTCGCTGCGGCGCGGCGGGTGTCAACGACCCACCCGTGATCCCAGAGCAGGCGGACCGGTCACACGGACGGGTCGCTCCTGCGACTCGAAACCGCTCAGACGAGCGCGCGACGGCGCTTGCCGGCCACGACGATCAAGGCGAGCGACGCGATTCCGGCGAGGAGCAGCGTGTTCGCGGTGTCGGGCACGTTCTGGATCACGTAGTCCTGTCCGCTGCCGCTGACCGCCACGAGGTTCGCGGCCGGCGCGTTGGGATTCGTGCTCAGGAAAGTCGTCATGTTGTTCAGCGCCGTGTACACCGCCGCCGAATCGTGATCCACGCTGTCGAGCGTGAACGACCCGCCGGTCTCCGCCGTGTCGACCAGCTGCCAGATCTTGATCTGGAGGGCGGCAGCATTGATGTTCGAAATGCTCGGCGTGTAATAGTGGCTCCAGAGCTGTTCGATCTGGAAGGCGGTC
>DASZYH010000274.1:0-1898 GCA_035545515.1 Opitutaceae bacterium
TGCATGGATGTCGGTGCTGTGCGATCGCCATCCGGATCGACTGGCGTGGCACCGCGCGCTGATGCGAGGCATCGACCTGCCGCTTGTAGGTCGCCCCTTGAAGCGTCATTACGAATCGGCGGAGTGTTACGAATTCTGGGACAGACGTTTCCGGGGCTTCTCGCGGCCGTGCCGGGATCTGCGCGCCGAGGATGCAACACCGCAGGCAATTGCGAGTCTTCGCCAGGCGGCCCAACGATTGGTAACCCGACATCGCCCGCGCCTGCTGGCCAAGATCACCGGCTGGCCGCGCCTCGGTTTCTTGCATGCGGTTTTTCCGGACGCGCGCTTCGTGCACGTCTATCGCGATGGACGCGCGTTCGCCAATTCCCTGATGCAGGTGGATTTCTGGCTTGGCTGGCGCGGACCCTCGCAGTGGCGGTGGGGTCCGCTCGACGAGGCCTTGCAGCAGGAGTGGGAGCAGCACGATCGCTCGTTCGTCGCACTGGCGGCGATTCAGTGGAAGCTTTTGATGCGGGCGACGGAGAAGGCAAAGCAGTCCATCCCGGCATCGAATCTCCTGGAAATACGCTACGAGGATTTCGCGATCCGGCCGGTCGACACTTTCCGGGACGTCGCGGCTTTCTGCGGACTCGATTGGGATCCCCGCTTCGAACGCACGTTGTCGAACTACCGCATAGAAAACGCCAACTACAAATGGCAGCAGGATCTCAGTCCGTCGCAGCAGGCGGTTCTGCTGAAGGTTTTGGGTGAGGATTTGCAGCGCTACGGTTATACCTGAACCTGCATCCGGCTGGCAGAGCGGGCTTCGGGCCGGACCCGGGATGCCACGGCATCCCGTCTGATGAATCTGGGAAAGGGAACAGCGAATGACTTCTTCGCGCACCATCTTGGTTACCGGCGGAGCCGGTTACATCGGCAGCCACGTGGTGCTGCAGCTGGTCGAGGCCGGCGAACGTGTGGTGGTGCTGGATGATCTCAGCGCGGGTTTCCGGGAAGCGGTGATCGGCGCAGAACTGGTCGTCGGCAATGTCGGCGATCGAGAGTTGGTTGCACGCGTGCTTCGCGAGCAGGCAGTCGACACCGTGATGCATTTTGCCGCGCGCACCATCGTGCCGGAATCGGTCGCCGACCCGCTCCGCTATTACGGCAACAACACCTGTGCTACCCGCGTCTTGCTGGAGTGCTGCCGGGACGCCGGGGTCGCCCAGATCGTGTTTTCCTCGACCGCCGCGGTTTACGGTATTCCGGAAGGCGGCAAGGCTGCCGAAGACACACCGAATGCGCCGATCAATCCGTATGGCTCATCCAAGCTGATGAGCGAATGGATGCTGCGCGACTTGGCTGCGGCCGGCGGGCCGCGCTATGTCGCGCTGCGGTACTTCAATGTCGCGGGTTGCGACCCGCAAGGCCGCATAGGCCAATCCACGAAAAAGGCCACCCTGCTGGTCAAAGTCGCCTGCGAAGCGGCGCTGGGCAAACGACCCCGCCTTTCCATTTTCGGCACCGACTATGACACGCCGGATGGTACCGGCGTGCGCGACTACATTCATGTGGCCGATCTGGCCCGGGCCCATCTCGACGCCCTGAGATACCTTCGCGGCGGCGGTGTCTCCACCACCCTCAACTGCGGGTACGGACATGGTTATTCGGTGCGCGAAGTGCTGGATGCCGTGGGACGCGCCCATGGCGCGCCGGTGCCATTCGTCGAGGAACCACGCCGCGCGGGTGATCCGCCTTCATTGATCGCCGTATCCGACAGGATTCGCGCCACCCTTGGCTGGCAGCCCCGGCATGACGATCTGGACTTCATCGCAAGCACAGCATTGAACTGGGAGCGCCGGCTACGGTGATGCTGGCGGCGCGAATCGGCGACTTGGCGGATCGGATTCACCCTG
>DASZYH010000275.1:0-3590 GCA_035545515.1 Opitutaceae bacterium
CGCCATTGGCATCCCGGGCTCGCCTGCGGACGGATTTGGGGTTTGAAGACGCTCGTCCTTATGCGCCTCCGCTCCGCACTCTTGATGTTCGCTTCGTGCGTCTCGATGACAGCCGCGAACCCGCCGGCCGCGAACGCGGACGCGGGACCGGCAGCAACCGCCACCCGTCGCGACGTTCCCACGGGCAAGTGGTCGATCTCCGCTGCCACCCATGCGGCCGATGGATCCACGACGGTCAGCGCCCGACTCGCCGCCGATGCGCCGACCGCCAGCGGTTTTGGCAACGTCGTTCCGCAACTCGTCGTGCGGTTCAAATCCGGGCGGGTCTCGGCGTATATCCTGTTCGACACGTACCTCGGCGAAGGCGAGACGGCGGCGAAACTCACGTTTGGCGCCGGCGAGCCGGAGATTCAGCGCTGGCCGATTTCCGATGACGGTCGCGCTGCCTTCGTGGCCGGCGACGCCCTCGCGTTCGTTGACCGGCTGAAGCGCGTGAAGACGTTCTCGATCGAGGTCACGCCGCGGCACGCCAAGCCCGTGACGGTCAGGTTCACCCCGACCGGGATAGAAGCCGTGATGAAGGCTCTCTTTGCCGGAGCGGTGAACGCCACCGGGTAGGGTTCGGCCCGGACATCCGAGCGACGGCCAAAGGCCCGGCGGTCATCGGGCCGTTTGCACCCGTCGACGCAGGATGAGTTTCCCGGGCGGGATCCGCGACCGCGGTCCGTGGTTTTTGCTCGGGATTTTTGCGTTCCAGTTTAATCCCCGCACCTTTTTCCCCCGTTGGAGGCCGCCCGGCGACGCACGCCCGGCTTCGTCCCTTTCCCACAACCCATGAACACGCCAACCTCCCGAACCACCCGCGGTCGCGGACGTCGCTACGAAAGCATCGTCGATACGATCGGCGACACGCCCTGTATTCGCGTCAACCATCTCGCGCCCAGTCACGTCCGCCTGTACGTGAAAGCCGAGTTCTTCAACCCCGCCTCCTCGGTGAAGGACCGGCTGGCGATCAGCATCGTCGAGGAGGCCGAGCGTCGCGGTGACCTCAAGCCCGGCCAGACGGTCGTGGAGGCGACGAGCGGCAACACGGGCATCGGCCTGGCGCTCGTGTGTGCGGCCAAGGGTCATCCCCTGGTCGTGACGATGGCCGACAGCTTCTCGATCGAGCGGCGCAAGCTGATGCGCTTCCTCGGAGCGAAGGTCGTGCTTACGCCGCGCGCCGCGAAGGGCATGGGCATGTACCAGAAGGCGAAGGAACTCGCGGACGCCAACGGCTGGTTTCTGGCGCGGCAGTTCGAGACCGCCGACAACGCCAAGATCCACGAGAACACGACCGCGCGCGAAATCCTTGCTGATTTTGCCGGGGAGAAACTCGACTACTGGATCAGCGGGTACGGCACGGGCGGGACGGTCGCCGGGGTGTCGCGCGTCCTCCGCAAGGAACGGCCGGAAACCAAGATCATCCTCACTGAGCCGGCGAATGCCGCGCTCGTGTCGAGCGGCGTGCCGCAGCAGCGCGCGGCCGCCAACGCCCCCGCCGGCAGTCATCCGTCCTGGCAGCCGCATCCGATCCAGGGGTGGACGCCGGACTTCATTCCGTACGTTCTGCAGGAGGCGATCGACCGGAAGAATTTCGACCAGATCGTTCCGATCCCCGGCCCGGTCGCGATCGAGTGGTCGCGCAAGCTCGCGCAGAAGGAAGGGATCTTCACCGGCATCTCCGGCGGGGCGACGTTCGCCGCCGCGATGCAGGTCGCCGAAAAGGCGCCGGCCGGCTCGGTCCTGCTCTGCATGCTGCCCGACACCGGGGAACGGTACCTCTCGTCGCCCCTCTTCGAGGGCGTCCCGGAGGACATGAGCGAAGAGGAAAAGGCGCTGTCCCGCTCCACGCCGAGCTGCCAGTACACCTGATTCCCCCGCCCCTCCGCGATTTCCCGCGCGCGCCCGCCGGCGCGCGCTTTTTTGCGCTCAACGCTCGGGGCGGTTTGCAGTCGAGGTGCCGCTGTTGGTCGAACCGGAGGGGGCGCTCCCGCCGGAAGAAGCATGTCCGCCGCCGGAGAATCCGCCACCACCCGAGCTTCCGCCTCCGGAAAAGCCGCCACTCGAATGACCGCCGCCTGAGTTCCCACCACCCGAAAAGCCACCACCTGAATGGCCGCCTCCCGAATATCCGGACCCGGAATGGCCACCGCCTGAAAACCCACCGCCGGAACGGCCGCCGCCGAAGAAACCATCGCGGGAACCCTCCCCGGAGTGCGGAGCCCCCATGCGTCCACCGTCGTGCCACGATCCGGTGCCGCCGGGGGCGCGATCACGGCTGCCGGTGCCGCCGGGGGTTGAACGGAAAATGCCATTCTCGCGTCCGCCTCGCCACCGGCCGACGCCTCCGGGTCCGCTTTCTCCCGGGCGGCGCACGTCCGCGCCGCCCGCAAAACCACGCCCGTTGCCCGAACCGGGGTCGCCGCGGAAGGCGTTTCCCAGCCAGGTCCGGGTCATCGCCGCTCCGGCCACGTCAAAGGAATCGCTCCGGCCGTTGAAGTGGCCCCGGAAAGTGGACGAGGACGGTTCACGAACGAAACCGCCGCCGGGCGCGAAATGGCCGATGGGCCTGAAGTGTGTGCCGTTGGCGCTCGTCATCAGCGCGCCGTTTTTGCCGAAGAAGTAGTAGCAATGGCCCCCGTCGGACGGCGGTTTTTCGCCCGGCCGCGGCGGCCGGTGATGATGGTCGCCGTCCGGGCCGCCGGGATGCTTGTCACCGGGCCGGCGCCCGTCGTGATCCCGGTCCCGGTGACGAGCCGGCCTCGGTCCATGGTCCCGCGAGTACGAGATTTCCCGCTCCCCGAGGTATCTCCAGCCGTAGTGGTCTTCCCAGCACCAGATCGCGCCGGCGTCAGCGTAATCGTAATACACCAGGTAGCCGTCCTGCGGCGCAACGGTCGCACATCCGCCCAGCAGAGCCGCAATGCCGAGCAGACAGAGGCGAATTCGGGGATTCATGAAGCCGCAGCTCTTCGCGAAACCCGTGCCAGGATTCCGGGCGCGACCCATTGTCTTGCCCGGCAGAAAATTGGGACGTCGGCCAGGCGCGACGACCGCTCCAACGAGAGGCCAAAACGGTTGGATTGCTCCACCTGCGGTGGTCCTCATCCCGCGGTTTGGGCGACACCAACCGGCGACGTCCGCGGGTCGGAGTAAGGGGCGGCCGCCCACGGTGGGAGCGCGAATCGCTTCGACTCCGCGCGGCCGAACTTTCAGCGCGTTTGGCGGGCCCGTCGCCCTCGCTGAGGCGTGATCGTCGCGACCGCCTCGGTGGCGGTCCGCAGAAAACGATCGGCCGCCGGGGCGAAGCCGGTCTTCGGATACGCCGCGCCCACGATCAAGGGAGGCAGTTCCGGCTGGAACGGGATCAGTTTCAGCCGGTTTCCGATCGAACAGGTCAGCGACTCCGCCAGCAGCGCGACGCCGTATCCCGCCTCCACCCCGGCCACGAGGCTCGCGCCGCTTTCGTGTTCCTCGGCGATCCGGGGCGTGGCGCCGGCATGGGCGAAGACCTCCCCGAGGAACGCATGGTATTCCGGAAACTGCCG
>DASZYH010000276.1:0-1695 GCA_035545515.1 Opitutaceae bacterium
GAAAGTCGGCGCCTTCACGCTTTCGACGACGAGTCAGGACGCCGCGCTCCTCGTCACTCTGAAACCGGGCAACTACACCGCCAACGTCTCGGGCGTCGCCAACTCCACCGGTGTCGCCCTGGTGGAAGTGTACGAGATGCCATAATCGCGCGGCGAATCGCAGTGGAACTCGATGTCCTCATCGAGTTCGCCCGCCTCGGTCAGAAAAATCTTCCCTCGCCTCGCGGCAGGCCTCAGAAAGTTGCTTCGTGGTCAAACTTCAGTCTATCGGCGCGGGCGAAATCCACGCTGCCGTCGTGCGGCTTGCCGCCGCCATTTCCGAACGTCACCCGCACGCGCGAAAGCTGCTCCTCCTCGGCATCGCCAACGGCGGGATCGAGCTCGCGCGCCGGCTTGCCGCCGAGGTCGTCAAGACCACCCCGGGCCGCAGCGTCCAGGCCGGCACGGTCGACATCTCGTTTCACCGCGACGACATCGCCCGGCACCCGATTCCAAAGGAGTTCGCGCCGACCCATATCCCGGCCGACGTTCATGACGCCACCGTGATCCTCGTCGACGACGTCCTCTTCTCCGGACGGACGGTGAAGGCCGCGCTCGACGAACTGTTCGACCACGGTCGTCCGACCAAGGTCGAACTCGCGGTCCTCGTCGACCGCGGCGGCCGCCGGCTGCCCGTCGCTGCCGATTACGTCGGGTTGAGCCTGGCCGTGACGGATCGCGAGAAGGTCGTCGTCGCGCTTGATCCCGCCTCGCCCAAACGCGACCAGATCCGCGTCGAACCGGCGCCGCTCGCGCCCCGGAACTCGCCGCTCTGAACCCACTCTCCCGCCGCGCTCCCCCGCCACGTCCCTTCACCGCCGCCGAACTCCGTCCCTCTCCTGCCATGCCTTGGCACCGCCGACACCTGATCACGCTCGAGGAGCTTTCGCTCGCCGAGATCGAACAAATTCACGCCACCGCCGCGGCCTTCAAGCGCACCCTCAAGCGTAACGTCCGCAAGCTCCCGGCGCTCCGCGGCAAGACGATCGTCAACCTGTTTCTCGAGCCCAGCACGCGCACGCGGATGGCGTTCGACATGGCGGCCAAGCGGCTGAGCGCCGACGTCATCTCATTCGACGCCGCCAGCAGCAGCACGACGAAGGGAGAAACCCTGCGCGACACCGCGATGAACATCCAGGCGCTGCAGGCGGACATGATCGTGATCCGTCATGCCGCGGCCGGATCCCCGCTCTACCTCTCGCAGCTCCTCGACATCCCGGTGATCAACGCCGGCGACGGCGCGCACGAGCATCCCACGCAGGGCCTGCTCGACACCTTCACCATGAAGGAGCACCTCGGCTCCCTGCGCGGCCGGAAGGTCGTCATTCTGGGCGACATCCTGTTCAGCCGGGTCGCACGGTCCAACATCCACGCGCTCACGAAAATGGGCGCCGCCGTCACGCTCGTCGGCCCCGCCACGCTGGTTCCGCCGTGGTTCACCGATCTCGGCGTGAAGGTCTCGCACGATCTCAAGTCGGCGCTCGCGGATGCGGAGGTCGTCATGCTGCTCCGGATCCAGCACGAACGCCAGGCGAGCGGCCTGTTTCCCTCGCTCGGCGAATACACCAGCATGTTCGGCCTGAACAAGACCCGCGCCTCCTGGCTCAACCCCCGCGCCATCATCATGCACCCCGGGCCGATCAACCGCGGGGTGGA
>DASZYH010000277.1:0-10091 GCA_035545515.1 Opitutaceae bacterium
CGGCGCGGCCCGCGAATCTCCCAGATGCCCTCGTCCGGCTCGGTCCAGTGTTGCTCCACGAACTCGAGGACGTGCCGCTGAAGCCGCCAGGAGTTCGCGCCGGTGTGGATCCCGACATGCCGGGCCAGGTGCATCGCGTCCATCAGCTCGCCGTACACATCGAGCTGGAACTGCTCGGACGCGGCGTTGCCGATCCGGACGGGACGGGAGTCCTCGTAGCCCGCGAGGTGCTTGAGTTCGAGCTCAGGCAGCCCGCGCTCGCCCGCCGCGCCGTACATGATCTGGAGCTGCGACGGATCTCCGGCCACGGCGCGCAGCAGCCATTCGCTCCAGGCCTTCGATTCCTCCGTGTACCCGGCCTCCATGAGCGAAAACAGCGTGAAGGTGGCGTCACGGATCCAACAGAACCGGTAATCCCAGTTGCGCACGCCGCCGACCTCTTCCGGCAACGACGTCGTCGCTGCGGCCATGACGCCGCCGGTCGGCGCGAAGGTGAGCGCCTTCAGGGTGAGCAGTGACCGCATCACGGCCTCGCGCCACTCGCCGTTGTAGGTGCAGCGGGAGCACCACTCCTTCCAGTAAAGTTCGGTCTGCTTCAACGCGCGCTCGGCGTCGATCTCGTCGGGCGGGGGTTCATGCGACCGGTGCCACGCGAGCACGAACGGTTTCCGTTCTCCTTCGGAAATCGAGAAACTCGCCGTGGTCGCAAGGTCCTGCCCCTCGGTCCGGGTCCTCGTCCGGAGGATGAGGGCGTCCGGGCCCGCCACGGCATTCAACCCTTCGGCGTCGCGCCAGACCCATGGCACCGTGCGCCCGTAGTCGAAGCGCACGACGAGGTGCATCTGCATTTCCACCCGGCCGCGGACGCCCTCGACGATGCGGACGACGTCCCGGTACTTCGCATGCGGCGGCATGAAGTCGATGAGGCGCACGACGCCCTGGGGGGTCGTGAACTCGGTTTCCAGGATCATCGTATCCTGCCAGTAGTGCTGCCGGCCGGGCTCGTGCGAGTCGCGCGGCGCGATCAGCCAATGTCCGTTCTTCTCCGTCCCGAGCAGGGCGGCCATGCAGGCGTTGGAGTCGAACCGGGGCAGGCAAAGCCAGTCCATCGATCCGGTGCGACCGACCAGTGCCGCGGTTCGCATATTGCTGATGAAACCGTAGTCCTCGATCTTCATGCGGCACGCCCATGGTGCGGCGGCGCGGGCGAAGGTTTCAAAATTTCCCTGTCCCGCCGGGAAAACTCCGGACCCGGGATCAGGCCGATGACCGTCCCGGCGCCACGCCCCCGGGGGCACTCTCGCGCAAGAGCATCGCGCCCGGGCTCACCAGGACGGGACCGCCGTCGTCGCCGCCGGTCGACTCGCGCACGCCCGGCCCGCCGAAGCGTTCCTCGTTGCTGGCCAGCACGAGCTGCCAGTGCCGGCCGACCCGTGGACGGACGCGGGAGCCATCGACGATCCGCTCGTCCGGCGTCGCGAGCGCAAACAGCAGCAGCCAGTCCCGATCCGGCGCGCCCCAGCGAATCGCGAGCACGTCGGGTCCGGCCAGGTCAACCCGCCACGTCCCGCGCGGCGGCGACTGGAACACCGGTTCCGCCGCCCGGAGCCGCAGGCATTCGCGATACAACGCGAGCACGGAGGCGTGGTCCGGAGCGGAGCGTTCCCTCCAGTCGAGCTTGGCGGCGCGGAAGGTCTCCGACGCCTGCGGATCGGGCATGCGCGCGAGGACATCGTCGGAATACACGGCGTTCTTCGACGCATACTCGGAGAGCCGTCCCTCCCGGATCTTCTGCCCAATCTCCCCCGGATGATCCGTGAAGTACGGAAACGCCGTGCCCGCCGCCCACTCCTGTCCCATGAACAGCATGGGCGTGTAGGGCGACAGACAGAGGAGCATCGAGACCGCGCGGTACGCGGCGGGCGACACGACGTCGTGAAGCCGGTCGCCGAGGGGACGATTTCCGACCTGGTCGTGATTGGAGATGCAGAAGACGAAACGCTCGGGCGGCACGTGGCTGGCGTCCGTGCCGCGGGGCCGCTGCCAGTGCGGAAACATCTGCCCGTGGAACAGCCAGCCATCGCGCACGGTGGTCCGCCATTCCGCCGGCATGCCATGGTAGCTTCCGAAGTGCGCCTCGCGCTGACCCGTCAGCGCCACGCGCAGCGTGTGGTGAAAATCGTCGGACCAGACCGCATCGAGCCCCCACCCGTCCTCCGTCCGCGGCGTGATGGCGACGACATCGTTGCGCTCGTCCTCGCCGATGACAAACCCGCCGCGAACGTGCACGGCGGCGGCAATCTCCGCGACGATCGACTTCGGGGAGCTGTCCTCGATCGCGTGCAGGGCGTCGAGGCGGAGACCGTCGATCCGGTACTCGTCCAGCCACTGGCAGGCGTTCTGGAGGAAGAACTGCCGCACGGGCGCCGCGTTCGTTCCGTCGAAGTTCAGCGACTGGCCCCAGGGATTCGAACGGCTCGGGTGGAGGTAAAACTGCGAGTAGCGCCCCAGCACGTTGCCGACGGGGCCGAGATGATTGTAGACCACGTCGAGCACCACCGCGAGATCGCGCTCATGCGCCGCATCGACCAGCGCGCGCAGGTCGTCCGGTTTTCCATAGCAGCGGGCCGGGGCGAAAAGCATCACGCCGTCGTAGCCCCAGTTGCGGTCGCCGGCGAAATCCGCGACCGGCATCAACTCGATCGTGTTCACGCCGAGGTCAACCAGGTCGTCGAGCCGTTCGATCGCCGCGCGGTACGTGCCCGCCGCGGTGAACGTCCCGACATGCAGTTCGTACACGACCCGGCCCCGCCACGGCGGGCTCCGCCAGCCGCGGGTGACCCAGTCGTAGGACCGCGGGTCGACCACCTGCGAAGGTCCCTCGACGCCGAGCGGCTGGAAGCGTGACGCGGGATCCGGCACGCGCGCGTTTCCCACCTCAAAATGATACAGGTCGCCCGCCCGGCCCTCCGGGTCGAGCCCGACGAAGTAGCCGTCGCCCTCGTGCTCGAGCGCGACGCGCCGGGAGGGTTCGTTGCCGCCGCCGATTGCCGCGCGCACCCCGTCGTGATCGGGCGCCCACACCCGGTACACGACGCCGGCCTCGGTCGGAAGGGCGCCCACCGGGCGAAAGGCGTTTCCCGCCCCGTCGGTGACGGGTTTCAAGGCGGACAGGACTGCGCTCGTGGCCATGTCGTCAATGAATCGATTCGCGGCCGGACCTCCGTTGCCCGGCTCACCGGCGCACGCGCGTGGCGTCCCGCGCCTCCGTGTGCGTGCCCTCCTCCATCATGAACAGCGCCAGCGAACGCGCGCGCAGCCGGTGCTTCATGCCGCCCACCCGGCGAACGCCATGCTGGAGGAATCCGTCCTCCTCGGCGGTGTCGAGGATCAGCCGCCACCGCGTCTTGAGTCCGCCGCAGATGACGACGTCGACGTCCTCGTGGTGCGCGTTGAAGAAGAGGAGGAACGTGTCGTCGCCGATCGGGTTGCCGGCGGCGCTGTTCTGGTCCAGGGCGTCGCCGCTGAGCATCAGTCCAAGCACCTTCGCGAAGTGCGCCGACCAGGCCTCGTCGTTCATCTCGGTGCCATCCGAGTTGATCCAGGTGATGTCCTTGATGCCGTTGCCGCGGAGGTCGCGGCCCTGGAAGAAGCTCGAGCGGTGGAAGATCGGATGCTCGAGGCGGAAGTGGATCAGGCGGCGGGTGAATTCCATCAGCCGGCGCGCGTTCGCGTCGCGATTCCAGTCGAGCCAGCTGATGTCGTTGTCCTGGCAATACGCGTTGTTGTTGCCGCGCTGCGTCGCGCCGTACTCGTCGCCGGCCCGGAGCATCGGGACGCCCTGCGAGAGAAAGAGCGTCGCGAGGAAATTCCGCATCATGCGGCGCCGGAGCTGCTGGACCTCGCGCGGGGCCTCGGGCCCCTCGTGGCCGCAGTTCCAGGAGTGGTTGTTGTTGTCGCCGTCCTGGTTGCCCTCGCCGTTCGCCTCGTTGTGCTTCTCGTTGTACGAGACGAGATCGCGGAGCGTGAATCCGTCGTGCGAGGTCACGAAGTTGATGCTCGCGCCGGGCGTCTTCCCGCTGCTCTGGTAGAGGTCCGAGCTGCCGCAGAGCCGGTACGCGAGATCCCGCATCTGCCCGGCGTCGCCCTTCCAGTACGCGCGCACGGTGTCGCGATAGCGGCCGTTCCACTCCGCCCACAGCACCGGAAAGTTGCCGACCTGGTAACCGCCCTCGCCCACGTCCCAGGGCTCGGCGATCAGCTTCACCTGCGAGACCACCGGGTCCTGGTGAATGACGTCGAAGAAGGCGGACAGCCGGCTCACCTCGTGGAGCTCCCGGGCGAGCGCCGGGGCGAGGTCGAAGCGGAAGCCGTCGACGTGCATCTCGGTGACCCAGTACCGGAGCGAATCCATGATCAACTGGAGCACGCGCGGGTGCGGCACATTGAGGGTGTTGCCCGTGCCGGTGTAATCCATGTAGTAGCGCGGCTCGCCCCCGACCAGGCGGTAGTAGTTGGCGTTGTCGATGCCGCGGAACCCGAGCGTCGGGCCGAGCTGGTTGCCCTCGGCCGTGTGGTTGTAGACCACGTCGAGGATGACCTCGAGGCCGGCCGCGTGGAGGGTGCGCACCATCGCCTTGAACTCGCCGACCTGCTCGCCGTGGTCGCCGGCGTGCGCATAGGCCGCCTCGGGCGCAAAAAAACCGATCGTGTTGTAGCCCCAGTAATCGGTGAGGCCCTTGTCGACCAGGTGCTTCGAGTTGACGTGCTGATGCACGGGAATCAGCTCGACCGCCGTGACCCCAAGTTCCCGCAGGTAGCGGATCGCCTCCGGCGAGGCCAGGCCCGCGTAGGTCCCGCGCAGTTCCTCGGGCACGGCCTCCCAGAGTTTCGAGAAGCCCTTCACGTGGAGCTCGTAGATGACCGTCTCGTGGAGCGGCCGGTTCGGCTGCACGTCGCCGCTCCAGTCGAACGACGGGTCGACGACGACCGCCTTCGGCACGAGCGTGGCATTGTCGCGGGTGTCGAACGACAGGTCGGCGTCCGCGTGGCCGATGGTGTAGCCGAACATCTCGTCGGCCCACTGGACGCGACCGGCCACGGCCTTGGCATAGGGGTCGAGCACGACCTTGTGCGGATTGAACCGGTGCCCCCGGGTCGGCTCGTACGGGCCCTCGACCCGGTAGCCGTAAAGCTGTCCGGGACGCAGCCCGGGAACGAAGCCGTACCAGACGTGATCCTTGCGCTCGCGCAGCCGGAAGCGCGCGACCTCGGGGGCATTCAGCCGGTCGAAGAGGCACAATTCGACGCCCGTCGCGTTTTCCGAGAACAGGGCGAAATTCACCCCGTTGCCCGTCCAGGTCGCCCCGAGCGGATAGTAGTGGCCGCGCCAGAGCTGGATGGTCTCCGGGATGGTCCGGGCCGCCGCCAGACGGGCTTGGTCGAATCCGTTGGCACCATGGGCGGCACGCCGCTGCTGGGTCGGTGGGCCGTTCAACTGCCGGATCCAGGTGTTGAAGCTTTCGCGTAACCGCATGAGCCAGCGTAACCGGGATGGCGAACTGCGACCATGGGGGCGGTCACCCCATTTGGAGAGGGAGGTTTCCCGACGGTCGGAAAAAACGATCTGAAGGGGCGGAATTCCGCCGGATCATCCTGGCGCGGCTCCGCCGCAACCGAAGCAAAGAGCCGAGAGCCCAGAGCTGAAGCCGTAGGCCGTCCGCTTGCGGACGCCATTGGGACGAACCTTCCAAACCGCGCGAGCAAGCTCGCGGCCTACATTCGAACCAAGGCTTCGGCAGGTGGTAGCTCCAGTCGTAGGTGAGGTCACCGCGCCCACATCTCATCGATTTCGGCGTCTCGTAGCATTGGGGAATCGGGTTTTTTCGGCGCGATCCCGCCGGATAGTCAGACGGACCGCCGATCTGACGACGGCGCGTTACCGAACGGCGGCGCGCTGGTCTGTGTCGGCATGTCATGGCGGATCGACGCGTCACAGCCGGTCATCCCCGCACCCGACGGCCTGAATTTCGGCCGGGGCGCGACGTGGCGCGTGGGCGCGTGGTGGCGCGGTGAAGAAGGAGCGAGGCGGACGTTCGACGGGCGGTTCATTTTCGGAATCGCTCTCGCCGGAGCCCTGGCCTTGGCGAGCATCCTGGCGGTGGGCGAAATGCGGAGCACCGGAAGCGCCACCGCGGATGCGCCGCAAGCAACGCCTTCGCACCGCCTCACGTTTGTCCCCGCGTCATCGCTCCGGACGATCGGCCACCGAACCCTGACCGCCACGTCGGACCCGGTTTCATCCGCGGGGCGGCCGATGAAATCACTCACATGACCCAACACCAGCCATCCTCCCGCCAGCAACCGCCGGCGACATCCCGTCGCGTTCTCACCGGAAACACCCTCCGCCGCCGCGTCCGGCGCGCGCCGAAACGACGTGCGGCCGCCGCGCTCGCGCTCATCGAGCAGGTCGGCGCCGCCTTCAGCTTCATCGGCTGAGCGAGGGCCGAGATACCGAACCGCGCGAGCAAGCTCGCGGCCTACGTCGAACCAAGGCTACGGCAGGTGGTAGCTCCAGTCGTAGGCCGTCCGCTTGCGGACGCCACGGGGACGAAATTCCAAACCGCGCGAGCAAGCTCGCGGCCTACACCGCGCGAGCAAGCTCGCGGCCTACATTCGAACCGAACAGCACGGCGGACGGAAGCTCGCGGCCTACATTCGAACCGAAAGGCACGGCGGACGGAAGCTCGGGGCCTACGCCGAACCGAACAGCACGGCAAACGGCAGCTCGCGGAACAGCTCGGAAACCGGTGCGGCGCCGCCGGCCGGGAATTCGGCGCCGGTGAGGATGTCCCGCCAGGCGCCGCGCGCTTCCGGCAGGTCGATCGTGGTGTCCTCCCACACCAATCCGAGCGGCGGACAGCCGAGCGTCGCCGTGAGCCGGGGAACCACCGTGATGATCGCCGCGCGCTCGTGCTGTCGCCGGAACGCGACGACGCGATCGAGGAACCGTCCCGCCGGCTCGATCGGCACATACTCGCCCAGTTGGAAGAGCGCCGCGTGCGCCCGCCGGAACCGCAGCAGCTCCGCCATCGTGCGCAGCTTGACGGCGCCGCTCCGCCAGTCGCGCAGCAGCTCCCGCCACGGCCGTTCGCCCAGCGACTCGGCCATCGACTCCAGCGGCGCCCAATCGACGAGGTGCCGGTTGTCCGGATCGACGAGCGTCAGCGTCCAGAGTTCGGAGCCCTGGTAGAAGTCGGGCACGCCCGGGGTGGTGATCTTCAGGACGAGCTGCGCCAGCGAGTTGATCATTCCGAGATGGGCCACGCGCAGCGCCTGGGGGGCGAAACTCGCGAGGAAATCCGCCGACCGGTCCGGCGTGAGCACGGCGTCGGAGAACCGGTCGCAGGCGGCGAGCCACTTCTCGTTCGGATGCAGCCAGTGCGTGTTCCGCTTGGCCTCGTTGGTCGCCTTCCGCAAATGCTCGCGGAGCCGCTCCCGGAATGGGTCGTCCGGCTCGAACGGCGGCACCGGCCAGCACGCCAGCAGCGTCTGGTAGAACCGATATTCCTCGTTCGCGTCCGGCGCGCTCCGCCCGTCGACAGTCGACTTGTGCCGGGCGTTGAGCGAGCGCCACTCGGCGATCCAGTCGGCCCATTCGTCGGCGATCTCCGACAGGACGTACAGCCGCGCCCGGGCGTCCTCGCCGAGCTTGGTGTCGTGGGTCGACGTGGCGACCAGGGTGTGCGGCATGATCTCGCGGCGCCGCCGGCAGGCGGCGTGAAATTCGGCCGGAGTGCCGCCGAACGCCGCCGGGTCGCCGCCGACCTCGTTGAGCGCGATCAACCGGTTGTACACGTAGAACGCCGTGTCCTCGACGGCCTTCGCCATCACCGCCCCGGTGTACTGCTGCCACGTCAGCACCCAGCGCCAGAAGGACTGCCGGTACTCCGACGTCGCCGACGGCGGCGGATACCGGCCGATGAGGACATCGCGGACGAAACGGAATGGCTGCGGGTCCTGCCGCGGATTCCGCCGGATGGCGCGCTCGCACGCGGCTTCGATCTCCCGCGCGTCCTCGGGGCGGCACTCGGCATTCATCCGCCGGTAGATTCGGTACACCCGGAGCGCGGCCATGATCTCGCGGACGGCCACGGTCAGTTCGTAGCGCGTCAGGTCCCGCCAGCGCCGGTCGCCGGTGACCAGGTTCGCGAGCAGGTTCGCGAGCTGCACGACCGCGTTGGCGAACATCTCATCGAGGACGAGCCGCTTGTTGACGTAAATCACGTCCTCCAGCGAGGCCGTCTCGCCCGTGAAGTCGCGGTAGATCGTGTCGAACCTGGACTCGGAGGCGCGCGCGACGAACAGCCCCGCGAGGTCACGGATGAACTCGTAACCGGTGGTACCGTATGCCGGCCACGCCGGATCGAGTTCCTCGTGTCCGGCGAGGATCTTCTCGACGACCACGTAAAACGGCCGCGTCGCCGCGGCCCCCTCCTTCAACGCCAGCGTCTGCACCCGTTCGAGGTACTCCAGCGGGTTCCGCAGTCCGTCGATGTGATCGATTCGCAGTCCGGAGATGGCGTCCTCGCGCATCAGCCCGCTGATCAGGCGGTGCGTTTCCCGGAAGACGTTGGGATTCTCCATCCGGAGCCCGATCAGCGTGTCGATGGCGAAGAACCGGCGATAATTCACCTCGTGCGCCCCCGTCTTCCAATGGGCCAGCCGGTAACTCTGTTCATTGAGGATCGCATCGAGCCGGTCGTGGCTGTGGGGCTTGCCCGGGGAACCGTTGACCCCGTCGAGATGGGCAGCGATCGCGTGACGGATGCCCTCGTCGGCGTCGTACGCCGCGGCGAGTTGCGCCTTGAGTTCGTTCCGCGGCCGGCGGCCGATCGGTTCGTCGGCGCCGCGCGACAGCGGGAGCGAGCGGAACGCCTCCGCGAGATCGCGGAGCTTCACCCGTCCCGTTTCACTCGCCGCCGGTTCGTCCGCCGCCCCGGCGAGCAGGATCGCGTACGTGGCCGGGCTGACGGGAAACCGCAGGTCGGCATAGCGAATGGAAAAGGCGCCGTCCTCGTACCCGATCGTCAGCCGCCCCGCCTCGAGCACGATGCCATACTGGTCGTCGAGAACCGGGACCAGCACGCGCGCCCGCGCAGTGGGGTCGGGCTCGTTCCAGTCGACGTCGAAGAAATCGGCGTGCGGCGAATTCGGTCCGCACTCGAGGACATCCTGCCACCAGCGGTTCGACGAACCGTGGATGCCCATGTGGTTCGGCACGAAGTCGAGCACGATGCCCATGCCGTGGTCGCGGAGAGTCCGGGCAAAATCGTCGAACGCCGCCCGGCCGCCGAGCTCGGCGTCGATCCGGTGGTAGTCGTTCACATCGTAGCCATGCGTGCTGCCCGGTGCCGACATCAGGATCGGCGAACAATAGCAGTGCGTCACCCCCAGCCCGTGCAGATACGGCACCACCTGTCGGGCGGACTCGAAGGAGAACTCCTTCCGCAGTTGCAGCCGATACGTCGACGCCGGAACGCCTTGGGGATCCGTGAAGGGCATGGCCCGCATGGTGCCGCGGAAACGACGGAAGTTCCCACTGCCACGTGATCACCGCTGCGGATTGGTAGTTGGTAGTTGGTAGTTGGTGGTTGGTAGTTGGTCCGCTTGCCGCCTACCTGGATAGGCCTCGGTTCGTCTGACTATCCGGCGGAATCGCGCCGAAAAAACACGATTCCCCAATGCCACGAGACGCGCCAATCGATCAGATGTGGGCGCGGTGACATCTCACCTGCGAATGGAACTACGACATGCCGAAGCCTTGGTTCGAATGTAGGCCGCGAGCTTGCTCGCGCAGTTCGGAAGGTTCGGCCCGATGGCGTCCGCAAGCGGACGGCCTACGAATGGAACTACCACCTTCCGTAGCCTTGGTTCGAATGTAGGCCGCGAGCCAGTTGTGTTCGGCATTCTGGGTGCGATTATAATGTGGAAGAGGGAGAGGAAGGTGAGAACAAGGCGGTGGAGTGGAAAAGGGGGCGAGTGGTGAATGTCACCGAAACGTAACTACCAGGTGAGAGCGGAAATGGTGT
>DASZYH010000278.1:0-107379 GCA_035545515.1 Opitutaceae bacterium
GCGCCGGGCGACGATTTACGCGACCGCGCGCGGCGTGTTCGAATTGCAGCTCAACGGCCGGCGGATCGGCGACGATTTCTTCGCCCCGGAGTGGACCGATTACGACCAGCGGATCCAGTACCGCACCTACGACGTCACGAAACTGCTTCGCCGCGGCAGCCACGCGCTGGTTGCGACGCTCGGCGACGGCTGGTGGAGCGGGTATGTCGGCTGGCAGGAAACGCGGGGACGTTACGGCAGCCTCGAGAACAGCCTGTGCCTTCAGCTCGAGGTCGAACTAAGCAACGGCCAGCGGCTCATCGTCGGCACGGATGCGGCCTGGCAGGGAAATACCGGACCGATCCTGAGTTCGGACCTCCAGATGGGAGAGCGCTACGACGCCCGCCGGGAAGGCGCAGCCCGCCAACCGTGGTTGCCGGCGAGGGAGGTGGCATCGCCTGCGGCGCGACTCGTCGCGCAACCGTCGCAGCCGGTGCAGATCACGGAAACCGTCCGCCCGGTGTCGATGCGGGAGCAGCAGCCCGGGGTTTTCATTTTCGATCTCGGGCAGAACATCACCGGGTTCGTGCGGCTCGCCCTGGCGGGTGTGCCCGCCGGAACGCGGGTCACGCTTCGTCACGGTGAGCGGTTGAATCCCGACGGGTCGCTCTACACCGAGAACCTGCGGCGGGCAAAGGCCACCGATGTCTATGTCGCGCGCGGCGCCGAGCAGGAATCCTGGCAGCCGCACTTCACCTTCCACGGCTTCCAATTTGTCGAGCTGACGGGACTGCCGCATGTGACCCTCGAAACCGTCACCGGCTGCGTGGTGCATTCGGCGACACCGCCGACGGGACAATTCGAATGCTCCAACCCGGAGGTGAACCGCCTGTGGCTGAACGGCGTCTGGTCGCAGCGCGACAACTTTCTCACGGTTCCAACCGATTGTCCGCAGCGTGACGAGCGCCTGGGTTGGATGGGCGATGCGCAGGTATTTTCGCGGACGGCCACGTACAATTGCGACGTGGCGGCGTTCTTCACGAAATGGATGGTGGATGTGGAGGACGCGCAGACCCCCGAGGGAATCTTTCCCGACGTCGCGCCGCGCCTCCGGGAGGATATCCGGTTCGTGGGGCTGGACGGCCTGGGCGGAGCCGCGGGTTGGGCCGATGCCGGAGTGATCATTCCCTGGACGATCTGGCGGATGTATGGCGATCGGCGAATCGTCGAGCGGCACTGGCGGGCGATGGTCGGATGGCTGGAGTACCTCGAGCGAACCAACCCTCGCGGCATCCGGGAAAACGAACTCGCCAACAACTACGGCGACTGGCTGTGCATCCCGACGGACACCTCGTTCCGGACGCATTCGCCCATGAAGACGCTGCTCGCGACGGCCTACTGGGCCGACGATGCCCACAAGCTCTCGCGAATGGCGACCGCGGTCGGGCGGGACGGGGAGGCCCGGCGGTTCCAGACCATGTTCGAACGGGTGCGGGAGGCATTCCAGCGTGAGTACGTCCGGGAAGACGGTCGCCTCACGGTGGAAACGCAGACCGCGTACCTGCTCGCGCTCGCGTTCGACCTCCTGCCGGCCGACAGCCGGAAGGCGGCGGCGGAGCACCTCGTCGAGAACATCCGCGCGCTCGACTGGCATCTCAGCACCGGCTTCATCGGCATCAGTCACCTGAACCCGACGCTGACGCTGGCCGGACACACGGACGTCGCGTATCGGTTGCTCCTACAGGACACGTTTCCCTCGTGGCTGTACCCGGTGAAGCATGGGGCGACCACGATCTGGGAGCGCTGGAACGGTTGGACGCATCAGGACGGGTTCTTCAATCCGCAGATGAATTCGTTCAACCACTACTCGCTCGGATCCATCGGTGAATGGCTCTTCCGGCATGTTGCGGGCATCGAACTCGATCCGGACGTGGCGGGATTCGATCGGTTCGTGCTGCGGCCCTTTGTGGACGGGGCGCTGACGCATGCACGGGCGCGGTTTCGCACCATCCACGGCGAGATCCTGAGCGAATGGCGGGTGCGCGGACGGAAATTCTCCTGGAAGGTGCGAATTCCCGCCAACACGAGCGCCCGCGTATTCATCCCGAACGCCGGCGACCGGCCGGTTGAGACCGATGGCATTCCGATCATCGGCCAGGAAGACCGCTGCACGATCGTCGACGCGCCGTCGGGCAGCTACACGTTTGCGGGCACCTGGCGGGCTTAACGGAAGAAACCATGCGGCCCGAGCCCGTGGCGCGGTGTCTGCCCGGCGACGCTCCGCCGTCGGATTCGATACGCTTGCACGTCGCAGCTCCCGCGGCATGCTGCGCCGGAGCTGTCACTTTTCGATGAGTGTGGATTGGCAATCGGACGACCAACTGTTCGCCCTGATCCGGGCGGAACTCTACACGCCGGTCGTCGGCGACGTGCTCGATGCGCTCGGGCGTTACCATCAGTTTCTGCCGCAGGCGGTCCAGCCAATGAAGGACGCCATGGTCGTGGCGGGCCGGGCGATGCCGGTGCTGATGACCGATGTCCATGGTCCGCAGACCAAGCCTTTCGGGCTCCTGACCGAAGCGCTCGATGATCTCCGGCCCGGCGAGGTCTACGTCTGCGGCGGCGGAGCGATGCGATGCGCGTATTGGGGCGAACTGCTGACGGCGACGGCACGCACCCGCGGGGCCGTGGGCGCCGTGATCGACGGGTATCATCGCGACACGCCCAAGGTGTTGGAACAAGAGTGGCCGGTGTTTTCCCGGGGCCGGTACGCGCAGGATTCCTCCGTCCGCACCGCCGTCACCGCATTCCGGTGCCCGATTGAAATTGGCGGCGTGTGGATCGAGCCGGGGGATCTGGTGTTTGGCGATTTGGACGGCGTGGTGATCGTCCCCCGCGCACTCGAGTCCGAGGTGATCGCGAAGGCGCTGGAGAAGTCCCGTGGGGAAAAGCTCGTTCGCCGGGCAATCGAGGGCGGAATGAGCGCGACGGACGCCTTCAGGAAATTCGGCATTCTCTAATCCATGGCGTCGCGGAGCTTTCAGGTCCATGAGTCCGACAACGTGGCGACCTTGCTGGAGGACGCCGCCGCGGGGCCGGTGGAGGTCGTGGGCGGCGCCGTGGCACGGGATTCGGTGGTCGCGTCCGAATCGATTGGCCGCGGGCACAAGATTGCGCTGGTCGACATTCCGAGCGGAGCCCCGGTGGTCAAATTCGGCGCTCGGATCGGACATGCCTGCCGCGACATCCCGCGGGGGAGCTGGGTCCACCTGCACAATCTCACGAGCGATCTCGATGCCCGCTCAGGCACGCTCGATCTTCATTCCGGGGCGCCCACCGACACCGGCTCGGCCTATGTCTGACCCTACACCGGGCAGCCCGAGCTGGCTGGGCTATGCGCGACCCGATGGCCGCAAGGGTATCCGCAATCTCGTCCTCGTCATCTACACGGTCGAGTGCGCCCAGCATGTGGCCCATGCAATTGCGGCGGCGGAAGACGACGTGCAGGTGATTGGGTTCCCGGGATGCTACGACAATGCGTACGCCATCCGGCTGATGCTGGCGCTTGGCCGGCATCCCAATGTGGGCGCGGTGCTCGCGGTCGGACTCGGCTGCGAGTACACCCAGCCCGAGAAAATTGCCGCGGCCGTACGGGCCTCGGGCCGGCCGGCCGAGTGGTTCTTCATCCAACAGACCGGTGGAACGAACAAATCGGTAGCCGCCGGCAAGGAACTGGTTCGCCGGCTGCGGACGCAGATTCGGGCGGAAACGCCGCGGGTTCCGATGAACTGGTCTGATCTCACGGTGGGCGCGGAATGCGGCGGCTCGGATGGCACGTCGGGGCTGGCGGGAAACCCGACGGTCGGTGCGTTCTTCGACGCGCTGGTGGACGCCGGCGGAAGGGCCGTTTTCGAGGAGACGGTGGAAATGATCGGCCTGCGTGAGCACCTGCTTGCCCGGGCGGCCTCGGCCGAGGCGACCCGGCAACTGGCCGCGGCCTACGACAAGGCGGTGCGCTATTGCGAGCAGGTCCGTCAGTATTCGGTCTCGCCCGGCAATTTCGCGGGCGGGCTGACCACGATCGAGGAGAAGAGCCTCGGCGCTTTCGCGAAGGGCGGCAGCCGCCCGATCCAGGGAGTGATCCGGGTGGCCGAGGCGCCGCCGCGCCCCGGGCTCTGGATTCTCGACAGCGTGCCCGACGAGCACTTTATGCAGTTCGGCTATACGAACCCGAACGATACCGAGGGCATCATGGACCTGATCAGCGCCGGCGCGCAGATCGTGTTGTTCGTGACTGGCCGGGGCAGCGTCATCGGCAGCCCGGTTGCGCCCTTGATCAAGGTGACCGGCAACAGCGCCACGTATCGGGCGCTGGCCGACGACATGGATTTCGACGCCGGCCGGGTGCTGAGCGGTGAAATCAGCCTCGCGGCCGCCGGCCGCCAGTTGCTGGACCTGGTGGCGCGGACCGCGGCGGGAACACCGACCAAACCCGAAACGCTGGGGCACCGCGAATACTTCATCATGTACAAGCACCAGGATACTCCGGCCCTCGCCGCCGGCTGCCGCGCATGAGCCTCCCCTCGAACCGCACGGCATTCGATCTCACGGGCCAGTCGGCCCTCATCACCGGTGGCGGCACCGGGCTCGGCCTGGGCATCGCGCGAGGCCTGGCGGCGTCCGGCGCCAAGGTCGTGCTGGTGGGCCGGAGGGTGGATGAGTTGAAGAAGGCCTGCGCGGAGATCGGACCGCTCGCGTATGCGCTGCCTGGCGACGTCACCCAGGTCGGCGGGGCGGCCACGCTGGTCGACGAGGCCGAACGCCTGGCCGGACCGGTCACGCTTCTCGTCAACAACGCGGGTATTCACCTGAAGAAGCCGGCGGTCGAAACCAGCGATGCGGAATTTGCCGCGGTGATCCAGACGCACCTGTTGGGGGCCTTTGCACTCACGCGGGAAGCCGGCCGGCGGATGATCGAGCGGGGAACCGGGACGGTCGTCTTCACGGCTTCGATGTCCGCCTTCATCGGGATGCCGCTGATCGTCGCGTACACGGCGGCGAAGAGCGCCTATGTCGGCGTCGTGCGGGCGCTCGCGACCGAGTGGGGACCCAGGGGTGTCAGGGTGAACGCGGTCGCCCCCGGCTGGATCGGCTCGCCCATGCTGGACCAGGCGCTGGTGAACGACCCGCCGCGAAAGGCAAAAATCATGGGGCGCATTCCCGCGGGGCGATGGGGTGAACCGGAAGATATTGGCTGGGCTGTCGTGTATCTCGCCTCGCCGGCGGCAAAGTACGTCAGCGGCGTCATCCTGCCGGTCGACGGTGGCGCGGCGGAGAGCCTCTGAGCCGCGAGGGAGTCGGACGAGGCAACGGGATCACCCGCCGGGCCACCGCGGAGACACGCTCGACGGAGCGCGGTCGACCGGGCAGGCTCGCGGGCCGGCATGACTGCCAGCGACCTCCAGCGCGCAGCGTCCGATCGGAGCCACCGACCGGAGCGCGGAGTTTTGGTGGCCGCGCTGCTGCTCGCCGGCGCCGCATTGCTGGCCTACGCCAACTCGCTCCATGTCCCGCTCCAGTTCGACGACAAGGGATCGCTGCTCGAAAATCCCTCGATCCTGACGCTGTGGCCGCCATCGGTGCCGCTGTCCCCTCCCGGGTGGGGACTGACCGTTCAGGGACGTCCGCTGCTCAACCTCTCGCTGGCCGTGAATTACGCCCTGGGTGGATTCGACGTGCGCGGATATCACGCCGTGAACCTGGCGATTCACTTCCTGGCCGGGCTGGCGCTATTCGGACTTGTCCGGCGGACCCTGCGCGGCCCGCGGTTGCGAAACCGGTACGGGGCGGCGTCGCTTTCGCTGGCGACGGCCGTGGCGGCGATCTGGCTCCTGCACCCGCTGCAGGTCGAGTCTGTGACCTATCTCGTGCAACGGGCGGAGTCCCTGGCGGGTTTGTTTGTCCTGTTGACGCTCTATGCGTTTGCCCGGTCCACGGAAACCGCGCCGGTTCACCGCGGATGGGCGGCGGTAGCGGTCGCGGCGGCGCTGGCCGGAGTCGCGACCAAGGAGAGTGCGGTCGTGGCTCCGGTCCTCGCATTCCTTTATGACCGCACGTTTGTGGCCGGGACCTTTCGGGACGCCTGGCGGCGCCGGCGCCTGCTCTATGCCCTGCTGGGAACAAGCTGGCTCCTGCTGGCCTGCCTCGTGGTTCGCGCGGGTTCCCGCGGCGGCACGTTCGAGTTGGGGAATCCGGTGGCGTGGTGGCAGTACGGGCTGACGCAGGCGATCGCAGTAACGCAGTATCTCCGCGCCGCCGCGTGGCCAGCGACGCTGGCGTTCGATTACGGCACGTTCTGGGTCGGGCTGGGGCAGGCATGGCCGCACGTCCTCGTCGTTGCGACGATGGTGATTGCCGTGGGGTATGCGCTCATTCGATTGCCGATGATCGGCTTTATTGGCGCCTGGTTTTTCGTGACGCTTGCGCCTTCCAGTGTGCTGCCGGGAACCATCCAGATGATCGTCGAGCATCGGATGTACCTCCCCCTGGCGGCGGTCGCGGTTGCGGCGGCCGGCCTTCTGGCCGGACTTTCGTCCCGGCGGCGGATGATCGCGTTGGGTGCCGTGGTCGCGGGCCTGGGGCTTCTGACTGCCGCCCGGAACCGTGCCTATCGGAGCGAAGTCTCGCTCTGGTCGGACACGGTGACGAAGCGACCGCAAAATGCGCGGGCGTATGCAAACCTGGGCGGCGCGTTGTATGCGGATGGGCGTTACGCGGAGGCGAGGGGATGGCTGGAACGCGCGTGCCGGATGGATCCCTCGAATCCCGAGGCGCACTTCAACCTGGGCCTGACCTACCGGAAGGAACGGCGGACCGTCGAGGCGGTGCCGGAGTTTGCCGCCGCGGTGCGGCTCAAACCGCAGATGGCGACGGCGGATTTCGAATTGGCTCTGGCACTCATCGAACTGGGACGCGGCGCCGAGGCGCGCCCGGCGCTGGAGCGCGCGATCGCGATGCGCCCGCGCTACGCGGAGGCGCACGGCAATCTTGGCGTTCTGCTGGCGGAGACCGGGCACCGCGACGCGGCGATTGTGCAGTATCTGACCGCGCTTGAGATCCGGCCGGATTATGCCGAGGCGGCCGCAAACCTCGGCGCGCTGCTGCTGCGCGCGGGCCGGCCCGACCTGGCCATCGAGCGACTTACCCAGGCGCTTCGCTCCGACGACCGCCTCGCCGGCGCGCATTTCTCGCTCGGCCTGGCATTCGCGACCGTTGGGCGCCGCGACGAGGCGATTCGCGAGTACCTTCGCGCGGTCGAACTCGATCCGACTCAAGGCGAGGCCCACCTGAACCTGGGGATTGCGTTTGCCGAGACGGGGCGGAGCGCCGAGGCGCAGCGGGAGCTCGAGCGGGCGGTCGCCCTGCTGCCCGATTCGCCGGAAGCCCATCAAAACCTGGGCAACGTGCTGGCGGGCGCGGGTCGTCCGGAGGCGGCGGAGTCGCATTACCGGACGGCGCTGCGATTGCGGCCGACCTATGCGGAGGCGCACTACAACTACGGCAACACGCTGATCGCGCTTCGGCGGCTGGACGAGGCACGCGGGCAGTTCGAACAGGCACTGGCCTGCGATCCCGGTCTGGTTCCCGCGCGCGAGATGCTCCGCCGCCTGGATGCGGTCTCCGGTCAACTTCCATGACAACGTGGTCAAACCTGAGTTGGAAATCGAACTGGGAGGACACCCGCCGACGGTACATCGATTGGTGGAATCGGAAGGGGGTCCTCATCGGCATGTGGGGTGCACCGGAGACCGACCGGTGCGTTCATGAGCAGGTCCCGCGGCCGGCTGTTCCCGCGACGATCGACGAACGTTACACGGATCCCGGATTCCGGGCCGCTCAGAATCATCACCGGCTCGCCTGTTCCGAGTATCCGGCGGACGTTCTTCCGCTGGCGGTCGCCGATCTCGGGCCCGGCTCGCTCGCGCTGCTCGCCGGCTCGCAGCCAAGCTTCGCCGAGGACACCGTCTGGTTTTTCCCCTGCATCGAGGACGTGGCCGAGCCGGAGTCATTGCCGCCCCTGGCGTTCGATCCAGCCAACCCTTGGTGGACGACAACGGAGCGGATCCTGAAGGCGTGTGCCGGGAAAGGGCGGGGGCGGTATGTGACCGGATGTCCGGACCTGGTCGAGAATATGGACGTGCTCGCGTCGCTGCGGGGCGGACAAACGCTGTTGGTCGACCTGGTCGACCGGCCCGAGTGGGTCGAGCGGAAGGTTTGGGAAATCAACCAGCTCTGGTTCGACGCGTATGACCGGATCTACGAGCTCATCAAACTGGAGGACGGCAGCGCGGCGTACGGCGCGTTTTATCTCTGGGGACCGGGCAAGACCGCGAAGCTGCAGTGCGACGCCTCGGCGGCGTTTTCGCCCGCCATGTACCGGCGCTTCGTCGCGCCGGCGCTCGCCGCGCAGTGCGAGTGGCTCGATTTCTCACTCTACCATCTCGACGGCACGCAGGCGATGATCCACCTCGACACGATCCTCTCCATCGAGGCACTGGACGCGATCGAGTGGACGCCGCAGGCCGGAATCGAGCCGGGAGGCCACCGGCGCTGGTACGACCTTTACCGGCGGATCCTGAAAGCGGGAAAGTCGGTTCAGGTCGTCGGGGTCGAACATGATGATGTCGTTCCGCTGCTCGACGCGATCGGGACCGATGGCGTTTATCTAATGACGACCTTTACGGGAGAAACTGACGCATCCCGGCTGCTCGACCGGGTGTCGCGTTACCGCTAGACGCATCGGTTTCCAATTACGGGGCCACTCCAGCATGACAACGCACGAACAACTCGAACAGGCCGTGATCGCCGGCAAGAGCAAGGACGCGAAGGCGCTGACGCAACAGGCGCTCGACGAGGGCAGCCGTCCGGCGGACATTGTCGATCACGTGCTCGTGCCGGCGATGACCGTGGTGGGCGACCGGTTCAAGTGTGGGGAGGTGTTCGTGCCCGAGATGCTGGTCGCGGCGCGGGCGATGAAGGAGTCGATGAACCTGCTGGAGCCGCGGCTGGCGGCGGCAGGAGTGACACCGAAGTACACCGCGGTGATCGGGACGGTGCAGGGCGACCTGCACGACATCGGCAAGAACCTCGTGGCGATCATGTGGAAAGGCGCTGGCTTCCGGGTGGTCGATCTTGGCACCAATGTGCCCCCCGCGAAATTCGTCGCGGCCGTCCAGCAGCACCAACCGCAGGTCGTCGGTGTCTCCGCCCTGTTGACCACGACGATGCCGGCGATGGCCAAAACCGTCACCGCGCTGCGCGCCGCGGGCCTTCCCGTGAAGGTGCTCATCGGCGGCGCGCCGGTGACGCAGCATTACGCGGATGAGATCAAGGCCGACGGATACGCGCCGGACGCCGCCTCGGCCGTTGACGTGGCGCTCCGCGTGATCGCGGCCTGAGGCCCCATGCAGAGCCACCTGCTGCTCGACCTGGCGAAGGCGGGGCACCGGATGCCCATCGGCACGCACCTCGTGCTGGCCGGACAGGCGGATCACGAAGGAATCCTCCTCGACGGCAAACGGCTCGGGAAGGTCACGATCGCGGCCGCGCGTCGCTTCCGCACGCCGCTCGCGGTGCCGTTGATGGACCTGACGCTCGAGAAGGCGGCGCTTCTGCGGGCGGGCGGCGTGCCGGAGCAGGAGATCGACTCGTTCCATTTCACCCACACGCCGACGGTGCCGGCGCCCATTCCGCTGACGCCGCGGATGGAGGCGACCTGCGCCGCCATTGCCGAGGTCGCACGCGAAGGGGATCTCGTGCCGATCGGCATGTGCATCGGACCGTTCTCGCTGATGACGAAGCTTGTCGCCGATCCGATCACGCCGGTGTTCCTGGCGGGCACCGGCGTGACCGCGGGCGAGGATCAGGAGCTGGCGCTGGTCGAGTCGGCGCTTGCGGCGGCGGAGGCGGTGATCGGCCGGTTCGTCGATGCCCAGATTGCGGCCGGAGCAAAGGCGATGATTGTGTGCGAACCGGCGGCGAATCGTGTGTATTTTTCGCCGCGGCAGCTCGAGGAAAGTTACGCGACCTTCGAGCGCCTCGTGATCGAACCGATGCGGCGGTTGAAGGGCCGGCTCGACGCGGGGAAGGCCGCGCTGATCTTCCACGATTGCGGCGAGCTGACCGACGGCATGGTGGATCGGTTCGCGAGACTCGGCGCGGCGATGCTCAGCTTTGGAAATTCCCGCAACCTGTGGGAGGACGCGGCCCGGGTTCCGGACGATATCGTCATCTATGGCAACCTGCCCACCAAGCGGTTCTATTCCGCCGAACTTTCGGTGGCGCAGGTCGAGGAACTCGCGCAAGACCTGGTCCGAAAAATGCACGCGACCGGACATCCTTTCATCCTGGGGAGCGAATGCGATGTGTTGAGCGTGCCGGGCGCCGAACAGGAAATCTGGGGGAAGGTCGACGCCTTCATGCGCTGCGGCTGTGGCGGAATGTCGGCGCGGCGCGTGACGTGAACGGGCATTGAAACCCGCGGGGCGCGGCACACGATCCCGCCGGTGCCCACCAAACGTCCGACCCTCCGACACATCGCGAACCTCTGGACCCTGATGGGCCATCCTGCGCCGGACCCGGAATGGCCGCTCCGGCAAAAGCTGGCGGCGATCAAGGAGGCGGGTTTCGACGGCGTGTGTTGGGCGGGAAGCCAGGAGCTGAGCGACGGGCTTCGGGAGTTCGAATTGATTTTCGTCGGCGGAATGTCGTCGGGCAACGCCAAGGAATTTCCCGACACCCTCGCCGGCCTGAAACAGTGCGGCGCCCGGCACATCAACGTTCAGCTGGCCGACCATGACACGACCACGGAGCGGGCGCTCGAACTGGCCACCGCGCTGATGCAGGAGGGGGAGCGGCTTGGAGTCGAACCGGCCGTCGAGACGCATCGCGACACCTGCACGGAAACTCCGGAGAAGGCGTACGCGCTGAGCGATGCGTACGAACGCTGTACCGGGCGGCTGCTGCCGCTATCGCTCGACTTCTCGCATTTTGCCGTCGTGAAGCATCTCGCGCCCCGGGATTTCGCGTCCCGGCTGCTCGTCCGTCCTGACCTGGTCAAGCGGGCGCAACAGTTCCATTTTCGTCCGTTCAACGGCCATCATGCGCAGGTGCCGGTGACGGATGGCCACGGGCAGCTCACGGCGGAGGTGCGCGACTGGCTGCCGTTTGCCGAAGCGGTGTTTCGCTGCTGGCTGGAGGCGAACGGAGATTCGGACCGGGAAATCTTCGTTTGCCCGGAGATGGGCCCCCTGGCCGGCGGTTACAGTCTGTCGTCGTTTCCGAACAGCTGGGAGGACGCGAAGCGGCTCCGTTGTGAAATCGAGCGTCTCTGGCAGCGCGTGACGGACGAGGCGTCCGGCGCCTCCACGAGCGAACGAGCGGGACCGTGAAGCGGAACGGCGCCGGGCGGGCTGCTCCGGTCGGGTCAGGCGGTGTGGCCGGCCGCGCGGTTCGCCGGGTCAGGGGAGACGGCTTCGAGGTCCGCGCGGCGATAGGCGCCCGGTGAGCAGCCGAGCACGCGCTTGAAGACGCGGTGAAACTGCGGATAGCTGCCGAAGCCCGCCTCGAGCGCCGCATCGATCAACTTGAGCCTCCCGTTTTCGCGGAGGCGGAGAAACCGCTCCACGCGCTGGCGATTCCGAAAATCGACCAGCGCCACGCCGGTCTGCTGCTTGAACAGCCGGCTGAGGCGGGAGGCGCTGAGTCCGCAACGGCCGGCGAGCTCGGCGAGTCCTATCGTCGTGGATTCGTCCCGGATGAATTGCGCCGCCTTTTCGACGGCGGGATGAACGTTGGGGACGGACACCTCGGCCGCGCCTTGGAAGGACTGCCAGGCGTTCGCAAGGACATAGCCAAGGCCGGCATTGAACAGACCGGGACGGTCGTGCGACGCCTCCACCTCTGCGCACAACGCGTCGAGACGGTCGAAGGCGCGCCCTCCGAGGCGCCGGCAATATTCGCCCGGCGGATTCGCCTGCCGGAGGATCCGCGCGGCCGGGTCGGACGCCACGCGGCGTACGAGCGCCGGCTTGAACACCCCGATCCACATCTGGAAATCCAGCGTCTGCTCGAGGAGCACATGTTCCTGGCCCGGAAACAGCCAGACCAGGTCGCCGCGGCGGATCTCGTATTTGCGGTGGGCCAGCAGGTAGGCGCCGGCGCCGCGCGTCACGAGGTTGAATTCGAGCTCGACGTGGCGATGCGTCGCGTGCGTGCGGCCCCGATTGTCGTAATGCCACACGTCACCAACCCAATCCTTCGGCAGGGCGAGCTGTTGGCGCATCGCGACAAAAAATGATAAGTCCGCGCGGCGAAACGAGAAGATTCTCGAGGCCGCGGGGGAGTACACTCGGAGCCGCCATGAGCATTGTCACCCCCACCCAAAAGAAACTCTACCAAGACGAAGGTTACATGATCCTGCCCGGAGTGATCCCGCCGGACCTGTTGGAGATGCTCCGCGAGGAGTGCTCCTACTACCTCGGGTATTACGACTCGATCCTGGATGCGAAAGGCGTCCAGTCCGAGGGCATCACCCATCGCGGCAAGCGGTACTTCATCAACAACCGCTACCGGCTGAGCAGCCGGTTGTGGCAGTTCATCTTCAGCCCGCTGATGGCGGAAGTGGCGCAGGCGACCGTCGGGCCGGACGCGTATCTCTTCCACGAGCAGTGGGTGGTGAAGGGGGCGGAACAGGGGATGAAGTTCTCCTGGCACCAGGACAGCGGTTACGTGAAGTGGTACGACCCGAGCACCAAGCACCGTCCGTACGTGACGTGTTGGTGCACGCTCGATGACGTCAGCGAGGTGAACGGGACGATCTATGTCCTGCCGCACTCGCGGGGCGGAACGCGCGACCGGATCATCGACCACAAGCAGGAACCCGGCTCCAACGACCTCATTGGCTATTTCGGCTCCGACCCGGGCGACCCGGTGATCGTGCCGGCCGGCAGCATCGTGGCGTTCACGAGCTATGTGTTTCATCGCAGCGGCCCGAACACGACCAACCGGATGCGCCGGATCTACCTGCCGCAGTACAGCGGCGAGATGATCCAGCGGCCGGACGGCAAACCCTGGGCAATGGCGACGCCGTTCCTGAAGGACGGGAAGATTGTGTACGACCATGCCGCCGATTCGGCCGACAAATTCGGCCCGTTCCCGCAGCCAAAGGCATGACGGGCGGCCGTGAAACCGACCAACGCGGTCGCGCGGCATCGCAACGGAGACTCGGGGGAGGCGCGGCACCGGAGCGGAACGCGCGGACGAACGGCTGATTTTCATCCATGAAAAAACTCGGATTGGGCGTCTTGGGACTTGGCGAAGGCCGGAGCATCATTTCCGCCGGCGTGCACAGCGATCTTTGGGACGTCGTGCAGGTGTGCGACGTCAACGAGGAGCTCTGCCGCACGCGTTGCGCGGAATTCCGGCTCGGCCGCTACACGACGTCGTACGACGAAATGCTCGCCGACCCGAAGGTGGACGTCGTGGGGATTTACACGCCCGATCACCTTCATGCCGAGCACACGATCCGGGCGCTGCAGGCCGGGAAGCACGTGATCTGCACCAAGCCGTTTCTTGACCGCCTGGATCGCGCGCGTGAGGTGCTCGAGGCGCAGCGGCGCAGTGGCCGGCAGGTGATGGTGGGCCAGAGCTCGCGGTTCTTCGAACCGTTCGACCGCCAGCACCAGCACTTCGCGACGGGTGATTTCGGGGAATTGAACATGATCGAAGCCCACTATCACGCCGACCATCGCTGGTTCCTGGCGAAGCCGTGGGCGCGGCAGCCGGCGTTCAAGTGGCTCTATGGTGCGCTCAGCCATCCGGCGGATCTCGTGCGGTGGTATCTTCCGGACATCGTCGAAATCATGGGATACGCCCGACTGAGTGAAAATGGCCGGGCGGGCGGTCTGGCGAATCCGGACACGTTTCAATATATCCTGCGGAGCGCGAGCGGGCGGATTGCGCGGGTGAGTGGATCCTACTCCGGGCCGACCGTGCCGTCGCAGCGCGACAGCGGGATGTCCTGCGTGCTGCGTTGTGCCCGGGGGGCGAGCCAGGCGGATTACTGGGAGCTCCGCTACTCCTGGAAGCTGGATGGCCGCGCCGTGATCGAGCGGTTCGAGGGCGAGGAGGATCACTACTTCCGGTTTGGGGGGCACAGCCATCACGCGGGTGAATACCAGAACTACATCGAGTACTTCGCGCGGTGCCTCGACACCGGGGCGACACCGAAGCCGGACGTGGCGGAAGGAATCGTCACCGTCGCCCTCCTTCAGGCGATGGAGGAGGCTGGGTCGTCGGGACAACCGGTGAAGCTGGCGGACATCCTGGCGCGGCATGGATTGCAGGAACTCGTGACCGCCGCGCAGTCGCCGGGCGGCCCGGCCGGCACGAGTTGAGCAACGCGACATTTCATGAAACGGGCGCGGCGCCCGAGTGATCCGGACGCCTCCCGAAAAAACGCGGTCGGACGCGAGCAGAGCTGGAACTCCGGCAACATCCCTGAAAATATCATCCTTGTGCCTTCAGTTACCCTGTTCCGCCGGGAGGGATCCCGGCTAATCTGGAACCTGCGCGGGCAGACGCTCTGGCTCGAACCCTGGGGCGCGGACTGCATTCGGGTCCGGGCCACGATGGCGGCCGAGATGCCGCAACGGGACTGGAGCCTGCTACCGTCGCCTACGGCGAAGACGCAGATCGCGAACGAGGAGCGTTCCGCCCGCATGGTGAACGGGCGTTTGACCGCGACCGTCGACGACACGGGGCGGGTGCGGTTCTTCCGGTCGGGAGAATCCGAACCGCTCTGCGAGGAGTTGCACGCCCGCACGAATCATCCGCCCGGCCGAACGTTCAAGTCGGTCGGGGGCGATCTCGATCGGGCCGAGGCGAGCTTCACGGCGTTCGAAGGCGAGCGGCTCTACGGCCTCGGCCAGCGCCGGCATGGGTTGCTGGACCAGAAGGGCTGCGTGCTCGAGCTCGCGCACCGCAATTCGCAGGTGTCGATTCCCTTCGTCGTCTCGAGTCGGGGCTACGGGCTGCTCTGGCACAACCCGGCGATCGGACGCGTCGAACTCGGCCGGACCCAGACGCGCTGGGTCGCGGAAGCGACGCGGGTCATCGATTACGTGGTCATGACCGGCGATGGCTACGCCGGCATCATGGAACGGTTTGCCGACCTGACCGGGCATCCGCCGCCGCTGCCGGCGTGGGCGGCCGGCTTCTGGCAATGCAAGCTCCGGTACCGAACCCAGGACGAACTGCTCGCGGTCGCGCGCGAGTACCGCCGCCGCGGACTGCCCCTCTCGGTCATCGTGATCGACTACTTCAACTGGACGCGAATGGGAGACTGGAAATTCGATCCGGCCTGCTGGCCCGATCCGGAGAAGATGGTGCACGAGCTGACGGCGCTCGGGGTCAAGGTGATGGTGTCGGTTTGGCCGACCGTGAACCCCGACAGCGAGAATTTTGCGGAGCTCGACCGTCGCGGGCTGCTCGTGCGGACGGAACGCGGGCTGAACGTTTTCATCAAGTTCACCGATGCGAACGTCGACCATACGGTGATGTCGGGGCTCATCGACAGCACGAACCCCGAAGCGCGGGCCTTTCTCTGGGCGAAGGTCCGGGATCACTACCACCGGCATGGAATCAAGGTCTGGTGGCTCGATGCGATCGAGCCGGAGATGGCGGTCTACGATCACGACAACGTCCGGTACCACGCCGGAAACGGTCAGGAGGTCGCCGCCCTGTATCCGCTGGCGCAGCAACAGGCGTTTTACGACGGGATGCGCGCGGAGGGCGAAACGGAGATCGTGACGCTCGGACGCGCGGCCTTTGCCGGCAGCCAGCGTTTTGGGGCGGCGATGTGGTCGGGGGACATTCATTCCACCTGGGACGACCTGCGCCAGCAGGTGCGGGCGGGGCTGAATGTCGGCCTGAGCGGAATTCCGTGGTGGACGACCGACATCGGCGGGTTTTTCGGGGGGCAGGTCGATTCGCCGGAGTTCCAGGAACTGCTCATCCGGTGGTTCCAGTACGGCGCGTTCTGCCCGTTGTTCCGCCTGCATGGCTGGCGCAACAGTTCGCTGGCGAATCCGGAAACGAGTGATCCCACCCGCGGCGGTCCGAACGAAGTCTGGTCATTTGGCGATCGGGCCTACCGCATCATCCGTGAGCTGCTTTTTCTGCGGGAGCGGCTCCGGCCTTATATTCTGGCGCAAATGGACGCGGCCCACGCGCGCGGAACCCCGCCGATGCGGCCGCTCTTTTTCGATTTTCCGGACGATCCGGCGGCGGCCCCGGTCGACGATGCGTTCCTGTTCGGTCCCGATCTGCTCGTCGCTCCGATTCTCGAGCCCGGTGCGACCAGCCGGCGGGTCTACCTACCCGCGGGCGCGACGTGGACGGACGCCTGGACGGGCGAGGAGCGGGCGGGCGGCGTCGCGATCGAGGCGCCGGCTCCGCTCGAGCGAATCCCGCTGTTCACGCGCAACGGGGCGCACCTGCCGATTCGTTCCGAAACCGCGTCCGCATGACCCGCAACAACGTCCTTCTGGTGGGAATTCTCGCGGCGGTTGGCGCGGCGCTCACCGCGATCAAGCTGGTTCAGCGTCACCCCGGGCCGAGCCATCTCGAGCCGATCGTGCTCTACGAGCCGCTGCCGCATCCGTACTGCACCGCGGTGGGGGAGGGCGGAACCGCCTTCTCGCACGACAGCGGTCTTGGTGTGCGCGTCGTGGTCGGACAGGAAAGCACCCAGGCGAACGTCAACACGAACATCGAGTCGATGTTCACGGTTGGGTACCGCGCGTTTTCGATCTATCCGGTGGATCCGGCCGGCACGAAGGGTCTGTTTGCGCGGTTGCGACGCGCCGGCTGCCTGGTCGTGGCCTACGGCGCCCAGCCGGAAAAGGGCACCGACACCCCCTTCGCGGTGGCAACCGACACGAGACAGGCCGCGACGCTCGCCGCCGAGAAGCTGGTCGCGCTGATGCATTATCACGGTCGGATTCTGAACGTGCTCGAATCACTGACCGACGCCAACACGCCGATCCGTCGGGCCGCGATCGAGGCGGTCGTGGCCCGGTATCCGGGCGTGAAGATCACGCAGACGGTCGGCGACGTCACGACTGAGCAGGAGGCACGCGAGAAGGTGGAAAGCGCGCTCGTCGCCCGCGGCGACGACGTCGACGGCGTCATCTGCACCGGCTACACGACGACGGTCGCGGCGGCGGTCCTGATCTCGCAGCACAACCGGCAGCCGGGCGCGAAGCGCATTCATTTTGTCGGGCTGGACACCGATGACCGCGTGCTGGCGGCGATTCGCGACGGTTCGATCGACATGACGCTGGCGCAGAATCCCCACGGGCACGGGTACATCTCGTGTGCGCTGCTTGCCCTGATGCTCGAAGGATGGAAACCACGGGCGCCCTACCAATTCATCGATTCAGGCTGCGTGCCGGTGACGGGCGCGAACCTCGACACGTTCCAATCGGACATCGACCGGATGACGCGCTCAATCGTCGCGGAACTGAAAACCAAATACCTGCTTCCTCCGGGCGACGGAACCGCTGCGCCCGTAACGAGGTAGCGCGGCGACGGGTGATGCTCGAACTCCGTCACATTTCGAAATCGTTCGGCCCGACGCGGGCGCTGGCCGACGTGTCCCTGTCGTTCCAGGCGGGAGAGATCCATGGGCTGATCGGCGAAAACGGAGCCGGCAAGAGTACCACGATCCGAATCGTGACCGGGCTCCAGCAGCCGGATGCCGGCGAAGTGTGGCTTGATGGCGCGCGAGTTTCCTTCCGGGACTGTCAGGACGCGCAGACGCACGGGATCGGTTTCGTCAACCAGGAGCTCGCCGTCCTGCCGGACGCTTCGGTCGGCGAGAACATCATGATCGACAAGCTGGCGACCCGCCGCTGGGGCGTGATCGACTGGCGCGAAACCTACGCGCGGGCGGCCGAGCACATGCTGCGGGTCGGGCTGGTCGTCCCGCCCGAGCGGTTGGTGCGGGAGCTCAGCGCGGCGCAAAAGCAGCTCGTCCAGATCGCCAAGGCGCTGTCCGCGAACGTCCGGGTGCTGCTGCTGGACGAGCCGACCAGTTCGTTGACGGAGCACGAAGCCCGGCGTCTGTTCGGCCTGCTGCGGGAGCTGCGGGGCAGGGGCGTTGCGATCATCTTCGTCTCCCACAAGCTGGATGAGGTGCTCGCGCTGTGCGACCGGGTGAGCGTGTTGCGCGACGGCGGGTTCGTCGGGACGCGCGAGGTCGGGATGGTGAACAGCGGTGAACTGGCGAGGCTGATGCTTGGCCGGACGGCGAATGACGATCACCTCGGCGTGCTGTCACCCGATACCACGGCCGAGATGCTGAAAGCCGAGGGCATCGTGCGCGCGGGCAGATGCGCCGGGGCGGGCTTCACGTTGCATCGCGGCGAGATCCTCGGGTTTTACGGACTGGTCGGATCGGGGCGGACGGAACTCGCCCGGATCGTCATCGGCGAAGATCAGATGGACGCGGGGCGGCTGCTCATCCGGGGGAAGCCGGTGCGGCCCCGGAGTATCGAGGAAAGTCTCTATCATCACCGGTTGGGTTACGTGACGGAGAACCGGAAGGAGGAGGGATTGATGCTGCACGACAGCGTCGAAACCAACCTGACGATGGCGGTCTGGCCGCGTCTCCGGCGTCCGGTGACAAGGCGGATCGACGCGCGTGCGTCCGCGCAGGTGGCGGATGGATTGATCGAATCGCTCGGCGTGAAGACTCCCGGTCGGGACGCGGCGGTGGGCAACCTGAGCGGGGGAAACCAGCAGAAGGTGAGCATCGGCAAATGGCTCGCCGCGGATTGCGACATCCTGATCATCGACGAGCCGACGGTGGGCGTTGACGTGGGCGCGAAGGAGCAGATTCACCGGCTGATCTGGGACCTGGCGGCGCGGGAACAAAAGGCGGTGATCGTGATATCGTCGGATCTTCCCGAATTGGTCCGGATGGCGAACCGGATCCTCGTGTTTCGCGAACAGCGAATCGTCGGCGAGGTGCGGGACATTGATGTCCGGAGAAAAACCTATGCAGAGGTGAGCGCGGAGATTGCCCCGCACCTCGCGTAGTCCGCGTCGCGTAATGGGAAACCCTTTGGCCAAATGAACCCCCTCGAATCCTCCCGCGAAATCTCCTCCCTCCCGCCGCTCCGGCCGACGCTCGCGGGACGCGGCTGGGGCAAACGCGACTGGGTGAGCGGCCGCACCCTCGGGCTCGTCGCGTTTGCCGGCGTTTTGATGGTCGTGATGGCGTCCGTGTCGTCCGGCTTCCTGACCGAGCTCACGTTCTTCAGCCAATCCCGTTACGTGGCATTTTACGTCCTGGTGGCGCTGGCGCAGGCGGTGTGTCTGGCGGCGGGCGACCTCAATCTCGCCGTCGGCGCCGTCGGCAGCCTGACCACCGTCCTGCTCGGATTGCTGTTCGCCGATGCGCATCTCTCGGCGTGGATCGCCGCGCCTTTGGCGTTTCTGCTGGGGCCGCTGACCGGATGGCTGCACGGGTGGGCGGTGACCCGACTGAAAATCGATGCGTTCATCGTCACGCTCTCGATGATGTTCGTCTACATGGGGCTGCGGTCGGGAATCTCCGGCGGAAACTCGTATACGATTCCGGCTTCATTCTGGTGGCTTGGGCAGGGGGAGATCGGCGGGTGGCTGCCGTGGATGTTGATCATCGTCCTCCTCGTGCTGGCGGCAGTCGGCTACCTTTACCGCAACACGGTACTCGGCCGGCGCCTGCTGGCGACCGGGAGCAACGCCGAGGCGGCGCGCCTTTCGGGCATCAACACCCGCCGGATGATTGTCACCGCGCACATGCTGTCCGGCTCGTTTTCCGCCCTGGCGGCGATCATCTGGGCGTCATGGTCGGGGAACGCCGCGCCGGAAACCGGCGATTCGTGGCTCGTGATCTCCTTCGCCGTCGCAATCATCGGGGGCACGGGCCTGAAGGGCAGTCTGATCTCGCCGCTGGGAATCCTGATGGGTGCGATCATCTTCAAGTTGATTCAGCACTCCCTCGTGATCCTGCGGGTGAACGACAACTACTCGAACACGCTGCTGGGGGCCCTCATCCTGCTCGCCATCATCGTCGACCGCGGACGTGAGCAGTGGGAAAAAGGCCGGCGGTAGTCGGTTTCGCCTCTTCGCACATCCGGCCCTCCTTCGGCAACCCTACGGAGGGCATCCTTCGCTGGGGGATTCGGCAGCAGGTCCATTCCATTGTGGATGGCCTGCCATCCGTAGCCTCAACCGCTTGCGGTTGAGCGAAGGATGGTGGACCCGATCAGGTTCGAACTGACGACCTCCTCAATGCCATTGAGGCGCTCTTCCAACTGAGCTACGAGCCCATCGCAAATGTGAGGGGCAGAAAAATCAGTTATCCGCCCCCGAACGCAAGGACTTTTTCATCCTGCTCCCGCATCCTTCGTCCGAAAGACAAGTTCGAGGTCTTCGCCCTTGTGTTCCGGGTGTTCCGGCATTTCCACGTGACCGAAGGCGGCGATTACCGCGCGGTCAAAATCATCGCTGCCCGATGACTTGATGACCCTTGCCCCGGTCAGTCGTCCATCAGGCCAGATATGAACCCGCACGGTGACGGAAAGTTCGTCGCTCACGCCCGGGGGCTTGTCGATCGCGTTCAGGACGCGCTGCTTCAGCAGGGCAAAATAGGCATCCAGCACGGGGCCGTCCTCGCGTGAGAGGGCCTTTCCACCGGCGCCGCCGACCTTGTTGGCGCTGGAGCCTCCGAGGACACCCTTGGCGATTCCGTCGGCATCAATATGGGCTATCTTCGGCGATCCGTTAGCCCTCGCCAACGCCGCCTTCCGTTCCCGCTGCAGCCGGTCGAATTCCTCCTTCCGCATCCTCTCTTCCTCCGCGTGCCTCTTGGCGATGTCCCGGCGCGCCTTTGCGTCCGCCGCCCACAGTTTTCGAATCAGCTTCTGCCGCATCGTCAGCGACGACTTGGGCGCCGGCTTCGGCGGCGCGACCGCCTTGGGCTTTGGCGCCGGCGCCACGGGGGTTGGAGGCGGGGTCACGGCCGCTGGCTCGGGCTGTTCGATTTGCACCGGCGCGGGTTCGGGCGTCTTGGGCTTCGCCGGCGCCGCGGGCACGTTGAGCTTGACCCCGCCCGGTGTGCCGAGCTTCGGCGCCACCGTCGCGCCGTAATTGTCACCTTCGCCGGCGACCAATTCCATGATGTGCGGCTTCGGTTTCTCCTGCTGGCCCGCCATCATTGCCATGAAGAAAACCAGCGCGATCACCGCGGCATGAAAGCTCGCGGAGAGCATGAAGGCACCAGGAGATCGGGCGGTCATGGCAGGGCGGAATCAGGCGGAGCGAGGCGGGAGCGCGCTCCGCGTGGACGGAATATAGCCGGTTTGCCGTCCGCGGCCACCGCCGACATCCCGCCTGGTATCCATGGCCGAAATTTCGCTTGGCGGATCACTCGTTCGACTGCGAGTCGAACGTGATTTTGGTGAGGCCGGCCCGCTGGAGTTCGGCCATCAATTGGGCCACCTTCTCGTAGGGCACCCGCGCGTCGCCGCGGATCCGGATGATGGGCTGATGGGACATGGCCGCATAGCCATGCAGTTTGCTCTGCAGTTCCATCGGACTGACCGTCGTCTTGTTTTCGCCCACATAGAAACGCCCCGCCGCGTCCACCCCGAGGGAGATGAACTGGTCCCGGGTGTCCGCTGGTGGTTCCGGCAGCTTGGAGACGGAAGGCAGGTTGACAGGAATGGTCTGCTCCTTCTGGAGCGTCGGGTTCGCGACGATCATGAAGATGATCAGCAGCATGAACCCGAGATCGATCAGGTTCGTGACATTCAGCTCCGCGATGGGATGCGAACTGCGCGGTCGGCGGAAATTCCGGGCCATGATCTTAATTCGACTCCAACTCGATCCGGTCCGCCAGCGAGCTGGCGAAGTTCTCGAGCTCCGTCACCATCGACCGGGTGTGGCTCAGCAGGAGGTTGTAGCCGAACACCGACGGGATCGCGACGATCAGGCCGGCGATGGTGGCGAGCATGGCGCCGGAAACGCCCGGGGCGAGCTGGGGGATTCCGGCGTTCTGCTGCGCGGCGACGGAACTGAACGCCTCCATCACGCCCCAGACCGTGCCGAGCAGGCCGAGGAATGGCGCGCCGGAGACGATCGACGCGAGGAAGATCATGCTCGATTCGTACCGCAGCGTCTGCCGGGCCAGCGCGCGCTGGATTCCATTCTCCGCATGCTCCACCCGGGCGCGGGAGTTATCGACGCCCTGTTGCTTGCCGATGGCGTCGGCGCGCCAGTAGCTCTCCACCGCGTCGGCAAACAGGTCGCCGTAGGGAATCACGCGCCGGTTGCGGAATGATTCCGGCACGTCAAGCAGCGTGCGCTGGTCGTGCAGGTGCGACTCGAAGCTGTAGTTCAGCAGCCGGAGCCGTTTCAGTTCGAAATATTTCCCGAACATGATCGTCCACGCGATCAGGCTGGCGACCCCGAGGCCGGTGACGATCACCTTGTCGACGGAGTCGCAGCGCTCGAAGACATCGATGATGTTCGTCGTCGCAAGGACGGTTGAGGCGGAAAACGGCGCAAACATGAGCGAGGAGTTCAAGAGTTGGCCGGTTTGCCCCGGCCCTTCAATGGAAAACCCGGCGCAGGCGGTGCGCTCGGCGTCGCCGCGGCGCGCCGGGCGCAGACCCGGCGTGACACGGCGCATGACAGAACGGCGGGAATTTCTGTTGCCGCGCGCGCGCGCTCTTTTTTTCCTTCACCGGCTGCGCCATGAACCATCCGTCATCCATCGCTCTGCGCCCAGGCCGGCCTGACGGGCGCGCCCGAGGCGCATCTGCCCGCGCCGGCGGCCGATCGGAGAATGCCCCACCTTCGCAGCCGTTGAAACCTTCCTCGCCAATCCGAGCCGAATCCTTCAATGTCCAAGTCCATGCCTTTGAAACAAACTCCGACCGGAAAGTTGATCTCCTTCGAGGGATCGGAGGGCGCCGGCAAGTCGACGCAGATCGCTCGACTCGCGGCGCACCTCCAGAAATCCCATCGGGAGGTGCTGACCACCCGCGAGCCGGGTGGCACTGAGATCGGAGAGCAGATTCGCAACATCATCGTCCATAATTCCAAGGGCGATGAAATGTGCGCCGAGACCGAGCTCCTGCTCTTCACGGCGGCACGGGCCCAGCTCGTGCGTGAAGTGATCGCTCCCGCGCTGGTGCGTGGCGCGATCGTTCTGACCGACCGCTATCTCGACTCCTCGACCGTCTACCAGGGCATTGGCCGCAATCTCGCGTCCGATCCGGTGAACCAGATCAACCGCTTCGCCGTCGGCAACGTGATGCCGGATCTCACCATCGTGCTCGATGTGCCCGAGGCGGTCAGCATCGCGCGGCTGAAACAGCGCGCTTCCGACCTGCCGGATCGGATGGAGCGCGAGAACATCGATTTCTACAAGAAGGTCCGCGAGGGGTACCTCGTGCTCGCCAAGAGCATGCCGGAGCGTTTCGTCGTCATCGATGGCACGAAGGCGGAGGACGCGATCGAGAAGAAGATCTGGACCGCGGTCCAGGAGCGGATCTAGCAACCGCCCGCGCCGGCACGACCGATTTCCCGCCGGCTCCCAATCGCGCAGCGATGGATGCAACGATTCCCTGGCCGCCGGCTCTCGTCGGAACGCCGGCCATTTCCGTCATCGAGCAGGCGATCCAGCGGAATCGGCTCTCCCACAGCCTCCTGCTGCACGGAGACGACCTCGACACGCTCGCGGCCATCGCCGCCGCGATCGCGGACCGTCTGCTCACGCCGGCCGCCGGGAAAGAGGAGCATCATTTTCCGCCGGACCAGCATCCCGATTGTTTCTCGCTGCGGCCGACCGGCAAGATGCGCCAGATTTCGGCCGACGCGACCCGGGAGCTGATCAACAAGATCCAGGTTTCACCGGCGGTGGCGACCCGGAAGGTCGCGATCCTGCACGAAGTCGACCGGATGCACATCACGGCCGCGAACGTCTTCCTGAAGACGCTCGAGGAGCCGCCGGCGAACACGACGCTCCTGTTGATCACGACCCGGCCGTATGCCCTCCTGCCGACCATCCGCAGCCGGGTGCTCCATTTTCGTTTTCCCTCGGCGGGTACCGCCGTCGAGGCGGACGGCTGGGCGCGGTGGCTCGAGGATTACCGCGCGTGGCTCGGACGGTTGGCGGATGCGGCACCGACGGACAAGCATGTGGTCGCGGACCACATCTTCACGATTTATGGGCTGGTGGCGCGTTTTGGCGCCGTGCTCGATGCGGCCACCGCGGCGGTATGGGAGCAACAGAAGCAGAAACTCCCGGCGGAGCTCAGCGACGAGGAACAGGTCGCCATCGAGACCGGCATCGCGAACGGGCTGCGGGCCCGGCTGTTTGCCGAGATCGAACAGGCGACGCGCGAATTTGCGCTGCCACGCCTTACCGCCGGCGACGAGTCAGCGCGGCGGGCCCATGCCGCCGCGATCGAAAAGCTCGAACACGATGTCGGGTTGCTCCGGCTCAATCTCAACGAACTCGCCGCGCTCGAGGAATTCCTGTTGTCGTCGCTGAGAATCTGGTCGCGGAGGTGACCGACTGGTTCCGGGCCCAACCCGCGCCGACGACCGGGCGGCGGCCCGAAGGGCGTTAGGGTATCGGCTGGCGGGAGGGAACAGTCGTCCGCCATTCGTCGCGCACGAGGCCGATCTGGCCGACCGGAATCGGGTGTTCGGCCACGAGCGCGGCGGCGTGTGGATCGTGCGGCGTGAAAGCGAGCGTGACGGGATTAAACGAGCCGGGGGCCGCCGTTTCGATCGTGTTTCCGGCGAGCTCGGCCCGTGCCGCCGGGTCGTCGTTTCGGAGCAGCACGTAGCCTTCGCGCATGTCGATGTTCAGGTAATACGGATCCGGATGGCCGTCCGCGCGGGCGCGGCGACGCCATAGCCCGGGATCGGCAATGACGTTGTCCTGCATCACGACGCAGCGCCGGAAATCGAACGCAAAGTAGTCGTAAACGTCCAGCCAGCGACCGCCCCAGGAGATGTTGCCGACGACGCGATTACCCTTCGGATATGCCGGCTGGTCCGAAAGGAGCGTGGCGAGCTTGGGATAGCGCGTCGCATAGGGTGGCCGGTCCGCATGCAGCTCGCGAAATCGGTCGAAAAGGTACGGATAGCGGCCGTCGAAGTAGTTGGCCGCCCATCCGAGCCCGCGCGCGTCGAGATGGACGGACGGCTCGCAATCGATGAACAGGTTGCCGACGACCGTGTTATCGCGGCCACCGCCGATCTGAACGGCCCGGCTCGCGCGGTAGAAAATGTTGCCGATGACCGAAAATCCACTCGAGAAGTCGTCGAGATAAACGGCCGTCGCGCCGTGCAGACCCGGTCCCTTGAGGTCGTGCCAGTAGTTGTAGCGGATGACGTTGCCCTGGAAGGTCCAGTCCCGCCCGGTGTGGAGCGCGCCGGAGTCGCCGGTTTCCTGGGCGATCCGGTAGACCTCGTTGTACTCGATCATGTGGTCGTTGCCGCTCAGGCGGATCGCCTCGAACGGGGCGTCGTGGATGTCGTTGTGCGCGACGTGCTGGCCCACGCCGTCAATCGTGATGCCGACGTCCCCGGCGCGCAGCCACTGGTCGAAGTCGTGGATATGGTTGTTGATGATCTGATGGTGCGAGGCGACGAGGCTGACCCGGTCTCCCCCCGCCACCTTGATCGCGCCATTCGCGAGTTCCGAAAAATCGCAGCTCCGGATTTCATCATTTGCGCCGCCGTCGATCCCGGCGGCCAGCGCTCCGAGATTCCGAAATGTGCAGCCGCGCACCGCGCAGGCATCGCTCCCGTGGATGACGATCCCGCCCGCGCGGTTCTCGGCGAACGTGAAACCGTCGACCTGGATGTCGTGCGCGTCCTCGACGCGGACGAACGGCTCGTCGAGGACGGATACCTGCACGTCCCCCGGACGGGGAGGGTCCGGCGGATAGAAGTAAAGTTCGCCGCTGGTGCGATCGAGGTACCACTCCCCCGGGGCATCGAGTTCCTCGAGCACGTTGAGGAAGTAGAACCGCTGGTTGCGCGTGTAGCCGTATGGGCTGTGCGGGGCCGCGAAGGTCACCTCGAGCGTTTTCGGATCGAACGACTCGATGCGCTGATAGGAGTCGCTCCAGTCGAACGTCCAGTAGCCATGGGCATAGATGTCGTCGGCCGGGGCCCACCGGCGTGGTCGCGGATCATCGATCCGGATCCGGCCGTAGTTGCGCCCGGCAGGAATTCCGTCGTCAAACCGGATTTCCCGGGCGACGCCGTCGTAATACCGGTGTGCGCCGGTCTGCGGCACCGATGCGATCCGGAGCCAGCCTGTGTTCGGGTAACGGGCGAGCGGCATGCGGCGCCCGCGAAAGAAAAGCTCGAGGCCGGGCGATCCGCGCTGCTCGATCCGCCCGAAATCAGTGATCCCCAACGCGCGGAGATTGGCGCAAAACACGTGCGCCCGGGCGGCGGGAGCGAGCCGCCGATGGATCGCTGCGTCGGTGACCGGCGCCAGCTCCGGCACCACCATCGCCCCGGAAAACACGGGGCGTTCACCCGCGGCGGCCTGCCAAACCACCGGATGGCCGGCGGTCCCCGAGTCCGCGGCGCCGAGCTCCAGCGTGTGCCGCCGCAGGTAGGTTCCACCGCGCACAATCACGATTGCGCCCGCGGATCGATCCACCGCCCGGACGGCCGCACGGGCGCGTTCAGGCGAGGCAAACGGACCGTCGGTGCGGTCGGCCGCGGGCGCGGCGAGGCGTCCGCTCCACTGGTCCGAACCATCGGGTGCGACGTAAAACTGGGCGGGGGCGGCGGCGTTGACCCGCAGCGTCACCAGCAGGATCGCGGGCAGGAGTCGCCGGAGGGCGGTCGGGGTGCGCATGATCATGCGCCCGGTTTCACCGAGTCCGCGATGGTGAGCGTGTTGAAGTCGAGCACACGCTGGAGCCGGCCGTGGGTGATCGTCAGGCGGTGGGAGCCGGCATCGGCGTTCAGGTAAGGACCCTGGAAGAGTTTCCAGTCGGCGTAGTCGACCGGCTTGCCCGCCACTTCCGGTGTCCGGCCGTAGGTGACCGAAACGGGTCGACCCCGCAGCGTGGTCATGCGGACCGTTGGGACCGGATCCAGCGTGAACGTCAGCGGCAGGGCGCGGATCGCCGCCTGGAAGGCGGCGAAGCTGCTGAACTCGGATGCGCTCGCCGCCTGGACAATCGTGCCGTTGCGCAGGTGCGGGCTGACCAGCAGCCGGCCGCCGATGGCCTTCTTTTCCTTGGCCCAGCCGCCATTGTAGTGGAGGTAGGGTTGCCAGTGATACGGAGCCAGCGGCCGGTAGGCGAGGTAGGCGTTGCCGCCCCGGGCGAAGATCCAGCCCGACGGGTCCTCGGTGACGTCGGCGAGATCCTTGGAAAAGAATCCGTTGACCTGCGGAAAGTGCGTGCCGGGACGGATATCGTACAAGGCGATGATGGTGTCCCGGTCCTGGAAGACCTGTTCATACGGCGAGCACCCCAGGATCTTGTCCGGCGAGTCGTAGGACGGTTTTCCCTCCTGGGTGACCTCCTGCACCATCGTGTCGGGGTACGCTGTGAAATACATCTGGAGGACATGGTTCGAGGCGTACGGATGGAGCGAGAACATCGTGTTGTGCACGCCGCGCGGGTCGGGGACATTCCACGTGACGTCCCACACGTGCGTTTGGATCGGATCCGAAACTCCCCCCTGGTATGATCCGACTGCGTAATCCCGGGTCATGTAGGTGGTCTTGTAGATCGGGGCGGAGAGGACGTCGCTGTACCGCCAGCGTCGCCGCGAGCGCTCGAGTTCCCGCTGGAGGTAGCTTCCGGGTCGATCGGTGGCGATGCGGTAGATGACCGCCGGCAGGTGGTAATTCCGGGCCACGGTCGCGAAGTAAACGCCCCAGCCGCCATAGCCCGCCGGCGGCGGCGTGTTGCCGAACAGCAGCCAGCTGAAGAAGGACGAGAGCCCGTTCCAGCGCTCGACGACCGAACCTTCGTCGGTCCGGGCGTTCGCCCCGCAGAGCACGCCGTCGAGCGTGTTTTCAGCCAGCTGCGCGAACAGCCAGTCGAGCATCATGTGGCCGCGGGCCCGCATGGCGGGATCCTGGGCCCAGGTGGAAAGGAACAGGAAGGGAATGGCGTACTCGCCGATGTACTGCGTCGGATCGTATTCCGCCTCGCCCCGGGCGGTGGTCAGGTCGATCCAGTGGATGAGGTAGCTGCGCGATTCCGCGAGGTTTTCGGCGGAGCTCTTCCCGTTGAACCAGGTATCGGCGGGCTCGTTGGGATACAGCTCGGACATCAGATAGAGGGAAATGTAGTACATCGCCCAGTGGTTCTCGGTGTCGCCGCGGATCTGGTAGGTCGTGCGCCACGCGTTTCGGATCGCCACCCGCGCTTCGGGCGAAAGCTGGTCGCGACCGGTGAAGGCGACGCACACCGAAGGAAACATCCAGAATGGGCCGCTCCCGGGGCTCTTCATCATCTCGATGACGCGGCGCGAGCAGAGGTCGATATTCTGGTGCAGCACGAGGTTCACGGCGATCGCAGCCATGTCCATCTGCCCGTCCTGTCCGTGAGAGGCGCCGACCCGCCAGTGGAGAATTTCGTCGACGCGTCGCAGATATTCCTGGCGGCGCGTGTCGGCGTACGGTTCGGGGCGTCGCGACGGGGGCGGCGCCTCGAACGAGGGCTGGGCGGAGGCTGCCGTCGCAGCGGCGACCAGGAGGAGAAAAAAGCGGGCTTTCATGGTTGGTTCACTGCTGGCGGTTGATCGTTCCCGGCGTCGCGTGCGGGACAAAAACGAAGCGACTGACCCGCGATCCCCGCAGTCCGGCCGACGTCCAGGTCCGGCCAAAATCAGCGGAAGCGTGGATCGCCTCGCCCGTGACATTCGCGTACAGGCGTCCCGAATCGGGATCGACTCCGACACGCCAGACGTGATGGCCGGGGGGCAGGCCAGCGTTGCGCGGCGTCCAGGTCGCACCGCCATCCTCCGATGTCAGCACGCCGTAGGTGTAGCTTCCGACGACGAGCCGGTGCGGGTGGGTGGCGTCAAAGCTGAGGTTGTAGTACGCCTTGTCCCCGGGAAGTCCCGCCATGCGGGTCCACGTCGCGCCGCCGTCATGCGACAGCCAGCCCCCGGCGCTTTGCGTGACCGCGCACCAGACTCGGCCATCCTGCGGCGACTGTTCGATGTCGGTGACGGTGTCGACCGTCGGAAGCACGCGCCTCCAGTGCGCCCCGCCGTTTTCGGTGAGATAGATGCCGGTTTCACAACCCGCCAGCACGCGGCCGCGCGTCTCCCGGTCGATCGCGAGGGTCTGGGTGTATTTGCCGCGTTCCGGCAGGCCGGTCTCGCACCGGTGCCAGGTGTCGCCGCGGTCCGGCGAGACCGCGATTCCGTCGGGGAGCGCGAGATAGACCGTGTCGGGCGCATGCGGGTCGACGGCGACATCCCGCGGCTCCGTCATGTCCCAGCTCGTGGTGACGCGCACGTGGCGGCCGCCATCGAGCGTGCGGACGCAGCCGTTGAGCGTGGCGGTGTAGAAGACCGACGGATCGCGCGGGTCGAACGCCACCGCCGCGAGGCCGACGTCGTTGATGCCGATGTGCCGCCAGCCGGGCGTGCCCGGGGACGCGGTCGTTCCAGAACCGACCGCGGAAGGCGGCGTGAGGCGAAAGAGCCCGCTTTCGGTGACGTACGTCGAACCGACCACGTAATGGTCGTTCACAACCGCACAGACGAACAGGTCATGTCCGGCGGCGGCGGCGGTCACGGCGGCGGAGGCCAGCAGCGCCGAGGTAATTGCAGTTCTGATCATGGGAGACAGGGGGGAATGCCAACCGGCCGGCGGGCCGGCATGGCGTGGAGGTGGACTACGCGTGACGGACCAGGTCGTGGACGGCCGCGGCCAGGCGCTCGCATTCCTCGGCCGAGTTGAAGAGATGGGTCGAAACCCGGACGGCGTTCAGTTTCTGTTCGCTCACCGGGCGGCAGCGGAAGTGGTGCTGGCCCCAGAGCTTCCCGAACAGTTCGCTGTAGCCGATGCGCGAGGAGCGGAACGTCGTCATCGATGCGCGCAGTTCGGGTCGGGTGGGCGTGAGCACCTCCACGTCGGGAATCTTCGCCAGCGTTTCATGCAGCTGGACGGCGAGCGCGCGGCCATGCGCCGCGATGCGGTCGTGGCCGATCGCGGCGTGGAACTGGACGGCCGCTGCGACGCTCATCACCGTCGCCGCGCTGCGGGTGGCGTACTCGTGACGCGTGGCGTCGGGGGTGAGCACGAGTTTGCCGGGCAGATACGGCAGCTCGCCGGAATACGCGCCGATGCAGACGGGCGCGACCTCGTCGTTGCGTTCGTGGCGGATGAAAAGAATCCCCGTCTCGTGCGGGGCGCCCAGCCATTTGTGTCCGCTGGTCGCGAACGAATCACAGCCCAGGTCGTGCAGCCGGAAGGGGAACATGCCCGCGGATTGCGCGCCATCGATGTGGAACCAGGCGCCGTGCTCGTGGGCGAGGCGGGCAACCTCCGCCGCCGGCAGGAGGATTCCGGTCGGTGCCGTGACGTGACTGATCTGGATGACCTTTGTCCGTGGCGTGATCAGCGCCCGGATCCGGTCGAGGTTGCCCTCGACGCTCGTCGGGTCGGGTTCGAACAGCTTCACCACGACACCGCGGCGGTTCTGCTGGTTGTACCAGGGGAAGGAGCCACCCGGGTGGGCGTGGGTCTCGAAGATCACCTCGTCGCCTTCGCGGAGCGTCAGGCCCGCGGCGATGATCGAGGTGCCCTCGGTCGCATTGCGCGTGAAGCAGATCTCGGACGGCTCGACGGCGAAGAAGCCGGCGACGACCTTGCGCGCTTCGTGAAACAAGGGGTGACCGGTGTCGCACGCGACCTGATGCGCGTGAATCTGGTCCGTCAGGACACGGAGGACGGGGTTAGCCGCCGGTCCCAGGCCGCCCGTGTTCATGTAGTGCAATTGGGGATCGATCGGATACTGCGCGCGGACAGCGCGCCAGTACGCGGCGGCGTTTGCCGGGTCGTAGGCGGGCAGCGAGGTGGCTGCGTCGGCGGCCGACTGGGCGAGCAGGTTGGGGGCGGCGAAGGCGCCGAGTGCGCCCAGCCCGAGGCCCCGGAGGAAGGTCTTGCGGTCGATGTTCATGGGTGGGGAACGAAGGGGGAATGGCGAGCAGGTCGGAGAAGCAGCGGAGGAAGCAGGGTCGATTTTCGATCGGCGGCCGAAAAGGCCGGCCAGGCGGGGCGATCATCCAACCCGACGATCGGGCCGTGTATCCCGCGAGCGCGGCGGTTCGCGACCGCCGTCGCTGCGGGCTGCCGGCGCTCGTTCACGGATTGTGATCGATGGGCGCATCAGGTCGCTCGTATTGCGTGCGGTAGGTTTGATCGCTGGCCGCGAGCTTTAGGAACACGTCGAGCGGAACGACGTCCACCGGTTCGTCGAGGTGGTCGAGAATCGTCGCCACGCGGCCGACCGTGTTCGCCTCGCGGACATGCATGAGGAGAAAATACGGCCGCCGTGGATTCAGCGTCATCAGTTCGTCGAGGTCGGCGACGGCATCGTCCACCGGCCGGTGCACGTCGAGATAGTAGTCGTAGCTGATCAACGGGCGGGTGTCGCGAAGAGCGAACGTCCGCGCCGAGCCATAACCGTTCACGAAACCGATCACGTCCGGAAATTCGTGGTAGTACCGGTCGACCACCGCCTCGGTCAGGTCGGTGTTTCCGATCTGCCGGTTGCCCTCCGAATAGTCCATGATTTCGAGCACGTGCAGGTCGAGCTGCTGCATCAGGCTGCGCGCGTCCGCCATCAGCGCCGGGAACTTCGCGGCGGGAATCGCCTTCGGGTACATGTAGCCGGGTCCGCTCAGGCCGCCGATGAAGTAGTCGTTCGGCGTCCGGCTTTCGTAGAAATACTGCAGCGCCGGAGGATTCATCCAGGCCCAGTTCATCATCACCTGCCACGCGTACGGGATCCGGCCGCGCCCCGGTTTCGTCCAGGAGCCGATTCCCATGGAGTCGGTGGAGATGGCGGCGACATAGACCTTGGCTTGCGCCTGCAGGTGCTCACCCGGCCGGACGTGGCGGGTGTTGGTGAAGTGGAATCCCGGGGTGAAGGGAATCTGGCAGGTGAACGAGACGTTGGGCAGGTTGTGCAGGCCCTCCATTTTCAGACCGTAGCTGCTGACGAGGGTGGTGTGCGCTCCCTCCGTGTCCTTGCCGTACGAATGCCAGCCCAGGACGATGCTCGCCGGGTGCTGCTGGCTCAGGATCCTCCGCTCCAGCGCGAGCTGGCGCGGATTGGCGGAATTCGCCGAGAGGTCCGTGAAGAAGGCGTGCTGGCGCACCCCGAAGTCGGCGATTCCCGGCTGCATTTCCTCGCCGGCGGGGCCGCCCAGGAGCACGTAGTAGTCGCGCGAGCAGCGTGACCAGTAATGGTCGTAGGCCCACTGGTAGATCTCCGCATCCGATTTGCCGCGGAATCTGCCGCGGAGGTCCTCGAGTTTGCGGAGACCGTGCTTCTGCGCGAGGGCTTCGAGCCGGTCGTCGACGACGACCGCGTCCAGGACGCCGGCGGCGGTGAAGGCGACGATCAGCGACGAGCGTACGTTGCGATCCCAGACCACGTAGCCCTTGAGCTGGGGACGGAACCGGGAGAGCGCATCGTCGACATCGTCGGTTGCGAGGCGGTCGAAATGGATGCCGTGCCGCTGTTGGAGGAAACCCTCGAGCGGGCGCACGATCTCCCACTGCCAGTTTTTCGGGTATTCGAGGTACAACCGCGGCTGGTCGCGGTTCGCGAGTCCCTGGAGGGAAATCAGGAGCGCATGGCGATCCAGGTCGCCATCGATCCGCCAGTTGGCCGACAGCGGAACCAACGTGGCGGTGGCGGGAACCTCGGTGACCTTGCGGGGAACCGGCTGGGCGAGGGCCGACGCTGCGAACGCCAGCAGCAGCGGGCCAAGGAGGGAGAGCGGGCGGGGCATGGGAGCGGCGCTACGGGCGAACACGTTCGAACAGATAGACGGTGGGACGGTCGCGGGTGCTGCGGAGCTCGATGACCGTCAGACGGTCACCGCGCGGCGAAAGCCGATAGTCGGTGAGGATGTTGACGGGATGGAGTCCCTGCTGGGTCTCGAGCACGAGGTCGGTCGTCGTGCGGAGAATCCGGTCGGGCTCGATCCAGCGGGCGCGCACCTGCTTCTGGTGGTCCGGCCCGATGTAGGCGCCGATGTGACGGTTGTCCGGCCACCAGTCGACGCGGACATTCGCCACGGTGCCTTCCGGATCGAGCGGCGTGACGTCTTCGAATTTACGCCGACCGGCGGAAAAGTCGCGCGTCAGCGTGAGCGTCGCTCCCTGTTGCGCGAAAACCAGATCAAGCGCATCCCAGCCGCTGAGCTGGGTGCTTCCGTCCGGTAGATAGCGCCACGTGCCGACGAACGGGCTCGGGGCGGCGGCAGCGAGAATGGCGGGGAGGAGGGTGGCGAGGAAAAGGAACCAGGGGGAACGGCGAAGCAGCGGGGACATTGGGGATAGGCGCGGGTGGAAACAAAAAACGAACGGACCTGGCCGCTATGAAGGCGGATCGGACGAAGCCCCGCGCCCGATCCAGCCACGGGAAAATTTGTTCGGCTGCCGCATGGAGTGAGATGGCGTGCCGTCGACGTTCGATCGTTTCACCCCGCCTAGGCGCGGGGAGCCGACGGCGGTGCGACGAGGGACGGGGCGATGCTGACACCGACGCGCCCAGGCGAACTCGGGTTCTCAATCCGCCAAACAAGGTGGTCGACGACCTTCCGGACGAGGGTGGACAGGTTGATGTCGATGGCGGCCGGGAGGTGATCGAGATTGTGGTAGATGATCGGGTTGTAATTCCCGAGGATCACCTCGAAATCGCGCTCCGGCTTGAGCCCCGCGACGCGCATGGACCGGAAGAGCGAACCGCAGAAGTGGTCGACGGGGATGTAGAGCCCGGTCGGGCGCGGGGTGGTCTGCATCAACCGCTTGACGAGCGAGTCGCTCTCCTCGTGGAGCGGGGCGACTTCCAGGTAGCTCATGGGCTTCGGTTTTCCGAGAATCGTCGCGACGGTAAGTTCGAGCGAGCGGGCGTGCTCGGCGAAGGCGCGGGCGCGCCAGGCCACCGCGCTGTAGCCGGGGTCCGCTGCGATCACCGCCGTGTTCTTGTGACCCCGCTTCTGGAGGTACTCGGCTGCCATCCGCCCATTCATCTCATTGTCCGGTTCGACGTAGTCGCCGGGGTAATCCGCCGTGCGGCGGGTCATGAACCAGACATGCGGCAGGTCGCCGATCTTCGCCATGCACTCGGGCGAGGGTTCGCCGCCCTGGAGGATCACGCCATCCACCTCCCGCTCGGCGATGTTGCGGGGGAGGTCGTTTGCGCTCTCGGAAAAGACGATCCCGATCTCGATGTTGCGGCGTTCGTTCGCCTGCTGGCTTTGCAGCAAATGCTCGTGAAACCAGTCCAGGTTCGGGTTTTTTTTCGCACCGACAAACCAGACGGCGATCTTCTTCGGGGCGTTGAGCCGGGTCTTCGGGCCGCGCCGCCGATGGGCGGGCATGGGGACGTACTTGACCGAGTCCATCACCTGCCGCACAAGTTCGCGACGCTCGGGTGCCACCAGATGTGGCTGGTTGATGACGCGCGAGACGGTGGCGGGTGAGACCTTCGCGCGGCGGGCGATATCGGCGAGCAAAACAGCCATAGGAAAGGGAGGGCGGTTTTCTGAAATAAACATGAAATCAGACCCGTCAAGGGGATTCTGTTTTCAGTGCTGCAGCGGGCCTGTCTGACGGGGAAATTTGGGCGGGTTCGGACCTGCGGCCCGACGCGCGCGCGAAATCTCCTCTGTACGGCGCCGCGTTTCGCGCGCGGTGCGGTCGGTGCGCGAATGGGCGGACAGGCGCTGCGTCGCGTTGAAATTTCAGTGAAAACGGGATTGACGCGGTGAGCCGTGCACCGTCGTCTGGGCGCCCTTCCGTATGCCGGTCTCCCGGACCGCGCTGCCGCTGTTCCCGATGGCCCCAACCCCGTTTCTCAATTCCGCCTCCTGGATCTGGTCCGCCGAAGGGACGCATGCCGCGCCCGAGCCGGGTGCCGCTTCCCCCGCTCATTACCAGGTGCGCCGCTTTCGGCGCACGTTTGCCGTGGAGACGACGGAGAACGCCTCGCTGCTGGTCCACGTCAGCGCCGACAGCCGGTATGTGCTTTACTGCAATGGCGTGCGGGTCGGGGTGGGGCCGGCGAAGGGAGACATCCATCACCAGTTCTACGATTCGCATGATCTCGCGGCGTACCTCCGGCCAGGGAAGAATGTGCTCGCCGCGCTGGTGCTGGACATGTCGCGCGTCGCGCATCGGCCGGCCCATCTCGGCGCGCCGTGTTCCGTGATGACCTATGCGGGTGGGTTCGTCCTCGATGGACGGCTGGAAACCCGGCGGGGTAGCGTGGATCTCGGGACCGGACCGGCGTGGAAGGTCGCGGTCGACACCGCCTGCCGGTTTCAGAACGACGGAACGCGGTTCGAGGGATACCACGGGTACTTCGAGCACCGCGTCTCGCGCGAGGAGCCGATCGGCTGGACGGAGCCCGACTTCGAAGACGGCGGCTGGGCGCCCGCCACGGTCCTGTATGCGGCCGAGAGAATCGAACACCGCCGGGATCCCGCGTCACCGTACGGACTGGTCGCCCGGATGATTCCTGCCCTCGAGACCGGCGCTCCCGCCCCGTTCTGCGATGTTTTCCGGCGCGATGCGGGCGACACCGCGGCCGGATGGGAGGAACTGTTGCGGTCTGCCGGAACCGTGACCGTCCCGCCGCAGGCGCGCGTCACGGTGATCCTCGACGCGGGTGAGTTGACCACCGCGTTTCCGCAGATCGCGATCTCCGACGGTGGCGGCGCGACGATTCGATTGACCTATGCGGAGGCTCTCCGGCTGCCGTGGGATACGCCGGGCGCGCGGCTGCTCGGGCACCGCCAGCCGCTGGCGAACCTCGCTTCGCACTTCGCGGACGAGGGGACGGGTTGGACGTTCGACCGACGGGGTGAAATCAGCGGATGGTCGGATGTCTGGGAACCGGCGGGCCGCGGAACGCCCGCGGTCCCCGAGGTCTTCGAGCCGATTCATTGGCGGGCTTTCCGTTTTGTCGGACTCGAGATTGCGACCGGAGAGCGCCCACTCGCGCTCAATGCGGTAACGCACCGGTTCACGGCGTATCCCTATGCGATCGCGGCCGAATTCTCGTGTTCCGATCCCGCCCTCGACCGTCTCTGGCCGGTGGGATTGCGGACAATGCGCCTCTGCGCTCACGAAACGTTCGAGGACTGTCCCCATTACGAGCAGATGCAGTATGCGGGAGACACGATGATCACGTCGAAGCTGGGGATGCTGGTGGCCGGTGACTACCGGTTGTCCCGGCAGGCGCTCCATCATTTCGACTGGTCACGGTTGCCCGACGGCCTGACGCAGAGCCGGTATCCCTCCCGCCTGCTGCAGGTGATCCCGTCGTGGTCGCTGCATTGGATCAGCGCGGCGCGCGATTACCTGCTTTGCAGTGGCGATGCGGCGACGATCCGCGAACTTGCGCCCGGCTTTCGCGCAGTGCTCGACTGGTTTCGCCGTCACGCGGATGCGGATGGCCTGCCGGCGGCGCTGCCCTACTGGAACATCACCGACTGGTGCGCCGAGTGGCCGCGCGGCGTGGTGCCGGGCGCCGCCACCGGACCGACGACGATCATCGCGTCGCAGTACATCGTGGCGCTCGACGAAACGGGCTGGATGCTCCGGCAGCTGGGCGACACGGAGACGGCGGCAACGCTCGAGGCGGAAGCCGCGCGGCTGCGGACGCGGCTCCACGCGCGGATGTGGAGCGAGGACGAGGGGCTGTACTTCGACCGTCCGGGCGGTCCCGAAATGAGCCAGTACGGCAACGCCTGGGCGATTGTCGCCGGTGTGGCGGGGGCCCGGGAGCGGGAACGGATGCTCGCCCGGTTCCCGCTCGATCCGAAACTTGCGCCCGGATCTTTCTTCTGCTGGCACGCGGTCTTCCGCGCGCTCGACCTCGCGGGACGATACGACGACATGCCGCGCCATCTCGGACCGTGGCACGACTCGGTGGCGGGCGGGCTCTCGACGTTCGCGGAGGAAAATTCGTACTGGCGGTCACTCTGTCACGCGTGGTCGGCGCATCCGTTGCTGGAATTTCTCACGCGCATCCTCGGGGTGGAACCGACCATCCCCGGTTTCGCGGCGGTCCGGATCGCGCCACGGCGCTGCGGCCTCACGCACGCGGCTGGGCGGGTGTGCACGCCGCACGGGCCGATTGCAGTGCGTTGGCGGATCCACGGCGGCCGCTGGGAACTGGACATCGCTGCGCCGCCGGGTCTGGCCGTCACGGCCGTCGGTCCCGATCGGGTCGAGCACCGCTTCGACGGCGGATCGTGGCGGCAGGAACTCGATCTCGCATGATCCCGTTGATTCTCCAACACCGGGACGGCGAGTCCCTGACGGTCCTGGCGGGTGATCGTCCGCTTTTCCAGTACACGTACCTTCCCGACGAGGCGGTCGCCGCGGAAGCGCCACGGCCGTATGCGCATCCCGTGTATTCGCCCGATGGCGACGTTCTGACCTGTTTCCGCCCGAACGACCACCCCTGGCACCACGCGCTCAGTCTGACGCTGACGAGCGTGGGGGGAGTGAACTTCTGGGGCGGGCCCACGTGCCGGCGGGAGGACGGCTACCAGTGGCGCGAGGATCACGGACGCCAGGTGCACGTGGAATGGATCGAACTCGGGCCAGAGCGGCTCGTCGAGGCGGTCGAGTGGTGTGCCCCGGCGGGAACGGGGTTGCTGCGGGAGACGCGCTTGCTCGAGCCCAGGCTGGTTCCGGAGGGGTGGACGCTGCGCTGGCGCAGCGAACTCGGCAATGTCTCCGGCCGGGCGCTGGTATTGGGCAACTACCACGCGTCGGCATCCCTCGCCGGCTCGCACTACACCGGGCTGCAATTTCGCGGAGCGCGCGGCCTCCTGAGCGAGCACGGCGACGACAAGATCGGCGTGGCGGCGGCAAACGGCCGCGAGGGCGAATCCGCCGTTCACGGTGCGTTCGAACCCTGGATGGAGTGGCGCGTCCAGGCCGACGCGACGCTGCGTCGCACCAGGATCCGCTTCACGGATCATCGGGCCGGGACGTACTGGTTTGTCCGCCGGGCGCTGCCGCTGGCAGCGGCGCCGTTTCACCTGGATCAGGAGCGCGTGCTCGCGCCGGACGACCTGCTCGTCCTCGACTACACCCTGGAGTTCTTGCGCCATGCGCGGTGATCAGCCTCCGAACGGATGGACTGGTGCTGAGCCGCGGGCTGGAGTCACCCCGATAAGCGCACACTGGGGTGCCGGCGGCGCGAGCGGTGGAGCGGGCTGTCGGCGGAGTTGCCCGTGGGTCTGGCCAGTGATCGTCGGAGCAATGTTTTTCGTGGTTGCGCGCGCGGCAGCCGCGACGCCGGACCGGCCGAAGGTCGCGCCGGATGCCCGGTTTGAAGCGATCCGCACCGATTCCAGTGCCTACGAATTGCTCGGCCGGCTGTGCGACGATTGGGGCGGGAGGTTGACCGGTTCGGCGGCAAACAACGGTGCCATGGCGCAGCTCGCGGCTGCCCTGCGCGAGCTCGGCCTTGATCCTCACTTTGACCGGTTTCGGATGCCGGGCTGGGTGCGGGCTGACGATACGGCGACAATGGTGGCTCCGGTCGAGCGCCGGCTTCGCGTTGCCGCCGTCGGCTACACCAATCCCAGCGGCGCGGTCACGGCCGACGTCGTCGATCTCGGCCGGGGGCGCGACGAGGATTTCGCCGGCCGGGAGCTGCGGGGGCGAATCGGGCTGCTTGGACCGGACGCCAACGTGCCGGCCGGCGGGGTCGCCGCCATCGCGCAGCTCCACGGCCTGTCCGGAATCCTCATGACGGACCGAGTGGCCGGGGGCGAACTGTTGTGTCGCACGGGCTCGTTCCACGGCGTTCCTCTGGCCGTGCCCGTGTTCGCGATCACCCAGGAGGAGGGGCTCTGGATGCAGCGGCTCATCCGCGCCGGCAAGCCGGTCCGGGTCCGGTTGCACGCGCGGTCCCGCTGCGAGGAGATCGAAACCGCCAACCTGGTCGTGACACTGCCGGGCCGGACGCCGGAACGCATCGTCGTCGGCGCCCACTTCGATTCGTGGGACCTGGGCCAGGGGGCCATCGACAACGGCTTGGGCATCGCCCAGCTCTACGCGCTGGCGAAGCATCTTCGGTCGGGCGCGGCGGCCAATTTGCGGACGATCGAACTGGTCTGGTTCAATGGCGAGGAGGAGGGACTCTGGGGCTCGCGGCATGAGGCCGCGGTCGCGGCCGGAGCCCCGGTCGCCGCGATGGTCAACCTCGACATGGTGGGCTATCCGCTCGGGGTGAATGCGCTCGGCTGCGACAACCTCCTGCCCGAGCTCCGGCGATTCGCGGCCGGATGGCCGAAATCGGATCTGCCCGACGGCGTGCAGAATGTCTGCTGGATGGGCAGCGATCATACGTCGTACCAGCTCGCGGGCGTCCGCTGCATCACGTTCGGAGCCCGGATCGACCCGGGAGTGGTGCGGTATTATCACGATTTCGCGGATACGTTCGACAAGGTGGATCCGAAGATGGTCGGGGACTCGGCGGCGATGGTCGCGGCGCTCGCGCAGTTTCTCGCCAACGACGCGGATCTGCCGGTCGGGCGTCGCACACCGGCGGCGGTCGAGGCGGACTTCGCCCGGGCCGGGCTCGTTTCCCGACTGCGCGCGCTCGGCCTGCTTCCGCCGCCGAAGACTTCTCCTTCCATCCCATGAGCCTATCCCGACGTTTCTTCCTTCAAACACTGGCCGCAGCCGGCGCCCTGAGCTGTCTGCCCCAACTTCCCGCCGAAGATGATCACACCGGTCTCTTTCCGGCCGGACCGAATTTTCACACGTCGTCCGCCGCCTCGGTCATGGTGAGCGGCGGCACAATCGCCCCGACCGGCCAGTTGACCCCGGCGGTCCGGGCTGCGCACAAGAAGTTGTACGGCCAGGAGCGGCATCTGCTGCTGGTCCTGCATGCGTCGCTGCCGGCGGACCGCGACCGCGTGGAGAAGCAACTGCAGCGGCTGCTTGCGCCGGACGGTTTCACCGCTGAGTCGTTGCACCACTACCAGGGTGCGGCCGCGCGCCGGGCCCTGGAGAACGCCTCGGCCTTGTTCTTCGGTGGCGGCGAAACCTTCCTGCTGCTGCGCACCCTGATCGAGACGCGCCAGCTCGCGGTGGTCCGCGAATGCGTGCTGCGCGGAACGCCCTACCACGGGACCAGTGCCGGTGCGAACGTCGCCGGGCCAAACATCGGGTGCACGAACGATTTTCCCATCGTGGACGTGCCGACACGGAATTCGCTGGGCATCTTTCCCGGGATCATCAATCCGCACCATCCTCCCGCCGGTGATCGCGACCACGCCGGAAGGGCGAACAAGGTTCGTGGCTACCTCCGGGCGAATCCGGCCGAGACCGTGCTGGGTCTGGGCAACGGCGCGATCGCCTGGGTGCACCAGCGCAAGGTGGAGCTCGTCCAGGGACCGGCGTTTCTCTACCGCGCGAGCGGATCGCAGGAGCTCACGACGGGTGACATCGCGCCGCTTACCGCGATGGCGGTTTGAACCTGCGCACCCGCGTCACGATTCCGCGGCGCGGCAGGGTGCCGCGCTCATTTCGCTTCGAACCCATACCGCAGGGTCCAGCGACGGGTCTGGCCGGGTGCCAGATGGGTCAGAATGTAGGGTTCGATCGACCACGTGTTTCCGTTTCCCCACATCGGGCAGAGGTCGGGCGCGAAATCCGTCTCGAACGACATCGCGCCAAAATGCGGAACGGGAAACGTGGCGTGAAGGCGGGTGCCGGCGGGCAGTTCGACGAGCTGAAAATGTCCGTCGTGCGTGCCGACAAACCGGCGCTTGAACCGGAGCCGTCCCGTCGCATCGACCTCGTAACCGGGATTTTCTTCCATCCGCGTGCCGGCGGGCAGGACGCAACCCTTCGGATCGTCGGTCCACGGAAAGAACGGATGCGCAAACCACTGGAGTGGGAGAGGCCGCTCGCCGGCACAGGTGACCTCGGTCGCGGACGTCAGTTCGTTCTGCTCCAGCCGGAGTGTGCGTCGCAGGGCCACGGCCCAGCCGAGGCCGGCCTGCCGCGTCGTGAATTCCAGGGCGCCGGCGGTGGCGCGCACATTCCATTCGCACGGACTCGAGATCACCGGCGCACCGGTGGCATCCAGCGTGACATCACCGACCCCGATGATGAACCCGCGACCCTGTTCGATCGTGAGGAACTCGCGCGAGTTCAGGGGCGCGTGGCGGAACGATTCCGGCAGCCCCTGGCCGTTGAAGGGTGACGGCGATGATTCCGGCCATTCCGGTCCGGTGAGGAGAGGTCCGGCACCCGGAGCGTGGACGTTCCAGATGTAGCCGCCCCAGCAATAGCGCGTCCCCAGGTGTCGCCGCTCGGCGGAATTGGCCGGATCAAGCACATCAACGCGGAGCGACGAATGGGAGAGATGGAGCATCGATCGGCCTAGCGCACCCGGTGTACCCGCAGCGTGGTGTTGTGGCCGTCGACGACGAGGGCGAAAGCTCCGGCGGGACGGGGTTGGATCTCGATCTCGTGACCGACGAGATCGATCGGAATCGGATCGTCGCCGGCCCAAACCGCTCCAGTGTCGAGCTGGAACTGATTCCCGCCGACCCAGCGGGTGACGCGAGCCTTGAGAACCGGCTCGTCGCGCCAGTCCGAGTGAAGGTCAGGAAGGCCGAACCGGTCCCAGAAGGCATGGCTGCGCGGGGCGGGAGCGGCGGCGGGTGCGGAACGGGCCAGGTATCGGATGAGGGCGGCGTCGATCACGCCGATCTGGTCCGGGGAGAGGCGGTCGATGCCGCTGCGGGTAATTTCCTCCGGGGTCAGGATGGCCTTCACGCCCGGGAACGGGGCCGCGGCGAGCGGCGTCACGGTTAAAAGCAGCCAGAATAGTCGGACGGATTTCATAACGGGGATCAGGCGGCGATGAATTTTGCGCCCTGGTTTTGCGCCGACATGAGCGAGGCAAATGCGCCGCCCTGCGCGACGAGGGTGGCATAGTCGCCCTGTTCGACGATCGCGCCGCTCCGCAGCATCACGATCCAGTCGGCGTTTCGAATCGTGCTCAGCCGGTGGGCGATCGTGATGACGGTACGGCCGTGCGCGAGCCGTTCGAGCGCCTCCTGGATCAACCGTTCGCTCTCGTAATCGAGGGCGGAGGTCGCTTCGTCGAGGATCAGCACGGGGGGATTGCGGAGGATCGCGCGCGCGATGGCGAGGCGCTGCCGCTGGCCGCCGGACAACGTGGCGCCCCGCTCGCCGACGAGCGTCGCATACGCCTCGGGGAGTTGCTCGATAAAGCCGGCCGCATTGGCGAGCCGCGCGGCGGTGCGCACTTCCTCGTCGGAGGCCTCCGGTCGCGCAAAGCGGATGTTGTCGCCGATCGTGCCCGAAAGGAGGACGCTCTCCTGCATCACCACCGCCATCTGCCGGCGCACCCAGCGCATGTCCCAGTCGCGCTGCGCCATCCCATCGAGGCGGATTTCCCCCGCGCTCGACGCGTAAAGTCCGAGGAGAAGATGCGTGAGCGTGCTCTTGCCGGCGCCCGACGGTCCGACGAGGGCGACGTGCCGCCCGGGTTCGAGCCGGAGGCTGAAATCGCGCACGACCGGTTCGGCGCCTCCCGGATAGGCGAAGGTGACGCGGTCGAACTGGATGTCGCCCTTCAGGCGCTCGGTCCGGTGCGTGCCGTTCCAGCCTTCGACGTACGGCGAGTCGATCAGCTCCTTGATGCTGGTGTAGCTTTCCTGCCCGGCGAACCAGGGCTCGCTCATGTTGATGATCAACTGCACGGGGGCGAGGAGGGCGGGCAGCGCCGTCACGAATGCAAAAAGGGTGCCGAGCGAAATCCGGCCGTGGATCGCGAGGAGCGCGCCGCCGCCCACGACGAGCAGCGCGAGCACCTGGGTCGAGACGTACGCAAAGGTGCCGAAGAGGGTGCTCACCCAGTACTGGTCGACGCGCAGCCGCGCCACGTCGCCACTGGTTCGTTCGAGCTCGCGTTCGGCCTGCGATTCCTCGCCGAGGCTGCGGACGAGCTTGAGCGCGGAGATGTATTCATTCGCCCTGCCGGTCAGGCGCTCCTGGGCGAGGCGCGCCTTGCGGTTGGTCTGTTCGAGGCGGGTGAAAAACCGCCACTTGGCGATGCCCCAGAGGGGCAGGATCAGCAGCAGCGCGAGGGTGAGCTCCCAGTTCAGCGTCGCGAGCACGATGAACACCGTGACGCTGTACAGCATGTTCGGCACGAACTGGTTCAGCAGGGAGTAGAGCAGCGTCTCCACTTTCTGCGTGTCGAAGGCGTACTTCGCGAGCAGCCGGCCGGTCTGCTGCTGGTCAAGGTAGGTGAAGCTGAGGTACTGCAGCCGGAAGAAGATCCGACTGCGCAGCTCGAGCATCAGTTGCGCCATGGCTTTCGCGATCAGATGGGAGCCCCGGATCGAGAATACCCAGTGCAATCCCATCAGCCCGAGAAAGATCGCGCCCATGACCAGCACTCCCCGGATGTCGTGGTTGCGGACGTCGCGGTCGATGATCCGCTGGAAAAGGAGCGGACCAGGGGCGACGGCGAGGGTGCGCAGAATCGCGAAAACCACGCCGGCCCGCATCCTCCGGCGCGAGCGCCAGAGATAGTTGCCCAGCGTCGGAGCGGTCAACGGGTCCGGCTGCATGGGCGGTTGGCGGCCGGCTCAGGCGCACGGCCGCCACGGCGCCTGGCCGCCGTGGAGCGACGTGTAGAACGGGTCCCCGGGCTGGATGGAGTCGCGGGCCACGGGCCGCTCGGTCAGCGCGCTTTTGTAGATCGCGGTGAGGAGTTCGAGCGTATGCCGCGCCTGCGGACCGCTCGTCAGCGGCGCCTGATGCGCGTCCATGCTCCGGACGAGTTCGCTCAATTGCGCACCGTGGGTGGAACCGACGTCCGGCGGCGCCGCATTCCAGCGGCGGACAAGTTCACCGCCCTGGTCGGGGAGGTCGGCGGCCGGCGTGAACCGCCAGTCGGAACAGGTGTACGCGTAGAGATAGGTGAGCTCGATCGTGGCGCGCTGGCAATCGAGGCGGAGATACGTTTCCTGCCGCGGACAAAGGACGCTGTTCATCACCGAGGCGTGCGCGCCGCTGGCAAAGCGGATCATCGCGAGCGAAACGTCCTCAACTTCGATGGCGCGATCCAGCGTTGCCGCCATGGCGCGAACCTCCGCCCAGTCTCCGAGCAGGTGCAGGAGGAGGTCCATCGCGTGGATCCCCTGGCTCATCGTGGGGCCGCCGAGCTCGGTCGACCATTTGCCGCGCCACGGGACGCTGTAGTAGGCGGGATCGCGGTACCAGAGCGTGTTGCAGGCCGCGACGAGCGGCCGTCCGAGCGCGCCTTCGTCCAGCAGGTGGCGCAGGTGCGCGGCGGAGGACGCGAACCGCATCTGAAACACACACGAGGTAAAGCAGCCGGTGCGACGCTCCGCCGCGGCGATCTCATCGATTTCGGCCAGCGAGGCGCAGAGCGGTTTCTCGCACCAAGCCCACGCGCCGGCCTCCATTGCGGCAATGCTCATCGCGGCGTGCAGTCCGGGCGGCGCGGCGATGATCACGAGGTCGGGCCGGACCTGGCGCAAGGCGTCGGCATACGGCATTGTGCTGGCCGGGATGCCAAATTGGGACTCGAACTCCCGGGCCCGCTGCCCGTCGACATCGATGGCGGCCACGATTTCCACCCGGCCCTCGGTCGCCTGGGCGGCGCGAACATGCGCTGCGGCGATGCCACCGAGACCGACGAGGAGTGCGCGATAGATTTTGCTCATGAAACGGAGAACTGCCCGCCCGGCGGGCCAGGCGAAGGATTCCGGGGCCACGAAGGAGAGGTGACAAAATGAAAGCGAATGAAAATTTCGCCGGAATCAAACCTGCGATTGCCTGAGCGGTCGCATCGCGCATCGTCGGGCGCCCCGGGCCCTGCTTCGGCCTGGTCTCCTTCACCCCATGACATTGCTAGGTCTCCACTGGATCGACGTCTGCATCCTGCTCGCCTATGTCGTCGCGGTCCTCGCCATCGGCCGCGCCTTTGCGCACTCGGTCAAGGGCGAGCGCGATTTCTTCCTCGGCGGTCGCTCGCTCGGGAGGTGGTTTCAATTCTTCCTGAGCTTCGGCAACATGACCGATCCGGGCCAGGCGACCACGACGGCGAGTTCGGTCTACAGCCAGGGGGCGGGCGGCGCCTGGCTCGCGCTGATCACGCTGTTCCTCACGCCTTACTACTGGTTCACCAACGTGTGGTTCCGCCGGGTGCGCCTCACCACCACGGCGCAGCTCTTCGAGGACCGGTTCGGCGGGCAGTTCCTCGCGACGTTCTACGCGGTGACCACGATCCTGATGGCGATCGTGACCATCGCCTCGGGCGATGTGGTGGCGCTGAAGACCCTCCAGCCCCTGATGGTGAAGGCTCCCGCGGCGTACACGGCCACCGAGCGCCGGATGGTGGCGGAGTTCGGTGAATTCGAAGGCCTGCGGAAATCGGCACAGGCGGCGCCGCTCGCCGGGGCGCAGGCGGAGCGGTATTCGTATCTCCAAGACGCGTACACCCGGGGTGAACTCCAGCCGTTCGTCACCTATTTGCACCCCGAGAGCTTCTACATCCTCTCTTCCGCGCTCGTGGCCATGTTCATCATGATCGGAGGGCTCAAGGCGTCGGCGGTGGTGGACGCGCTCCAGACGACGCTCGTCATCATCATCTCCGTGATCCTGATTCCCTTTGGACTTTCACGGATCGGCGGTCTCCACGCCCTGCACGCCAAGGTGCCGGCCGTGATGTTCAATCTCTTCGGCGGCGACAGCGCGAGCGAGTACACCTGGTACTCGATCGGGGCGTTGTTGCTGGTGCAGTGGGTCGGCATCCTGGGCTCGCAGGCCAACATGACGATCGCCGGCTCGGCCACCGACGAATATGCCGCCCGCCTCGGAGCCGTCACGGGCGGCTTTGGCAAGCGCTTCGTTACGATCGCGTGGGCCTACTGCGGTCTCATTGCCGTGGCGCTGTTCGGCCGCTCGCTCTCGGATCCCGACCAGACGTGGGGCTTGCTCACGAACACGCTGCTCCCGGTCGGACTGATCGGCGTGATGATCGTCGGCATTCTCGGCGGCAAGCTCGCGCTGCTCGGCGGCCAATCGGTGGTCCTGTCGGGTCTGGTGGTGAAGAATCTGTACGAGCCGTTGTGGCCGGGGCGGTCGGAGCGCCACTACATGGTGGTCGCCCGGCTCACCGTGCCGGTGATTCTTGCCTGTGGCATCGTGGTTGCGCTCTACCTCAACAGCGTCATTGCGCTGCTGAAGTTCGCAATCGTGCTCCTCGTGATCTGGGGTGTGCCGATCACGCTGTTGTTTGTCTGGCGGCGGCTGACCGAAGTGGCGGTGCGGGTGCAGGTCATCGCCACGCTGCTGCTCGTGGCGGTGATTCCGTGGGTGGTGCCCATCATTCCTTCGTTGGCGCAGGCGCCGGCCCTCACCGTGCTCACGCAACCGCGCCTGGACGTGCGCCGGGTGCACGCGACGGCGGATGATGTCGCGACGGGGCGGGCGCATCAGGTGGGGGACTGGGTGAACCGGACGCGGCGGATCGAACCGGTTTCGGTTTATTTCGAGGAGGGGGTTGTGCGCGTGGATCCGCATGATCCCCATTCCGCGCTCACCGGTATCGGCCTGTTTCGCGCCGAGGTGTACCTGGTCGCGATGCTGGGAATTGATGTCCGGTCATTTTCTCCGGCCGCGCTGATGACCACGCGCTACGTCGTCGACGCCGTTTTCCCGCTCGTGGTTCTCATCGTGGTCAGCCTGCTGACCCGCCCGACCGATCCCGAGCGGCTGGCCCGCTTCTATGTCCGCATGAAGACTCCGGTGGCCCGGAGCCTCGAGGCGGATGCGGCCGAGGTGGCGGCGAGCTACGCGAACCCCGGGCGGTTCGATCACCAGAAGCTGTTTCCCCGCAGCCAGTGGGAATTCACCCGGTGGAACCGCCAGGATGCGGTCGGCTTCATCGGCTCGTGTGCGCTCGTCGGCTTCGTGCTCGTGTTCTTCAAGCTGGTGCTCGTTGCGGGCAGCTGACGAGGCGCCAAAAAAAAGCGGCAGGCGCGAGGCCTGCCGCCGACGGGGATCGCGGCGAAAAACTCAGGGCGCCGCCGGCTCCGGCTGGTAACGCTCCTGGAACGTCGGATCCTGCCCCGCGAGCTTCATGAACACATCGAGCGGGACGACTTCGAAGTCGGGCCCGAGCTTGTCCATGATCGATTTCACCCGCGTGATGTCGCTCCATTCGCGGACGTGCACCAGGAGGAAGTACGGACGGACGGGATTGATTCGCGCGAGTTCCTGGAGGTCACGCACGACCTCGGCCTCCGGGCGCTTCTCCGGCAGGTAGTAGTCGAAGGAAATGAACGGCCGTCCGTCGTGCGAGGCGAACGTGAACGCTGGCGCGTAGCCGTTGGCGAACCCGATCACCTCCGGCATGTTCTTGTAATAGGCATCGACGATGTACTTGGGGATTTCGGTGTTGCCGGACACGGTCGCCCCCTGGGAGTAGTCCATCGTCTCAAAGACGTTGATATCGAGCTTGCGGATCATCTGGTCGGCCAGGCCGATGACCTGCGGCAGCAGCTTCGGCGGAATCGCCTTCGGGTACATGTAGCCGGGCCCCGTGATCGCGCCGATGAAGTAGTCATTCGGAGTCGCCGTCGTGTAGTAGTACTCGAGCATCGTGGGCGCCATCCAGAGCCAGTTGATCGTGACCTCCCACGCGTACGGCATTGTGCCGCGACCCGGACGACTCCAGGCGCCGAGGCCGAGGCCGTCCGTCTGCAGGCAGGCGACGTAGACCTTTTTCTTCGGGTGGTAGACTTTCCCCGGCACAACATGGTGGTGGTTCCGCCAGACGAATCCCGGCGAGGGCGGTGTCATGCTGGTGAAACTCAGATTCGGGAAGGTATTCAGGCCCTCGATGCGGATGCCGAAGCTCGACGCCAGCGACACGTAATTGCGCTCGCGGTCCTTCGCATACGAGTGCCAGCCCATGAGCATCGAGAGCGGCTTTTGCTTCCCGAGAATCTCCTTCGCGAGCGCGTATTCCGCGGTGTCCTTGGGATCGGTCGAAAGGTCGGTGAAGAACGCGCCCTTCATGATCCCGAAGTCGGCGATGCCTGGCAGCATCCGCGGACCGCTCTCACCGCCCATCCACACAATGTAGTCGCGGCTGCAGCGCGCGCCGTACTCCGCGTAGGCTTCGCGGAAAACCTCGAGGTCGGATTTCCCGTTGTACTTTCCGCGGAGGTCGGCCAGCGGCTTCAACCCGAGCTTCTGCGCCAGCGGAATCTGGTCCGCGCTGACGACGATGCCGCGCTCCAGGCCGGCGACCGTGAAGGCCACATCCAGCGAAAGCCGCGCGGACTTGTCCCAGACGATGTAGCCCTTGACGTAGGGCAGGAAGGTTTTCAGCGCCTGCTCGACGGTCGTCAGCGTCGTGAACGTGTAGTCCAGATGCTGGCGGTAAAAGTCATACACGCCGGGCGTAAATCGGAAGTCCCAATGATCCGGATACAGAAAATAGAGGCGCGGCGCCGTTGTGTTGGCGAGTCCCTGCAGGCTGATCAGCAGCGCGTTCTCATCGAGGTGACCGGCTACGTTCCAGTGGTTGCCCAGCGTCATCACCCACGCCTCCTTGGTCCCCGCCCGCTTGAACACGTAGGTGTAGGGCGCCCCTTCGCGGACCGGACGGGCGATCGTCAGCGTCAGCTCGTCACCGTAGGGCGACAGCGTGTACGTTTCCTGGCTGCGCAGTTCGCGGGCGCCCTGCGACGCCAGGACCGTGTAGCGGCAGTCGAGCGTGAGTTGCCGGCCATCGGCCGACCACCGGGCATTGATGTGCTCCGGGACGTGGGTGTCCATCGAAACGCCCATGAAGACGTTGGTCGGCCAGACGCGGTCGGTCACCGGGACGAGGTTGTCCACGCCGCCGGTCTTGAGGGCGTACGTCACGTGGAGGCCGCGATCGCCTCCCCAGGTTTGCTGAATCGTGACGTCGTCGCCGTGCCGGGAAATATCCAGGGCGAGGGTGTCGTAGAGTTCGATCGCCGAGCTCTTTTCCGGGAGAATCGTCCAGCGGCCGTTGAGGTCGGGCGCGTTGTCTGCCGCCCGGGCGGCGGTGATGAGGGTGGCGGCCAGGAGCAGCCAGCGAATGCAGCGTGGGAGATATCGACAGGTGGTGGGTGACATAACGAAATGGGTTGAAAATCGGCCGGGCGGAATCCGGCCGGGTTGATGGAAGCGGTGCGTACCGGTCAGCCTCGGCGGCGGGGTGAGGCGCCCCGAAATTCCGCGGCGGGAACTTGGTGCCCGGCTTGCAGGGCCCACTGCTTGGGCGGAAGGCGAAATCGGGCGCGAAACAGCCGGTAGAACTGGGAAACGTCGCCGAATCCGCAGGAGAAAACCACGCCGGCGACGGAGTGCCCGCCCTGGCGCAGCAAGTGCGTGGCGTGCGTGAGTCGAAGGTTGGTGAGATATTCCAGGAACGTGTGTCCGCTGACCTGGCGGAAAAGCTTGCTGAAATGGCGGCGCGAAACGCCCGCCCGCGCGGCCGCGCGGTCGAGACTCCAGGCGTCGTAGAAGGTTTCCTCGATCTCGCGGGCCACCGCGGTGACCCGTGTCGCCGGGTCCGACGGTCCGTCGGTTGCCGGCATCCGGACAAGGGTGACGAGAATGCCAGCCGCCAGTGTCCGCACCGTGGTCATCGCTCCCGGCCGGGACTGCACCCGCTCCAGCATCGCGCGGCGCCATGAGGATTCGATTTGGTTTTGCGTCGGTCGCGGAACGGCGATCAACCGTCGCGGGCGGCCCGCCAGCTCGGACCACAGACGGGGCAGTTCGGGATCATCCGTGAGGAACGCCGGCCGGAAGCAGAGCAGAAACAGGGTGGAGGCGCGTTCGTCCCGAAGCTGGTGTCTGACCCCGGCGGGCACAATCAGGAGAGATCCGCCGGGGACGCGTTCCGGAGGGCGGCCTGCTTCGACGTAGCTGATCGTCCCGCGCACGACATAAAGCACCTTGTGAAAGGGGTCGGTGCGCGGCGGCATTTGAAAATCGCCCGCGTGCACGCTCTCGACGAAGACGACGCCGGAGGCGGGAAGGGTAACCGAGACCGGCCGTGACTGGGTCATGCGGTGGGGGTGGGTTGGGCGGGAAACGAGTGCCGGTGCCGAGCGCGTGGGCTATGCGCCCGATCAGCGAAAATCGGAGCGGGGCCGGAGCGTGGTGTGGAGTTGGGGTGCGATCCAGCGGACATTGCCCGAATTGCCATTCGCATGAGATTCACGGCGGGGTTGATCACGTTACCACCACTTGGAACGCGTGGCGGCGGTCAGGGCGTCTTCCAGGGGGGCGAGTTCCGGGTGCCACTTCCGTTCCCATTCGAGACTGACGCACCCGGTGAATTCGGCCTGCAGCCTTGGGCGCAACGCCGCCATCGGAAATTCACCGTGTCCCGGCAGGACATAGGTGAACGGATGCTTCGGCCCGGGCCGATCCACCGAGTCCTTGACGTGGATATGCACGACGTCGCGGCGGATGGCATCCCACGTCGTTGCGGGATCCTCGCCACCGACCTTCCAGGTGTGGTGAGTATCCCATAAGATGGCGGTACCCGGCGCAACGGCCCGGAGCGCGTGGAGGGAGGCGGTCGTACTGAGCGCGTCGTGGGTCTCCACCATGATGTCGGGCCGCCAGCGATGCGCCGATCTCTCGGCGCGCCACCAGGCGATTGTTTCCGCCATGGTGCGATGCACCGCCGGATCCGCGGTCTCACCGCCATCGAAGACCCGGAGCCAGCGTGCGCCGGCGGCTTCAGCCCAGGGAATGAACCGCAGGAACTCGTTCCGGTCGTCCGCGGTGTTGCCGACCAGCGTCAACGAGGTGTCGAGTGAAACGATTGGAACCGGAGAGTTGCGCATCCGTTCGGCGAGGGCGGACGGGGTCCCGTAAGTCGTGGCCAAAACAGCCGGAAGATCGATTGAATCGTTCAGCACGCGCACCTCGACCGCGTCCAGCGCCTGGCGCTCAGCGAAAGCGAGACACTGCTCGAGTGAGAAATCGGGGCAGCCGAGGGTGGAGATCGAGCGGCGATACATCGGGGGATGGGACCGGGCTGCGCCGATCAAAGGTGGGAGACTCCCGCGGCGTTGATGCGGTGCAGACGCCCGTGCCACGGTACGTTGACGAGCGCAGCCGTGCGGTCGATCGGCCCGAGTTTGGGCTGGGCGTGGAATTCGGTGTAGCCGAAATCGATTCGAAACAGGTCGAGCAGCACGGTTTCGAAGAAGTTGCCGGCGCAAATCACGGCCCAGTCGTTGATGTAGGGCCATTCGGTGGGACCCTTGCGGGCGCCGCCGTCGATCGGCGGGGCGAAGTTCTCCACGAAGTGCGCCTGGGAGTACGGCCCCTGGTTGGCGGAGCGGGCGAGGCCGGGCAGCCACTTTTCGAACAGGTCGGCGCGACCGATCTTCAGCAAGGCGCTGGCGGCGAAGGACACCCAGCCGGGCCAGGAGCCATTCCATTGATGATCGAGCCGCATGGAGAAACCGGCGTCCTCATCCAGCGGCGAAAGCGCGGCCATCCAGGAGGGCGACCAGAGCTCGCGGGCAAAGAAATCGACCATTTCGCGCACCTGAGCGGCGGGCAGATCCTCGTGCAGAAAGTTGAGCACGTGCACGAAATCCCAGGCGTGGCGGCAGGGGACGAGCGTGCCATCGCGTTGGCGGCACTGCCAGTAGCCGCCGCCGTTCACATACAGTTGCTGGATCCGGGGAATGAGCGCCGCGGCCTCGGCGCGGAACGACTCGGCCTCGGCGCCGGCGCCGCGAATTTCGAGGAGCGCGGCGAGTTCGCGCAGGATCCAAACGTTGGCCGCGTTCAGCGAGGCCACCTCGTGTTCATACGTGCCGACCGCCTCGAGCAGACTGTTGCGATCGCCATAGTCGGCGAGGCCCGAGCCGCGATCGAGGCTGCGGTAGTGAGCGGCAAAGCTTCGCAGATGATCGAGCACGCTGCGCGCGCCGACCCGCTGGTCCAGCCACGCCTGGTCGCCCGTCACGCGCACGTACAGCGTGATCAGGCGCGTCATCGCGTAATCGTTGCACGAGTACCAGTTTCCCGTGCTGTCGCCGCTGACGTATTCCGTGCCGAAATGGCGGTGAATGTCGCGCTCCAGCCAGAGCTCGACCATCCGCCGGACACAGGCGGGATCGAGCATGATCAGCAACAGGGCGGTGAACGACCAGTCGTTGATGAAGCTGCTCGTCACCCAGTAGCGCGGGAAAATCGTGACATAGGTGCGGCCGTAGCGGGAATCCGGATGCATCCGCTTGTGACCGATGACGCCGATGATGGCGGCGAGGTAGACGCGCCGCAGGTCGGCGTTCGTGGTTTCGAGGATCGGAAGGTGTCCGCTGTAGCGGGTGTTTCCCGGCGTGAAGGCCGCGGCGATCTCCTCGCGCCAGTCGGCTTCCGCCGCGGTGATCGGCGCGGCGGGAGCCGAACGCCAGACGGCGGCTTCGGCCAGCACGTCCTCGGGAGTGGCGCCGACCGCCGCGAAGAAGTGGAGTTCGCGCGTTTCCCCCGCGCCGAGTTCCCAGTCGAAATGCAGCCAGCGGCGCTCGATCCGGTCGGGCGCGGGGCTGGCCGCCTGGACCGCGGCCGCGCGGCTCGTCCGGGAGGTGCAGAGAATGCCGTCACCTTCCGGGATCGGTCGGAAGAGGTTGCGCACGAGGGACGACTCCGGCGGCGCGCCTTCCCAGGGCGTCGTGGAAATGGCCGGGCATTCGCGGGGCGAGTAGGGTGTCTTCCAGCCGCCCAGCGAGTGAATGACACCTTCGCCGGTCTGGATGCGGAGGTGGGCCGCACGGCGGACTTTGGCGGTGTTGGTGATGCGCAGCGCGCAAACGACGGTCTGCCGGTTCACGCCCATCACCGTGACCGACGACACGGCGAAGCCGTCGTGCTCCGTCGCGCGTTCGATCCGGTCCGGTTGCCACACGTAGGCGATGGGCGCGCCGGTCGCATGGAGGCAACAGTCGTTCAGCGCGAGGGTGCCGAGCTGCGCTTCCCCCATCGAGTACGGTGCGAACGTGACGTGCTGCACCGCCAGCACGTCACGCGCGGCCTGCAGACAACCAAGGAAGTTTGACAGGCCAGGAGGGTTGTAGAGCTCCGCGCTTCCCGTCACCTGACGGGTGCTGCGGAAATCTTCGAGGCGGGGGAGTTCGTGCATGCCGGAAAAGGGAGGTTTCGCGCCGGATCACGCCGGCAGCCGGAGAATCGCCAGATAGAGCGCGACGGCCCGGTTCAACTCGCCGCGGTCGAGCCACTCGTCGCGCGTGTGGGCCTGCGCGATGTCGCCCGGACCGAGGACGATCGTCGGCGCGCCAGCCGCCGCGTAATGGCCGCCATCCGTGGCATACGGCGCGCCGGTGGCGTCGGACCGAAGGCCGGCCGCCGTGAGCGCTGGTTGGATCCACTGAAAGAGTGGTGCCGCGGCCTCAGGCGCGAGTGGCGGAGCGATATCCACGCGGTCGTGCTCGACCTCGAGCCCGGCGACAGCGGCATCGCGCTGGGCCAGCACGACGGCCGGGGATTCGCCCGGCACGATCCGTCGGTCGCAGAGAATCTCGCAATGGTCGGGGATGATGTTCACGGCGCTGCCGCCGCGGATCACATTGATGCTGGCCGCAGCACGCCCGGTCAGCGGGTGGGTGGCCGTCGCGAGCGGAATGAATTTTTCCTCGAGCGCCGCGACGACGCGCAGCATTCCGGAGATCGCGGACCGGCCCAGGGTGGGATCCGACGAATGGGCGGCGACGCCGCGGGTGATGCTCCGCCACCGCACCGCGCCGTTGTGCGCCGTCACGGGCCGAAGTCGCGTCGGCTCTCCGACGATGATGCCGCGCAGCCGGGGCAGGGCGCGCAGTTCCGAGGCGGCGAACGCCTGGGCGCCGGTCATGCCCGCTTCCTCGTCGACCACGAACGCGATCCCGGCGTTGCGGCGCCGGTCCGGATCGCCCGCGAAAGTCTTGAGCGCCCACAGCATGGCGGCCCCTGAGCCCTTCGTATCGCACGCGCCGCGGCCGTAGAGCCGGTCGTCGCCCGCCGTGAGTTGGAAGGGCGGCACGGACATTCCCTCGACGCCCACGGTGTCGAGGTGGCTTTCGAACATGACCCACTCGGCGCCCGCCAGGACAGGGGCCGTGACGAGGAGATTGAAGGCGCCGGTTGCACCAACCGGCCCCCGACGCGTGATCAGACCCCAGGACCGGGCCATCGCTTCGAGATTGGCAGCGAGTTGCGATTCGCCGCCGACCGGCCCGCCCAGTGCCGGGTTCACCGTCGGAAATGCCACCATTCGCGCGAGGAGGTCCTCGGCGCCGGTGGGGAATGGGGGCGTCGTCATCGTCTCAGCGGAGCCAGCGATCGCGATTTTCGGCCACGAACGGATCGTCAATCAGATCCGGATACGTGGTGGCGACGCGGTCGAGTTCGTCGGATTGTCCGGGGGAGAGCGTTTCGTGCGGGTTGAGGCAAAGCGCCGATGGCACGAGGCGCTGGCGGCGAAGCACCTCGAGGATTCCGGGGATGCAGCCGCGGAAACCGTTGGCCGCGTCGAAGACCGCCGCATTCATGTCGGTCACGGCGACGCCGCGCGCGAGCCATTCGGGGTTGACGTGCGCCTGGGCGATCGAGGACCGAAGCTCACGTAAGAGCCTGACGGCGGCAGCAGTCCATACGCCCCAGTGCCCGAGCAGTCCGCCGACGATGCGCCGGGTGACGCGCCGTCCGTCCTGCGGAAACTCAAACGGCGTGAGCAGGTCGGTCACGATGGCGTCGTCGTTGCCGGTGTAGAGCGCGACGTCGTCGCGGCCAGCGGCGACTGTCGCGCGGACGACATCGATCGTTTGATAGCGATTGAACGGAGCAATCTTGATCGCGACGACGCCGGCGATCTCGGCGAACCGGCGCCAGAATCCGTAACTGAAGACGCGGCCTCCGACGGCGGGCTGGAGATAGAATCCGATCACGGGGAGGATCTCGGCGATGCCGGCGACGTGGTCGAGAATCGCGCTCTCCGGATCATTCCGCCACGCACCCATGCTGACCAATCCGGCGTCGTAGCCGAGCGAACGGGCAAGTTCCGCCTCCGCGGCGGCCTGCGGGTTTCGGCCGCAGATGCCGGCGATCAGGGCGAAGTCGCGGGGCGCGGACGCAAGCTCGCTCCGCGCCGTCTCGGCGGCGAGTTCCAGCACGGGTCGGAGCAGGTCGTGGGTGGGATCGCGAATCTCGAATTGCGTCGAATGAACGCCGACGGCGATGCCGCCGGCTCCCGCGGCCATGTAGTAGCGCGTGAGCGCCCGCTGATGACGCTCGGACAAGCGACGTCCCGGCGTGAGCGCAAGGGGATGGGCGGGAATCACCTGACCGGCCAGGAGGTGGGTGCGGAGGTTCATCAGAATTTTCCGTCCCGGGCCTCGAAATGTGTTGGCCGGCCGAGCAGGCGGCCGCCCGCGGCGATGTGATCCGCGATCAGCTCGATCATCCGCGACGCTGGCGTCTCCGGTGGTCCAAAAAGTCGCACGGATTCGCTCGCATCCGCCAGCCAGGCACTCGAGTCCTCGCGGCCGGTGATGACCGGCGCGCGGTCGAAGCGGCGGCCAAATTCATGGGTGAGCGCGCGGACGCTCAGTCGTTCCGACCCCGTCACATTGAGGAGGCGCGGCGGGGCGGACGCATGCTCCAGACACAGGATCGCGCGGGCGGCGGCGTCGCCCTGCCAGATGCAGTTGAACCAGCCCATCGTCACGTCGACTGCTTCACCGCGGTGGACTTTGGCCGCGATGTCCACCGGTACGCCGTAGCGCAGTTCGACCGAGTAATTGAGGCGGAAGATCAGCACCGGGGTGCCGTGCTGCCGGGAGTGGTGCGTGAACACCCGCTCGCGACCGACGCAGGTGCTGGCGTATTCGCCGATGAAGGCGACGGGCTCGTGCTCGGAGGCTCCGGGGCCGGAGACTGGCATGAACGGATAAACACAGCCGGTCGAAAACACCACGATGCGCGCCGTCCGGAAGTGCTGGGCGACGATCGAGGGAACGATGACGTTCTGAATCCAGGTGAGCTCCGGAGCGGCATCGGTACCGAATTTCTGGCCGGCGAGGAAGATCACATTCGCGACGGTGGGAAGCCGCCCCACCTCCGCCGCGTCCGTGAGGTCGCAGGAGAGCGGACGAACGCCGAGCTCCCCGAGCTCCGCACGGGCGGCGGCGCGGCTGAAGCGCGAAACGCCGTAAACGATGGCATCCCGGCGGTCCGCGGCGTCGAGCGCGCGGCGTAGCATCGCCGCAATCGAAGTCCCCATCTTTCCGCCGACGCCGAGCACCATGAAATCGCCCGGCAGACGCCGCACGGCGGCCAGGACGGCGGGCGTCGGCGTCGAGAGCAGGAGCTCGATTTCGCGATCGGAGAGTGGGTGGCGGGTCATGAATATTCAGTCCGATTGTGCTTGGACAATTGGCCGGGGCGGCAGAGGAAATCCGGCGGCCGAATGGCCATTTGCCAAGCGCAAAGCCACTGAAATTTCATGCCCATAATCGATGTCCACACGCACCCCGTTTTTCGGGAACACCGGCCGGCTGCGATCGGGGCGGAGCAGCTCATCCGGCAGGCCCGGGCGCACGGCATCGGCCACATCGTCGCGCTGGGCGACGTGCTCGCGTTCGGGCGATCGCCGACCGCACGGCAGATTCGCCTCATCAACGCGGAGACTGCCGGGCTCGTCCGCCGCCAGCGCGGTTTCGCGACCGGCTTGTGTTATCTGAATCCCACGCTCGGCGAGCGAGCCGTGCGACGGGAGCTCGAATGGGCACTGGAGCACGGGTTTCGCGGCATCAAGCTGGAGATCGCCAACAATGCGCGGGATGCCTGCATGCGTCCCTTGATGAAGGAGGCGGAGCGGCACGGACTCGTCGTGCTTCAGCACGCCTGGAGCATGACGAAAATCCGGCAGCGCCGCTTTCATACGGATCCCGAGGATGTCGCCCTGCTCGCGCGCCGGTTTCCGGACGTGAGGATCATCATGGCCCATCTCACGGGCTGCGGTGTGCGCGGCGTGCTGGCGGTGAAGGACTGCCCGAATGTCAGTGTGGACACCTCCGGCGCGGCGCCGGAGGCGGGCATCATCGAATATGCCGTGGACCAGCTCGGGGCGGACCGGATCGTCTATGGTTCCGATGCGCCGATCCGTGATTTTGGCGTGGCGTTGGCCCGCGTGACGGGATCCCGACTCGATGCCGCGGCACGGCGAAAAATTCTGCACGACAACGCGCGGGCGCTCTTTCACCTGCCATGACGTGCTTCGACGCCAACACCTGGATCGGCGCGTGGCCGTTTTCGTTTTGTGACACGCATTCGGCGCGAACGCTCGCGACCCACCTGCGAAGACACGGCATCGCGCGGGCACTCGTGTCGCCGCTGGGCGCCGTGTTCGCGCCCGAGCCTGGTCCCGCGAACCAGAAACTGCTGCGGACGACACGCCCCCACCGGGCGCTCGTGCCGGTGCCTGTCATCAACCCGACGCTGGCGAACTGGCCGGCCGAGCTCGCGCGCTGCGCCGGTGATTCCCGGGTGCGGTGCGTCCGCTTGCTGCCAAACTATCACCGGTACCGGCTGGACGGCCCAGCCGCGGGCGAGCTCGTCTCGGCGCTCGTCGCCCGCGGGTTGCGTCCGATCGTGCAGATGCAGCTGATCGATCCGCGCCACGAGTATCACGCCCTGTCGATCCGCCCGGTATCGTCCGACGACCTCGCGGCGCTGCTGAAGCGCTTTCGCCACGTTTCGCTGCTTGCCAGCGGATTGGGGCGGACCGATGTGCTCCGACTTCTGCCGCGGTTTCCCCAGTTGCTGGCGGATCTCTCGTTTGTCGAGTGGATCGACACCCTGGCCTACCTGCGTGAGAAGGTTTCGATCCGGCAGCTCGCCTTCGCTTCGCACACGCCGCTGCTCATCACGGCCGCTGCGCGTGTGAAACTGGACGCATCAGCGCTACCCGTGACCGTGCGGCGCGCAGTGGCCGCGGAGAATCTCGAACGGTTCCTGCGGTGAAGCGCCGCCGCCGTGCCGGTGCCCCGCCAGTGAGAGCAGTTGAAAGATAGAGGTGGCCGATCGCCGGTGCGATCCCTCGGGTGGCAGGGCTGGGATTCCGCTCCCTGCCAGCCATGGCGCCGAAGGGACTCCGCGCCGCTACCGGCGGGGACGACTCAAGTTGCACCGTTCTAGTACAGGAAGTGATGCGCGACCTTCGCCACGGCCTCCGCTGTCTGGACGGCCATCTCGTCCGGCATCGACGGGGTGATCGGGATGGAAACGCCATCGGCGAGCATGGCCTCGGCCACGGGGCAGTTGACGGTGCGGTAATCCATCGCGGTGAGACCGGCCGCCCGGAGCGGCCACCCGCCGCCGAAGAAATCATGATTCTGGAACAGCGGATAGCGGTAGACCGGCTTGGGAATATAGCCTGCGGTGGCGACCGCGCCCTCCGCCACGAGCGCGGCGACGAATTCGTCGCGCGTGCACCGGAAATCCCGGAGATTGAGGCGCAGCAGGCAGAACCAGAAGGTGTGGATGTCCCGGGGATCGATCAAGGGGAGCCGGATTCCGTGCGGGGCGAGTTCGCGCAGTCGCGTGAGGAGCAGCGTCCCGAGCCGGATGTGCGCCGCGAGGATTTCCGGCAGCTTGGCGAGCTGGGCCGCAGCGACCGCCGCCTGGGGCTCGCTCATCCGATAATTCGGCGCGAGGGACGCCGGGTTTCGGTTTCCCGTCGCGCGGTCGTAGAATTTGTCGCCCCATTGCGCCAGGGTCGGGCCGAACCGTTCGTCGTTCGTGCCGACGATGCCGCCATCTCCGCAGCTCACATGCTTGAATTCGTTGAAGGAGAAGCAGGCGAGGTGCCCGAAGAGCCCGACCGGTTTTCCCCGGTACGCGGCGCCCCACGCCTGGGCGCAATCCTCGATCACGAGCAGGTTGTGCTCGCGCGCGATCGCCATGAGGGACTCGAGATTCACCGGGTTTCCGGCGAGATGCACCGGCATGATGGCGCGGGTCCGCGGGGTGATCGCGCGTCGGACCGCGTCGGGGTCGAGGTTATACGTGTGGGGATGGATGTCGGCGAAGACGGGGACGAGCTGCTGGTAGAGGATGCCGATTACCGAACCCATGTCCGTGATCGGTGACGTGATGACTTCCGAACCTGGTGGGAGCCGGAGAGCCGCGACGGCGACATGGAGGGCGGCCGTTCCCGACGAGCAGGGCATGCACCAGCGGAGCGAATGGAGGCGGCGGAACTCCTCCAGCATGGCGGCGCATTGCGGGCCGTTCGCGTAAAAGAGCGACGGCTGGTCCACCATGGCGGTCAGCCGGGCGAGTTCTTCCTTGCCCCAGCGATGGCGGGGCAGACGGGAGACGCTGACGGCGCGCGGGCCGCCGTGCAGCGCGAGATTGGGCGAGGGCGTCATGAGGAGAGGATCGACGAGCGTGGCCGCTGCAGGCGGAAGGGAGGTGAGTCGGGCACGAAATCCCGGTCAGGTAGGTGCATTGGCACGCCGGGCGACCTGGTGGAGCAGCAGCCCGGTCGGGACCAGGATCAGCCCGGCCACCAGGTTGTAGGAGGTAGGCGCGAGATGGGAGGAGGGCAGGGCCGTGCAGGCGATCAACACGATACCGAGCACGATGGCGACGAGTCCGATCACCCCATACACCCGGAGCCCGCTGCGGGCCGCAGGCGGGGCGTCGGGGACCGGCGTCCGGAGGTCGCGATCGAGCTGCTGCGCCGTGGCGTGGCGCGGGTCGTCCGCCCGATACCACAGCGCGGAGACGGCAAACACGAGGGTGGCCGTGACCGCCTCGCTGAGCACGTTGCGGGCGAGCGCATTGTCCGACCAGACGCCGCAGAGCATCAGCGGCACGGCCACGGCAAAGGCGGCCGAACACGAGGCGATGCCCGACCACCACGGCGTTCGGCGGAAAATCATGCCCAGCGCCACCGGCATCATGAACGCCGACGTGAGCGAGTAATACTGCAGGGCAAAATCAAACGCGCCGCCAAAGCGCGGGATGTAGAACGCCACAAGCACACCGAGCGCACCGATGCTGAACATCGCGATCCGCGCGACGCGCATCTGCTCCGACTCCGTCGGGTTCGCGCCGCGCGCCCGCCGATGCAGCGGCACGTAGATATCCCGCGTGACCGTCACGGACAGCCAGTTGCACGCGTCGTTTGCCTGGCCCAGTGTGGCGGAAAGGACCGCGGACACGACGAACCCGACCAGTCCGTGCGGGAGAAGAAGAAGGGCCAGGCTGACATAGGACGCCTCGGACGGGTCCTTGAGTGCCGGCCAGAGTGCATCGAGATTCGGAAAAATCAGCTTCGAGGCCATCACCGGCAGGATCCACATCAGCGGTGCAAAGAAGGACAGCACCGCGCACAGAAGCGCCATCTTGCGGGCGCCGCGCTCGTCGGGGACACTGTAGTATCGCTGGGCGAGATGCCAGGCCACGTTGTACCCGAGCATCACGCTGATGAAGTATCCGAGCAGGAACCAGGGATTCGCGGCGGGGCCGTTGGGACGGAGATATTCCGGCGGAACCTCGTGCCACAACCGGGCGAACCCGGCGACGATTCCGCTGCCGTGGCCCAGATATTGGTACGAGACCGGAAAGATGATCACGGTCATCACGAGGATGATGATCGACTGGACGGCGTCCGTGAGCACGGCGGCCCACAAGCCGCCGATGACCGTGTAAAGCACGACGACCGTGCCTACGATGAGGATTGAAAGCTGAAGACCGTTGAGCCCGATCCCGGCGAAATGGAAAACCCGGTCGCCAAAGCCGAGCGCGGTGGAGGCGAAGATGCAGAGGATGTAAAGCCCCTGTCCGATGCCGACAATCTGCGGGAGAATCGACGTGACGGAGTAGAAATAGGTGGTGGACGGGGAATACCGTTTCGTGAGGAATTGCAGCGGCGACTCGAGCCGGGCGCGCCGCCACATCTTCGCGAAATAGAAATACCCGGCGAGGTAGGCCCACGTCGCCATGGTGAAGATCAGGATGGCCCCGACGCCGATCCGGTAGGTAAAGCCGGCCGCCGCCACGAACATGAACGCGGAGAATCCCGTCACCCAATTGGACAATCCCGCGAGCACCCAGGGCACCTGGCCGCCGCCCTTGAAGTAATCGTCCGTGCCGCGGTTCTTCCGGGCGGCATAAAAGCCGACGAAAATGACGATCGCGAAATAGAGCGCGATCAGGCCGTAATCAACGGCGTTGACCGTGTTGAAATCACGGGCGATGTCGCCGGGCGCGGGGAGCGGCACGGAAATCGATCGTCAGGCGGTTGCAATCGGGACGCCGTCCGCCGACAGGCCGATCGTGGCGCTTACCGTGCGTCCACGGTGCTGGCCCGTCACGCGCCAGGAGGTGCCTTCGCGCGTGGCGACGAGCGAGCCATGGGGCTCGCCGGCGGGGGCGGCACTGGTGAGCGTGAGCAGGAGATGGTTGGTCGTCGCGGGCGAGACGATCTCGACGTACGGAAAGACGCCCTCGCTCGCCGGCAGACCGAGAATGCCGGTGCGAGCCGCCACCGATCCGATCGCCTCAACCCGGCCTTCCGCGGAGGCGCGGGGCCGTCGAATCGAGAAATGGCTGCCGGTCGCGGATGGTGTGCCGTTGCCGTCGTCATTGAACACTTGGAAGCGCAACTGAACCGGTTCGGCGTCCTTCAGTTGCACGTGATCCAGGATCAACAGCACGTCGGGTTTGAGGAAAAGCAGCGTGCGGGTGACCACCGCCACCTGGGAATTCACGAGCGCATAGGCCTGGGTCGCGTCACTCGTCACCGCCATCCAGCCGGGCCCGGTCCGGAAGTCCGTCACGTGCGCCCGCGCCCACGATGAATTGGTGCCCTCGTGCCCGTCGTGGTATTGATGGCCACGGCCATTGATGAGCACCGCCGTGTGCGCCTCCGTCTGGCGCAGCAGCCAGCGCGGCACGGTGGGCGAATATCCGGCGTGGAAGGGATCGTGAAACAGCCGCTCTCCATACGCCTTGAAGATGACGCTGTTGCGGTCGGCGTGTTCGTGGTTCGACGGTCCGCCGCTCCGAAACGCGACGACACCGTCCTCGGGCTTCCAGCCGGTGCGCGACACGACCCAATCGTTGCTGAGCCGGACGTCGTAGAGTTCCGGCCCGGGAGGCGCCTCCGGGGCATCCGCGCGGTACCATACCAGCGCGGGCAGCTCCTTGAGTCCCCCGACGTGCTGGCCGACGTAGTTGCACAGTGGATCGTTGAATTTTGTCCCGGTCCACGGTGCGACGGTGACATCGAGGCCGCTGGCCGCATCGGAGAAGTTCACCACGTCCTGGGCGGGAAGGTAGTCGCCGCGCGGGACGGCGGCATAGGCGGTGCCGCTCTTCGGATCGGCGAAACCGTCTCCGGCACACGGCATCGACATCGTGAGCGCATACCGGATCGTGCCCGGGTAATTCACGAGCTTCCGGTCGTCGATGCCGAGCCGCCGGTGCAGGGCATCCGCGAACATCACGAGGTGGGAAGTGGTGTAGGCCCAATAGCCGACGCCCTCGTCGTAGGCGCCGTCGAGCCCGTACATGACCGAAAATGCCTGTGCGCTTTGCCGGGCCATCTGAAGCCATTGGTCGGCCTCCGGGTGGCGACCGTGCAGCCAGACGGCGGCGATGCCGAGGCCGGAGATCGGGATGACCTTGAGATTGGTGGCATTGAGGATGAGCGGCCACCGGCTGAGATCGAAACGGAATTTGTAGTCGTCCTCGGGATCGAAGCCCCAGCCGCGCACCCGGTCGGGGTATTTCAGTCCGTACAAGGTGAGATAGCAGGCCGGCGCGCCTTTCGTGGCGACCTGGTGGTCGGCCTCGGCGCGGAGGTCGGCCGGGATCGCCTCACCCAGCCAGTCGAGGGCATAGCAGACCGCGATCGTGGCTTCGGGGGCGCGCTGCAGACCGATGGTTTCCTGTCCGCCCTCGAGAAAGTAATCCCACCGCCGGTAGTCGAACATGCGGCGCAGTGCGAGTTCGGCCAGGGTCAGCCGCCGCTCGTCGCCGAGCACCACGTACGCGAAGGCCGAATTCTGGAGGAGCTGCGTGGCACGCAAAAAATCCGCGACATGATCGTTGAGCCGGATCTCGTCGCGCAGGAACTTCGTCTCCGCCGCGAAATCGATGCCCAGGAGCAGTGCTTTGAGTTCGGCGCATCGCGGGTGCTCGAGGTTCGCGCGCATCCGGGGCAGGTCCGCGGCATCGAAGAGGAGGCCGCGGCGAGGGTTGGGTGCGGATGTCGAAGCGGCAGCGCCCGAGGACGAGGTCCCGGCGAGCGCAAGCCGCACGAGCGGGAGCGAGGCCGCGGCGGCGGCGGAGGTCTTGAGGAACGTACGGCGGGTGGAGGGCATGGGGGAGGCGGGCGGCGGTTAGCGGTAGCCCGCGAAATGTTTCGGATCGGTCGGGTCCTGGTACCGGGTGGTGTACGTCTGGTCGCTCGCCGCCAGTTTCAGGAACCGGTCGAGCGGCACGACCTCGACGGGGCCGTCGAGCTGCTTCACGACCTCGACGAGGCTGTTCACGTCGTTCGATTCGCGGACGTGCACGAGCAGGAAGTAGGGACGCCGGGCGTTGAGCGCGATCAGCTCGTCGAGATCGGCGGCCACCTCGTCACGCGGCCGGTGCGGGTCGACGTAGTAGTCGTACGAAATCAGCGGGCGGGAATCGCGCAGGTCGCGCGTCCGTGACGGACCGTAGCCGTTGATGAACCCGATCACGTCGGGGAACGCCGCGTAATAGCGGTCGACCGTTTCCTGCGTGAGGTCGGTGTTGCCGACGTTTCCGTCCGCGGCCGAGTTGTCCATGATCTCCATGACCTGGAGGTCGAGCTCGGACATCAGGTGTCGCGCCTGCGTCATCAGCAGGGGGAAGCGGTCGGCCGGGATGTGGTTCGGATACATGTAGCCCGGGCCGGAAAGTCCGCCGATGAAGTAGTCGTTCGGCGTGGCGCTCTCGTGAAAGTACTCCAGCGCCGCGGGGGAAAGTGTCGCCCAGTTCATCGAGACCTGCCACGCGAAGGGAAGCCGGCCGCGGCCCGGCTTGGTCCAGACTCCGATTCCGATGCTGTCCGATTGGACGAAGGCCAGGTAAACCTTCGGCTTTGCCACCAGGCGGGCGTCGACCGCGACGCTGTGGTGATTCGTGAACTTGAATCCGGGGGTGAAGGTGAACTGGCAGTTGAAACTCAGGTTGGGGAGGTTGTAGAGACCCTCCATCTTCAGCCCGTAGCTGGAGATCAGGGTGGTGTGCTGTTCCTCGGTGTCCTTGCCGTAGGCGTGCCACCCGAACACGATCGATCCCGGGTGCAGTTCGGACAGCAGGCGCCGCTCGAGCGCGAGCTCGTCCGGGTTCGCGGGATTGGCCGACAAGTCCTCGAAAAACATCCGTTGGCGAACGCCCCAATCGGCCATGGCGGGCTGGCGCACCGCTCCGCGCTGACCGCCCATCAACATCAGCGCGTCATGGGTGCAACGCGACCAGTAGCGGCGGACGGCATCGGCGTAGATCTGCGCATCGGTTTGGCCGGCATAGCGGCCGGTCAGGTCGTCGATCCGCTGCAAGCCGTGACGCTCGACCAGGGGCACGAGGGCCGGCGTGACGACCAGGGCGTCGTCCAGACCGGCGATCGTGAACGCAACGTTCAGGGAAGCCCCGACGGCGGGATCCCAGACGACGTAGCCTCGGGCGCAGTGGCTGAAACGTTGGAGCGCCTCGTCGGCGGTCTTGAGCTCGGTGAACCGGACCCCGTATTTCCGCTCGTAGAATCGAAACAGGGGCGCGGTGATTTCCCACTGAAAATCACGCGGCTGGATGACGTAGAATTGAGGTCTGGCGCGATTGGCGAGTCCCTGGAGGCTGAGCAGCATCGCCTTTTCCGGCAGTCCGCCGGCGACCCGCCAGTCGTCGTCCCAGCGCATGGAGCAGGCGGTGACCGGAGCCATGGCGGCCGTCACGCGGGCGGCTGTCAGGAGCAGGAAGCAAATCAGGAAGCGGCGCATGGATCAGTCCTTCCCGTCGACGCGGATGAAACGGTAAACGAGCGGGCGGGGCCGGGAGCTGTGCAATTCGATGAGGAGCAGTTCGCGATCGCCGTCCAGCAGCCGGTATTCGGAGTAGATGCGGAGGGTGGCGTGCCCTTGTGAGATTTCGACGGGCTCCTCCGCTTCCATCCGCAACGTGCGGCCGCCGTCGATCCAGGCGGCGGTCACCGGGGTCGATTCGCCCTTGGCGGGATAGAGCGCCATGTGGCGCTGCTCGACGCGAAAAAAGTGCGGCAGCATCACCGGATGCGCCGTGTCGACGACGTTCGTCGCGGAAAAGCGCGTGGCATTCCACTGCATGTCATGGCGCAGGTTGACGCGCGTTCCCTCGACGCTGATCACGAGGTCCCACGCCGACCAGCCGTCGAGGGCGGAGCTGCGGGAACGGTCGAGCCGCCAGCGTCCGGCGAACGGAGAGGCGGCGGAAGCCGCCGACACGCCGGAGAGCAGAAGAACGAAAAGGGGGAAAAGGTGGCGGAGACGGCGCATGGTGGGCGCGGTGCGGGAGCAGGCGGCGGAAAGCGGGCTGGATCGCAACGCCCGGCCGGGCTGGCCGGAGGATTCCCCCGCGACGCGATCCGGGTCGCGGGGGAAAAAAAAGGCGGCCCGAAGATCGGGCCGCCTCGCACACCCCGGACTCAGAACGAAAGGGTGTTCGTGAGCAGCCATGTCCGGCGCGGGCCGGGGACATAGCCGCCGTCGAAGTACTTCTGGTCGGTCAGGTTGTAGACGCCGAATTGCGAGCTCAGCCGGTATCCGAAGATCTCCCACGGATAGCTGAGGGTGCCGTCGAACACGACGTAGTTGCCGGCGGTGAAGCCGCCCCGCTCCGGATTCCAGTCGACGCTGCGCGAGATGATCTCCTTCGAGGTGTAGCGCGCGCCGAGTCCGACCGACAGGCCGCGGACGGCGCCGCTGTCGAACGTGTACTTGTTGAACGTGGTGAACTTGTACTCGGGCACGTTCTCGATCCGGTTGCCAAAGTAGATCTGGTAGTTCGCCGCCGTCTTCGGGATCGACGGATCGGCGATCGTCTTGGCGGTCCAGAGCCACGATCCGTTCGTCACCGATTGGAAGTTGCGGATCGGGGTCCAGATGACCTCGAATTCCGCACCCTCGATGCGGTTGCGGGCCGCGTTCGACCGCCAGCGGAAGTTCCGCGCGCCGCCGATCAGGGGATTGTAATTGAAGACATCGTCCGTCTGGTGCTGCGGATCCTCGGTCAGCTGGTTGCGGCGCTCGGACCGGAAGATCGAGACCGTGCTCACCAGCCGGTTGTCGTTCAGCGACGTCTTGGCGCCGATTTCGTAGTTGATGCCCTCCTCGTTCTTCGCGAGTTCGTCGGCTCCGGCGTCGTGGACGGCCTGGACCGCCTCGGCGACGCTGTGGATCACGCGGGTCGAGCCGTCCTGGAACTTGTAGGTGAACGAGCCGCCGCTCGCGTTGAGCATGTTCTGGGCGAGGGTGGGGAATGCGACCTGGTCATAGCCGCCGAGCGGCGTCCGGCTGTTGAAGCGGAACGTCTGACTGACGGACGCGTAGAGGTTGACGCCCTTGACGATTTCGAAGGAGGCGCCGCCCATCCACGAATTGCCGGTCTGCTTCATGAAGTTCGTCGCGGCATAGCTCGGGGAGTAGTTGTAGACCGAAGGCGGAAAATCCGTCTGGTCGGTGAACGCGTACGGTCCCGGCGAGAACCACGGGTAGTTGGCCGTCAGGAACTGACCCGAATCGCGGCGGGTTTCCTGGCGGAACCCAGCGAGGACGTTCAGGCGGTCATCCATCATCGAGGCCTGGTAGTTGACGTACCAGTCGTTGTATTGCGTCGGATAGCCGTCGAGGAGGTTGCGGTTCAGCGGGAAGATCTTGTTGACCGGGGGCTGGACCTGGGCGCTGGGGTCCCATTGCGAATACACCTGCGGGGCGGTGAGGACGTTCCCGAAGCGATCGTGCAGGACCTGGTTGACCGGGACGTTCCAGCCGGTGTTCAGGCCATTGTTCGGCAGGCTGCCCGGACCGGTGTTGACGGTCGGATAGTTGAAGCCGGGCACGAACGCATAGAAGGGCGTCGTATTGGTGGCCGGCGACCAGTACTGCTGGAGGTAGTTCTGCAGCACATACCCGCCGAGCAGCTTGTGCTTGATCGGGCCGGTTTTGAACTTCACCACCAGGTCGAGCTGGTGGTTCTTGGTCTTGCGATAATAACCTGAGCCGTTGCCGCCGTAGGCGGCGTTGAACGTGATCCCGTCGGCATTGGGATAATTCAACCCCTCGATGTCGTTGAACGTCGTGTTGTCGGTCGTGAAGACATAGCGGGCATCCAGCCAGGAGAAGGGAGCGGCATCGACGGTGATGTCGGTCGTCGTTTGCTCGTTGTCCACGTAGGCGCCGCGGTTCGTGAAGTTGAAGTGTTCGTCATGCACCCGGTGCCCGCTGAGGTCGGTGTAGTACGCGCCGGAGGCGACGTTCGTGTACAGCGGCATGAGCGGGTCGTTGTTCGCCTTGCGCATGTCGGCGATCCAGGCCCCGAGGTTGTTGAAGATGCGGGTGCGGTACTTGCCGACGGAGGCGGGATCAGTCGGATTCAAACCGGCCGCCTGCATCAGCTTCGACTCGGGATTTGCGTACGATTGGAACCAGCCACTGGGGAAGAGCCAGGAGAAGGCGTTTTGGTTGTAGCGTTCCTTGAGGTAGATCGTCTCGGCGGTGATCTTGACCTTGCCGTTGGAGAACGGAACCAGCGTCAGCGAGGGCGTGATGTCGAACCGCTTCGTGAATTCAAACTCACGCTGGCCGTTGCTGTTCTCCCATCCGCCAACCACGCGCATCGCGGCTTTGTCGGAAAACACCTGGTTGGTGTCGACGGTGCCGCGGTTCATGTTGTCGGCGCCGAACGTGTACGACAAGGTGGTCGGGAGGTGGGAGAATTCCGGCCGCTTGGTGACGAAATTGATGACGCCGCCGGGATAGCCCTGGCCGAAGAACACCGCCGCCGGGCCCTTCACGATTTCGACGCGGTCGACGTTATCGACGTTGGTCTTCGTCGAGTAAAGGAGGACGCCGTTGCGGAGGATGACGTTGACCGGGAAGCCGCGCAGGGTGAATCCGCCCTGCGGCGTCGCTTCGTTCGATGGCCGCGTCATGGCGAAGCGGGGATCGCCCGAGGCCGACGCGGTGTACGTCAGCAGCCCCGTGATATCGCGCATGTTGGTGTCACGAATGAAATCCGAACTGAGGACGGAAACGGCCATCGGCACCTTCTGGATTTCCATGCCGATGCGGGTGGCGGTCGCCGAGTTGGTTTTCAGGTAGCCATAGTCCTTGTCCGTGCGCACCTCGAACGGCGACAGCACCAGGGTGCCGTCGTCCGTCTTGGAAGCGACGGTTCCGGCGTTGGCGCTCGCGGTCGGCGCGACCGGGCCGGTGGAGGCGGGAGCGGCTGCGGCGGGTGCGGCGGGCTCCGCGGTGGCCGGGCTCGTGGCCGGGGCGGCCGGTTGTGACTGGAGCGTCGCGAGCTGCTTGCGGAGGGCGGCGTTCTCTTCTTCGAGGCGACGGATCGTGTCAGCATCACTCGATTGGCCATGGGCCGTGGTGATGGACAGCAATGCCGCCAGCCCAATGGCCAGGGGTCTCCGGGCACGTTGGATGTTAGGTATGGCTGGTTTCATCTTGTGGTTTGGGGTTGTTACCCGCCCGGGAATCGAAGGCGGGTCTCACACAAATTGGTGGGCGTTGGAGCGGGAATGCCGGTTCAGGGCATCCAGGTCTGGCGTGACCAGGGTGGGCGAGATGCTGATACCGACGCGGCCCGGTGCGCCCGGGTTGTCGATCCGCCAGAGCAGGTGGTCGATGACCTTGCGGACCAGCGTCGGGAGATTGATGTCAATCGCGGCCGGCGAGTGGTCGAGATTGTGGTAGATGATCGGATTGTAGTTTCCGAGCACCGCCTGGAAGTTGCGGTCCGGCTTGCGGCCGGCCTCGCGGAGTGCGCGGAAGAACGCCCCGCAAAAATGGTCCGACGGCAGATACAGCCCGGTGACCTTGGGCGAGCACTTCAGCAGCTGGCGGACGAGGTCGGCGCTTTCGCCGCCGGAGGAGGCGATCTCGAGATAGCTCACCCCGGGGTTCGCGCGCCCGAGGATGGTGTGGACGGCCAGCCCGAGGGCGGCGGCGCGGTCGGCGAACGCCCGGTTGCGGAGGACGATGGCGCTGTAGTCGGTGTCGGTCGCGACCACGGCGACATGCTTGTGCCCCTGCTCATGGAGGTACTCGGCCGCGAGCGCGCCGTTTTCCGCGTTGTTCGGCTCGACGTAGTCGCCGGGGTACGCCGCCGAGCGACGGGTCATGAACCAGACATGCGGCAGGCCGCCGAGCTGCGCCGCGCAGGCGGAGGTGGGCTCCATGCCCTGCACGATCAGACCGTCGAATTGCTCGCGCGCGAAATTGCGCGGGAGCTCGTCCGGGGTCGCGGAAAACAGCACGCGCAGATCCACGCGGTGCCCGGGGTCCGGAGACTCGACCTGCAGGAGCTGCTCCTGAAACCAATTCAGGCTGGGATTGTTGGCCCGCGCGCCGACGAACCACATTCCGATCCGGCGCTGCGCCGGCAGCCGGGCCTTGGGTCCGCGGCGGCGCTCGAGCGGCGCCGGCTCGTAGTTGTGCTCGCGCATGACCGTGCGGATCCGCGCGAGACTGTCGGCGGCGACCAGCGTCGGCTGGTTGATGGCGCGGGAAACCGTCGCGGGTGAAACGCCGGCCTGGTGGGCAATATCGCGGAGCAACATGGTGGGGTGGGAACCGCTCGCTGAAATTTGCAGTGAAAACGTGATGAAAACATCGGCGGACAAGGTCAAGTTGTTTCAGAGCCGTACGGAAAGATTCTTCGCCCTCCGGCCCCCCGCGGCGCCGTCGCCTGGGCCCGGGAGCCGCGCGGTGCCGTTCTGAGAATTTCAGAGCGAGCGACCCCTTTCCGGCCCCGCCCAGGCCCCATCACGTCGCCGGTAAATCCGCCCGGGCGCCGGCAGAGAGGAGCCGCGGCGGATGGGTTCTCATTTTCACAAACGCGGATGAAAATACATGAAAATAGAAATTGAAAAACCGAGAATTTTCAGCCCCGCTACGCGGACCCGCCGCCCGGAATCGTCCCCCACATTCCCGCGGCGGGCACCTTTCCCATGTTGCCTTCATTGTTTGTTTCCCGCCCCCCGGCCGGAGGTCTGGCCGGCGGACGGTCTTCCCCGGTGACGGCTGCGGCCGCCGGCCGTTCCACCCGTCCCGCCGGGCGGTGCCTCGTTCTCCTCATCAGCCTCGTGCTCGCCGCCACCGCCGTCCAGGCCGCGGATGTTCCGCTCGCCGACGCGGACATCGCGGCCGCGTTCCAGGCACGCCGCCGGCAGGTGCTCGCGACGGCGATCACCGGCCTCGATCCCAAGGACCCGACCAAGGGTGGTTTTCTCAACGTCGCCGCCGCCTTGCAGCAGGGGCGCCTCCGCCCCGCCGCCCTCGCGCGCCTTGCCCGCCTGAACCAGCCGACGCCGACGGACAACATGTTCTGGATGTACCCGATGGCGGCGGTGATGACGGCCGGCCGGGCCGGCCTCGATGCTCCCAGTCGCGCCCGGATCCGCGAACTGTGGAAAACCTACTGGCCGAGCCGCGGCGACACCGAGAACCACTGGGCGTTGTACTATTCCAGCCTTTATCTGGCGGCGCAGGAAATGCCCGCGATGGGCCCGGAGCAGTGGTTTGACGGGAAATCCTCCGCCGAGAACATGGCGGAGGCACGCAGCTACCTCGAGCATTGGATGCGGGTCACCACGAGCTACGGCCAGGGGGAGTACGATTCGCCGAATTACATCGAGGAGTACATCATCCCCATGAGCCTCCTCGCGGGATGGACGGAGGACGCGGCGTTCCGTCAGGAGGCCCGGATGATGCTCGACTACCTCATCTATGATTACGCGGTCGAGAACGTCGACGGGTTCTATGGCGGTGCGCACAGCCGCGTTTATCCGCGGCAGATTGTCGATCCGGGCCAGACGCCGGCCGCGGGGCTCGGATGGCTGTTGTTCGGTTTCGGCGATCCCTATCCGGCTGCCGCCAGCATCGTGCTGGCGATGAGCGGCTACACGCCGCCACCAATCCTGGAGCGGATCGCGCGCGACACCGCCCACCGTCCGTATGTCGAGCGCGAACTGAAGCGGACGCGGTGGCTGATGCGCCATGCCGGCCCCGCCTCGTTCGTGATCGGGGACAAGCGCACGCGGCCCGTTTACAAATATAGCTACGTCGACCGGGACTTCGTCCTCGGGTCGTCGCAGGGTGGCATCCTCCAGCCGATCCAGCAGCAAACGTGGAGCCTGGTGTGGCGGCCCGCCGATCGAAAAAAGCAGACCGCGAACACGTTCTTCAGCGTGCAGCCCTATTCCTCGCCCGTGGAGGGCACGACGTTCTTTGCCGAAAACTACGACGTCGTCACGAACCTGATCGTGCGGTCGAAGGCCGATTACGATTCGGAGGACAAGCTGCCCGGCGGTTCCCCGTACGAGCAGGTCTTCCAGCACCGGACCGCGCTGATCGGGTTGTACGATATTCCGCCCGACAGTCGCTTCCAGCACGTGACGACGTTCTTCTCCCGCGACCTCGTCGGGACGACCGTCGACCCCTCCGGCTGGATCTTCGCCCAGGGCGGACCGGTGTACATTGCCTTCCGTCCATTCGCCGCCGGCACGTGGAAGCCGAACGACTGGACGGGACTCTTGCGCAACGGCGGCGGCGGGTGGATCAGCGCCGGGTTCCAGCAATGGGGGACGGGCCATCGCTGCTTTGTCAGCGATTCTCCGCACAATGGTTATGTCGTGCAGGTCGCCGCCGCCCGTGACTTCGCGTCGTTTGCTGCGTTCGAGGCGGCGGTGCGGGCGCTGCCGCTTAAGTTTTCCCTCGTCGGCGAACCGGAGGCCACCTTCACGGCGCTCGACGGCAGTGTGCTGAGGGCGAAGTACGGAGCGGCGCCATCCGTCGACGGGCGAGCGGTCGATTATGCGGCCTGGCCGCTGTTCGACTCGCCGTTCGCCCACGAGGCGCGCGGCAGCCGGAGACTGGACCTCCACGAGGACGGCGAGGGGCTGTCGCTCGATTTCAACACCGACACGATTTGCGAAACCGCCGGAGGAACCGCCCGATGACAACCATCCGCCTCTTGATCCTTGCCATTGTCGCGTGCGCGGCCGCCGCCGCTGCGCCGGTGACGCACGCCTTCTATGCCGCCGTCGCGATGACGAAGGCGCAGAAGAACTCGCCGACCCCGCTCGATTCCGGACTGTATCGCCGCGACGTGTCGGGCACCTGGCACTTTTTTGGGCCGCGAATCCTCGGCATCGCGGATGTCGCGGTGGATCCGGCGAATTCCCGCATCGTGCTGATCGCGAGCGCGGACGGCGTGGTTCGCAGCACCGATGGCGGCCTATCCTGGCGCCGGGTGACCGGCTGGCAGGTGGCTGATGTTCGCAGCATCGTATTCGATCCCGTGAAACCCGACCAGGTGTATGCCGCGACCGCCTGGGGCCCCCTGCGCTCGACTGACGCCGGAGCCACCTGGTCCCTGGCGCAGAAAGGTCTGACGTGGCTGTACGGTCAGACCATCCTGGCGAATCCGGTTCACTCCGGCATGGTGCTGATCGGCACCGAGGCGGGTGTCTTTGCCTCGCATGACGCGGCGCACACCTGGCAGCGGGTGGACGATTTTCCCGCCGTGCCGGTGCTCCGCCTGGCGCAGGGGGCGGGCGGCACGGTCGTGCTGGCCACCACCCAGGGACAGGGTGCGTTCCTCTCGCGCGACAGCGGTCGGTCGTGGCGTCCGGTCGACCCCACGACGGTGAAGGCCAATCTCTACGCGGCGGCGATTGCCCCACAGGATTCGTCGCTCCTCGCGATCGGCGGCTGGCAGGTCGGGGTGCGGATCTCGACCGATGGCGGCCGCACCTGGGCCGACCGCAGCGCCGGACTTCCGGTGCGGAACGTGTTCGTCGTGGCATTCGATCCGGATGTGAAGGGCCGGCTGTGGGCGTCCACCTTCGAAGAGGGAACCTTCTACTCGGACGACGACGGGCGGACATGGCGCGACGGCGGCCTGTATGGCGCGTACGGGGCTGATTTCATCTTCGTGGCGAAGTCCGGTTCCTGAGCTCCGGCGCGATGTCGCACCTCACGCGCAGGCATGCGCTGCAAGCCCTGGCGGCGCTGGCGACGACCGCGGCGCTGCCGGGCGTCCGGGCGGAATCCGCGACCCCCGGCGCACGACCGGCGCCGGCGGCCAACGCTCGTCGGCGGGCGGAGAAGATGCCGCTGGTGCACATCACGGACCTGTATCATCCGCCGCAGGACCCGGACGACCATCTCGACCTCCTCACGATCGCCGCGCTGCCGGAATTCGAAGTGCGGGGCGTCGTTCTCGACGCGACGAGGCGGTTCCTGCTCAACCGTCCGGAGGGCTGGGACATTCCGCGGGATCCGGGCTACGTGCCGGTGGCCCAACTCGGGTACCTCACCGGCCGGGCGATACCCGTTGGCCTGGGGCCGCTCGATCCGCTCGGGCATCCGGGTGACACGGCGCGGGACCGCCCGCGTCCGGAACAGGCCGGCATCGAACTGCTGCTGGAGGTGCTGGAACGAAGCTCCCGTCCGGTGACGATCTCGGTCGTCGGTTCGGCCCGGGTTCTTGCCGCGGCTTACAACCGGGAGCCCCGGCTGCTCCGCGAGCGGACGCGGGTGGTCCTGCTGAATGCCGGGGCGACCGGCGGCGTGAAGCGGGAGTGGAACGTCGGACTCGACCCGGCGGCTTACGTCGCCGTGTGGCGCTCGGGGCTGCCGATCGACTGGTATCCGTGCGCGACGGACCGGAGCGCGTTCGATCCGGCGGACGAACGGGGCACCTTCTGGAAGGCCCCGCAGGCACAGATTTTTCGCGACCTTCCCGAATCGCTGCGGGCGTGGCTGTGCTATGCGTTCACGGGCAACGGGCGCGGCGACATCATCCGCGCCCTGGCGGAGACCGGGCGTGGCGACGCGTGGAACGAGATCCTCGCCGGTGAGCGCAACCTTTGGGCGACGGTCTCACTGGTGATGGCGGCGGGCCGGGTTCTGGCGCGGACAGACGGGGGGTGGCGGTTCCTGTCTCCGGCGGAAGCGGCGGGACGCGAGTCTTGGCCCTTCCAGCTTGATCCGATCCGCGCAACGGTGGACGACGACGCGCACGTCGGCTGGGCGGCGGTTTCGTCTGCCACCCCCGTCCGACTCTTCGCCCGGCGCCCCGGAGCCGACTACGGCATCGCGATGGCCGAGGCATTCAATGCCCTGCTGCGCTCGTTTCCCGCGTGATCGGGCGGGCTCGCGCGCCCGCCGTGTCATGCAGTAATTGGGGCCAGGGGTTCAACCGATTTCCCCAGGGCACCCGGGACTTTGGAGTTGTGGATCGAGCCGGGATGTAAATTTTGGGCCGATGGCCGTCGCCTCGAAATATCGCGCGGAGCCCTGGCTCCAAAGCCCGCTGCGGACGCCCGTCGGGGAGATCGAGCTGGCGGGATTGTTGCGCAATGCCGCGGCGATCGACCCGGGCGCGATGCGCATCCTGCGCCGCTTCACCCTCGTGCTGATGGTGGAGGGCCGCGGCTACTACCGCGACGCGCGGGGCACGCAACTCGAGTTGCAGCCGGGCGACGTGGTGGTGGTTTTTCCCGAAGTCGCCCACGCCTACGGTCCGATCGCCGGCACCGACTGGACGCAGATCTATTTTGTGTTCGATGGTCCGCAGTTCCAGCTCTGGCGTGCCCAGCGATTGCTCACGCCGGAACATCCGGTCCTGCGGCTCGGCGGGGTGGATTACTGGCTGCGGCGGCTGCGGGAGGTCGTCAAGGGCGAGCCGCTCCATCGTGCCGGCGCGCCGCTGCGGGCCCTCGGGCGTTTGCTGCACGTGCTGACCGACATGGTCGCGGCCGAGGCGGACACCGCCCGGACGAGCGGCCGGGATGAATGGCTGGAAACGAGTCTTCGGCTGCTTGGCCAACCGGCGCCGTCCGGCTGGCTGCCGGCGCAGAAGGCCGCCGCCGAGGTCGGGCTTAGCTATGAAAATTTCCGGAAGCGTTTCGTGCAGCTTACCGGAGAGTCACCGGCGCGCTACCAGAAGCGGCGGCGCCTCGAATGGGCCTGCGCCGCGATGTACCACGGTGACCTGTCGCTCAAGCAGATCGCGAACGCCCTCGGATTCTGCGACGTGTTCCATTTTTCGAAGGCGTTCAAGCAGGAGATCGGCTTTGCCCCGTCGGACTACCGGCGGCGGGTCCGCGGGCACTGACCCCAAGACGGGATCCGTGCCCCCAGGCTGCGCGGTGACGCCGGCGGTGCGCCGATCAGGACGCCGCGGCGCTCCAGCCGGCGGGCCACGTGGTGCCGGGGAGCGGCCGCCACATGATGTCGCGGTCGATGCGCGGCTTCAGGTGCCGATACTGCTCCGTCAGGCGGAGTTTGGTCCGCAGGTGCTCGACGAGATTTTCGCCGTAGAAGAACGTGTTCTCGGCGACGCCGGAGAGCACCAACACTTCCGAGCGCGTGGTTTCGAGCAATGCGATCAGTTCGCGGATGTTGGCCAGTTCGAGATCGATCGCGGCTTGAAGGCGGCGCTCGCAGGAATCCTTCGTCGCGCCGTCGGTCGCCCGCAGATAGCCGTACACCGTCTCGCACCAGACACAGACGTTGCGCAGGGTGGTGACCCAGTGCAGATACGTCTGCACCCGGTCCCGGAGGTCGAGGAAGACCTCGCGCGGGCGGCCTTCGAGGACCTTTGCCTGTCCGTCGAGTCGGGCGATGAGTGGACGCAGGCGGGCAATGACTTCGCGGTCCATGTCCGCCGCCATCTTCGCACCGCCCTCCTGGGTGATGAGATCGAAGAGCACGTCCTTGCCGAGGTCGCCGAGGCTGGGGTTGTTGTGCTGGAAGCATCCGTGCCGCTCGTAGTATTCCCGATCGGTGGCGGGAACCCCCTCGATATCCGGGACCAACGGGCGATCCCACGTTCGCTGCCAGCAGAATCCGAACGCGCAATAGAGTCCGACCATCGGTTGCCAGGTCAGGGCCTCCTCGAAGTCCTGCCACGCGCGGTTGAGCGCGGTGGCATGTTGCGGACCGACGAGGGTGCCGGCGTATTCGGTCAACACCTGCTCGATCGGCTTTTCCGGGAAGAACTGGGCGGCGCGAATGGCCACGGGATTCGGCCAGTACGGCGCCTGTGCCGGGTTGGTGAGTCCGCCGAGGCAGCTCACGCGGGCCAGACCGACATCGCGCACGGCAAGCAGCTTCTGGTGGACGAGTCGCGGGAACGGCAGTCCGAGCAGCGGCTCGTGATTCATCACGCCCGAGGCCGAGTAATGCAGCACCGGCTCCACTCCCTGGGCGCGGGAGGCCGCCAGCGCCTCCTTCTCCGTGCGGTCCATCGTCGTGTGGAAAATGCTGCCGGCGACCGAGCTGTTCTCCGGGTACCGCGGGTGAGTGTAGGGCAGGTGATAGCCCCGGACGAGGAGCGACGGCGCTTCCCACGTCACATGTCCGCCCATCCCGGTCTTGATGTGCTCGTGTTCCACCTTGAAGGGCTCGATCCGCAGAATCACGTCGAAGTCCGGGTTGATCGTTGCCGCGGCGCTTTGGAGGTTCTTCAGGTAGCGCACGATGCTTTCGCCGGCCGCCTGCGCGATCTTCTCGTGGTTGCGCCACTCGCGGATCATGTAGGGACCACCGTTGCGGCCGACGTACAGCGAGGATGTGTGTTCAAACCCTGCGCCGCTGTCATTCGTCCACACGGACATGTAGCTCAGGTCGGGCACGTGCCGCATCAGCTTCTGGAGCGCCTCGCGGTAGTGACGCTGCACGATCGGGTGATCCTGGGCCATCGTGTAGCGCGGCAGGCGGGAGCGGAACGGATGATCGACTCGCGCGCCGCGCAGCGAAGGATACTTCTGGAAAAACCGATCCGGCATGGTGCGGGGCTCGAACATGCACACCCCCGGCTTCAGTCCGTAACGGCGGCCCAGCTCAGCCAGTTTCTTCAATTGGTTGAGGTTGGCATCGAGATAATGTCCCGGCCAGATCCCCTGCGTGAGCGGCGTGTCGACGAAGTGGTTGAAGCCGGGGGCGTAGGTGTAGAACTGCGGGTAGTACTCCCACGCGACCATGTCCTCGTATGGCATGTGGGCCTGGAGGCCATTGACCTCGCAGTGCGTGAAGCCGGCCTCGGCCAGCGCGGCCACGTACGCCTCGGGATCGAACTTCCGCGCGCTGCGCCAGTATTGCGTGTAACAGGCGTCCCAATGCGGGCGATGCCACCCGAAAGTGGCGGGCAGCCACAACCCGGCGGCGAGCTTCTCCCGTGACAGGTCGCCCATTCCCGCGGCGAGCAGCCGCACCGCCGCAAACAGGAACGAGCCATGCGTCGCGCAGATTTCGCCCGCGCCTTTTTCCGTGATCCGCAGCCACATCCAGCCAGCGGACGATGCGGCCGACGCGGGCAGGCGAGCCGGCAGGCCGCGCGACGCGAGGGCGACCATCACGCCGCTGGCCTGGCCGGGGACGCCCTCGGCGACGGAGGCGCCGGAGAGCTTCGCGAGTTCCCGGGCGGCGGTGATTTCGCCCGGTTCCGCGGAAGGCGGAAAACAGACGGACGAGAGGGAAAGCGGGGTCGTGGAGGAGGACATAAGAAGTTCGCGGCAGATGAGAACCGGTCGGCTCGGCCCGCAACCGGAAACCCGGTCGTAGCCCAAGGAACACCAAACAATTCCCAAAAAATACATGACCTTCGCCTCGGCATGGCGGACCATTCGTGGCGATCTGTCCGCGGCGTCGCGAGCGACCGGTCGCAACCGGCGACGTCCGCCACCATCCGCCCCTCTCGCTTTCACCTATGACGCAGGACCTGCTCGCGCTGGCCGACCACGAACCGCCGATGGGCGATCTTTTCACGCACAGCCGTCTCGATGCGGGGCGCGCCGTCTGGACACCGCCGCTGGCAGGCGAAACCGGCCTGCCCAAAAACCGCATCATTCACCAGCGGGTGGTGCGACTGCACGGACCCGCCCGGCTCTCGCGCCTGGGCGTCCGCCGTGGCCAGGGTTACCACAAGTGCGGGAGCCGCCAGGACCTCGATTGGGCGACCGGCATCCGGGTCCTCGCCTGGCAGGGCGGCCGCTGGCGCGTGCTGCTCCAGCGGGACGCGCTGCCGCCGGAGATTCCGGGAGTCGTGAACTGGTTCCGGCTGCCGCGAATTGTCACGGCCGGAGTGATCATCGAACTGCGACAGTCGGGGATCGACGGTGGGTGGACGCCCTGGAACCTCGCGCTGTCGGCCTTCATTCTCGAAGGCGAGTTGCTCGATCGGGTGGCGCCGCGCGGCGAAAGTTTGCTGGAGCTGAAGCGGGTGGACCTGGGTTCACTTCCTCCCGGGGTCGAGGCGGTGTGTCACGATGGTGAGATCCGGTACCGGGCAAAGGATTTTGAGGTGGGGTTCGCGTTGAGCCGCCCGGGTTTCAGCTTCCTGGGATTGCAGCTCGAGGACGCGGCCAACGCGGGCACGAACCTGCTCGCGACCCGTCCTCCGCTGTTCAGTCAGGGACCGCAGCTTCACCCGGTGGGAGCCCCGCCGGTGATGGCGCCGGCCGTCCGGTGTGCGATCAAGGGGACGACGACCGTGGACGGCGGACGCGTGCGTTACGACTTCACCGCCGGTAGCCAGCACTACCGTCTCACCTGGAATGTGACCGACCGGGGACTCACGCTGCGCGCCGAGCGGACTGGGCGCCGGACCCTCCTCGCCTGGCACAGCAGTGCCTGGATGATCGGGCTGCGGAACAGCGCCGCGCCCTCGCACGTCCTTGGGCGGCTGCTGACCTCCGGCGAGACCGGCGCGGTGGCGCTGCCGGCGCTGCTGACGTTTCCCAAATTCGGTAGTTGGGAGATCAAGTCGTCGTCTCGGTCCGGCTGGGTGAGGAGTGACTGTTTCCGGGCGCGCGATCTCAACACCCTCGAGTTCAAATTCGGGGAGGAGCGGACCGCCGAGGGACTCTACCGTCTGCCGGCGGGAACCCATCGCGCGACGTTCACACTGACGCCGAAGCGCCCGGTGCCGCGATTGCGCGGTGATGCCCCCGCGGTCGCGCACCGCGCGATGGCGCGGACCCAGTGGGTCGCGCTGACCTTCCGGGCCGACACCGCCACGTTGAGCAACAACGGCGCGTCGATGCATTGCCCGATCTGCATGGACACGTGGGCGGCGGTCACGCGCACGCAACGCAACGTCTTGCCGGGACTGCCGGCAGCCGAATTTCTGCGCCTCTCGCTCGAACGATGGCTTACCGGAGGACCCGGCTACGCGGCGGGGCGCCTCCTGCAGGATGGGTCGTCGCATGATGCGGATGACGAGTATCTCCAGACCGGCGCTTCCGCGCTGCATGGGCTCGGCGAATTCCTGCGGCACCACGCCACACCGGCGTGGTTCCGGGAATTTCGCCCCTGGATCCTCCAAAAGGTCGAAGCGGCGCACGGGCGCGATCTGGACGGGGATGGACTGATCGAAAGCCCGTATCGGACCGGGGTCAGCGGCACAAACCAGTGGAGCACCTGCTGGTTCGACGTGATTTCCTTCGGCTGGAAGGACGCCTTCGCGAATGCGATCCTGTTTGGCGCGCTGCGCGAACTCGCGGCCGGACTGGCGCGTTTCGGGGAGCGAGCGACCGCCGGCGGGCTTTCCGCCTGGGCGGAGCGACTGGCGGCCAGCTATCGCGGTGCGTTCTGGAACGATGCGACGGGCTGGCTGGGCGGCTGGCGTTGCCGCGCCGGCACGCTGCATGATTATGCGTTTCTGCCGGTGAACGGAGCCGCGATCTCCGCCGGGTTGCTCGATCCAACCGAAGGCCGGGCGGTGCTGGGACGCCTCCTCGCCGAAGCCCGGAAGGTCGGACTGCCGGATGCCGCCCTCGGGCTGCCGGGAAACCTGTGGCATATTCCGGATCACGATCTGTCCGACATCATCCAGGGGTATCCAATGGGTTACTACCAGAATGGCGGGCGCACGCACGCACAGACCCGGCATTTCGTGATGGCCCTGTATCGGTGCGGGTACGAGCGCGAGGCCGATGCGATGCTCCTCCGGCTTTGCACCGGGTTCGCGGAAGCGCGGGTCTTCGGCGGCAATCAAAGCGGGGTCGACTGGCGATACTGGGACGACCGCCCCTGCGGGTACGAGGGGCTGCTCACGGACCAATTCGGCATCCTGGAGGCGGTTCATTGGCGGTGGGGGCGCGGGAAACGCCGCTAACGTGCCCGATTTGACAGCCGGCGCGATCGCGGAACGCCTGGGAGAAAAGGCCTGAGCGGGGCCGGCGATTGCCCGATCTGCCAGTTGAACAGCGCCAGATCCGCCAAGACGCCGCTGACAAGATGGACTAAGCTGGGAGCGCCCACTCGGGTTCCCATGAGCCACCGCGCCACCCATACCCCCGCCACCCGCGCCGAAGTCGAAACCGTCCTGCGTTGCGGCGCGCCGCGCCGTATTCCGCTCTTCCTCCCGGCGATCTACGAGCACAAGGCCGCCTTCATCGGATCAACCCCGTCGGACATCTCGCGGAACGCGGATCTGCTCACGCGGGCGGTCCTGGCCGAGTATGAGGCGGTGAAGGCCGACGCCCTGGTGATCGGCGTCGACGTTTACAACCTCGAGGCGGAGGCGGTCGGTTGCACGGTCACGTTTTACGAGGACGGCGACACCAGCATCCCCGGGATCAAGCCGGGAAATCACATCATCCACGTCGGCGACGACCTGACTCACGCGCGGCTGCCCAATCCGGCGAAGGACGGGCGGATGCCGGTCAACATCGAGGCCGCCCGCCAGGTGCGGCGTGCGCTGGGTGACAAGTACTGGATTCGCGGGGCGATCTCCGGTCCGTTCTCGCTGGCCATCTCGCTCGTCGGCGCGGAGGAGCTGTTCATCGCCTGCCTGGACCAGCCCGAATGGGTGCACGCCTGCCTCGCTTATGCCGGTCGGATCATCAAGGAATTCGCCCAGGCCTACATCGATGCGGGGGTGGAGCTGATCATCTTCGATTCGCAGGCGTCCCCGCAGTTGCTGTCCCCGCCGATGTACGAGGAGTTTGTCCTGCCGGTGACGCGGGACTTCATGGCGTGGGCGGCGGCCCGGGGCGTGCGCGACGTGCCGCTGATCATCGGCGGCGACACCGTGCCGATCGCGGAGCTGCTGAGCCAGAGCGGCGGCAACAACCTGCTGTGTGATTTCACGTGCGACTTCGACGCGTGGGCGGCGGTGGCGCGCGCGGCCGGGAAATCGATGCGCCGGAATATCTCGCCCCGTCTGCTCGAGACCGGCACTCCCGACCAGATCCATGCGGTCGCGCGGCAGGAGATCGCGCGCGGCCGGGACCTGCCCGGATTCATCATGGGCACGGCCGTCATTCCCTTCGGCACGCCGGTGGAGAACATTCTCGCCGTCAAACGCGCCTGCCTCGACGCCGCCTGACCATGCCCGACTATCCGCTGATCAACCAGTGCCTCTACGAGGGCAATGCCAAGGAAGTCGACCGTCTCGTCCGCGCCGCGCTCGCCGAAGGCCGACCGGTGGACGAAGTCCTGAACCAGGGGCTGATCGCCGGGATGGCGGTTGTCGGCGAGGACTTCAAATACAACTACCTCTACGTTCCCGAGGTGCTGGTCGCGGCCCGCGCGATGAAGGCCGGAATGGCCGTCCTCAAGCCGCTGCTCCTGGCCAGCGCGGCGGACAACCCGCCCCGCGGCACGCTCGTGATCGGAACGGTGAAGGGAGATCTCCATGACATCGGCAAGAACCTCGTGTGCATGATGGCGGAGGGATCCGGCTTCCGGGTCGTCGACCTCGGTGTGGACCAGCCGGTCGAGCGGTTTCTCGAGGCGGCCCGGACCCACGGGGCGGACATCCTGGGCATGAGTGCGCTTCTCACGACCACGATGCCGTACATGAAGGTCGTCATCGACGAACTGCAGAAGCATGCGGATCTCTCGGACCTCAAGGTCGCGGTCGGCGGCGCGCCCGTGAACAAGATGTACGCCGACGAGATCGGCGCCGACGGCTATGGCCCCGATGCCTCGAGCAGTGTCGAGTTGTTCCTCGACTTCGTCGGTGCCGCGTGAAGCCGGCGGTCCGGCTCTGCACCGCGCTCCCGTCATGACTCCGCTGGCGGAGAAATTTGCCCGACCCGACGCGTTTCTCACGGGCGTGGAACTCGTCTCGACGCGCGGCACGACGGCGGCGGCGAGGGCCGGTCGAACGGTGGCGTTCGCCCGCGATCTCGCGGGCAGCGGACGCGTCGACTGGGTGTCGATCACGGACAATGCGGGCGGAAACCCGCACCTCGCTCCGTCCGCACTGGGGCGTCCGCTGCGCGAAGCCGCCCGTGAGGTGGTGATTCACCTTTCCTGCAAGGATTTCAACCGGAACGGCGTGGAATCCGAGGCGTGGCGGCTGGCCAGCGAGGGATTCCACAATCTCCTCGCACTGTCCGGCGACGCACCGGGGAAGGGTGTCGCGGGCGGCGCGAAATCGGTCTTCGATCTGGATTCGGTGGGCCTCCTCGCGCTCCTCGGGCAGATGAACGCCGGGATTGAGATCACGCGACCCGACGGCGGGCGGCCGATGCGCCTCGAACCGGCGCAGTTTTTCCTCGGCGCCGTGGTGACGAATTTCAAGCTGCGGGAGAACGAGGTCGTGCCGCAGCTCCTCAAGTTGGAGAAGAAGATCGCGTGTGGTGCGCGGTGGGTCGTCAACCAGATCGGCTACGATTCCCGAAAAGTCTCCGAGCTCATCGCCTATCTCCGGCACCGCGGGCTCGGGTCCACCCCGCTCGTCGGCAATGTCTACGTCCTGAATCCGGTCGTGGCCCGGCTGTTTCGCGCCCAGCGGATTCCGGGGGTGGTCATTTCCGACGAGCTCGCGGAAGTCTGCGAACGGCACGCCGGCTCGCCGGACAAGGGGCGGGCCTTCTTCCGGGAACTCGCGGCAAAGCAGATCGCAATCTACCGGGGTCTGGGCTACCGCGGGGCTTATATCGGCGGCGTCCACACCCACGATGAGCTCGATGCCGTGCTCGATCTCGCGGCGCGGTTTGCGCCGGGGGACTGGCGGGAGTTCGCCCGCGAGGTGCGCTACGCACGACCGGGGGAGTTCTTTTGCTTTCCCGCCGACCCCGCGACTGGGCTGGCGGATCCGACCGTGACCGATTTTCCCGGTCTCGCCGGCGACTCCCACCTGCGGCCGGGAGGAACTGTGGCGTACCGGTTTTCGAAGCTGATTCACGGGACGATGTTCACGCCCGGGCGCGGGCTGTGGCATCTTGGCCGCCGGCATTGTGCCGGCGCCCGCGATTCCTGGCAGGGTTCGTCCCTGATGAGAACGGTCGAGCGCGTCAGCAAGGGTGCGCTGTTCGGCTGCAAGGACTGCGGCGACTGCTCGCTGCCCGACATTGCTTTTCAATGTCCCGAATCGGCCTGCGCGAAGAATCAGCGCAACGGCCCCTGCGGCGGAACGCGCGATGGCCAATGCGAGGTCGCCGACGTCGAGTGCATGTGGTCGATCGCCTACGACCGGCTGAAGGCCGAGGGACGCGCCGAGGAACTTCTTTCCCACGCCCCCGTGATCCAGGACCAGGCGCTCCGCGGCACATCCAGTTGGGCCAACACGTGGCTCGGGCGTGACCACCACGCGAAACCACTCGCTGTGGCGGTGACGTGTCCCGAGCCGGCGACATCCGAACCCCTCACCGCGTCGCTTCCGATCCCCCAGACCACCCGTTCATGACCCAACGTCGTCCCATCCGTATCATCGGCGAACTGATCAACAACGCCTACGGCCGCGCCCGCCGGGCCTGGGAGGCTCGCGACGTGGAGGCGTACCAACAGCTCGCGCGGCTCCAATCGGACGCCGGTGCCGCCGCCGTGAACGTGAACATCGACGGCACGCAGCGCATCGCCGTGCGGACCGAGGAGATGCTCGATTTTCTGCCTGAGCTCATTCCGGCACTGCAGGCGGCGACCGATGTGCCGCTGAGTTTTGACAGTCCCAACATCGAGTATCACCGCACAGCCCTCGCGGCGTTTGATCGGACGAAATCGCGCCAGAAGCCGGTCCTCAACTCGTTGGCGGCGTCGCGGCACCGGTTGCACGAGATGGTCGCGCTCGTCCGGGAAAACGACATGCGCTGCATCGTCATGGCGTCGGAAAAGTTTCTGCCCGACGGCGGCAGCGCCCAGAATCTGACTCCGCAGGACTGTCACGAAACGGTGCGGCGGTTTGCCGAGCTGCTGGTGACGCAGGCGAACCGTTCGCTCGACGACATCATCGTGGATCCCGGACTGGCGCCGGTCGGGGCCGACACCTACGGGCTGGTGAGCAACGGCCTCGACACGATGCGGCTTTGCCGGAACGACCCCGAGTTGCAGGGCATCCATTTCTCGGTGGGCCTCTCGAACTTTGCCTGGGGCACTCCGAAACGCGCCAAACCCCTGCTCGAGCGGGCGTACCTGACGATCGCGGGGCGGATCGGTCTCGACATGGCCCTGGCCAACGTCGAATCCAACGCGACGCCGCTGCCCGACGATGATCCGCTGGTGACGCGCCTGGAGGACGCGCTCGAGCGTGGCCGGGCCGCCCCCGATGAGTCCGTCGAGGAGGCGGGATTTCGCCAGGCCAGTCTCGTCATGGAGCTTTGCTCCGAATTCATCGACGAATGATCTCCGCGTCGTCCGACCCGCGACTGGAGCCGGTGCTGGCCGCGGCGGCCCGAAAGCCGGTCTGGCTTCGCGTCGGCCGGCTGTTTGACGGCCGGCACGTCGTGCGCGACGCCCATCTGGTTTTCGAGGGGGCACGCATCCGACACGCCGGTGCGGATTCACCCTCGACGACGATGTCATTGGCTCAGTCGGCGCCCGATCTGGAACTGCCCGGCTACACGGCGCTGCCCGGCCTGATCGACGCCCACGTGCACCTTTTCCTCGAAGGTGGCGAGGAGAAGCCCGAGCGGCGGGCGCGGTATCTCAAGCTCGATGACGCCGAACTGCTGGACCGGGCGCACGGCCGGCTGGAACGGCTGCTGCGGATCGGAATCACGGCTGTCCGCGACGCGGGTGACCGCAACGGCGTGGGCCTCGCCCTGCAGCGGCGCTACCGCTCGGCCGCCCGCGGCGCCATGCCCTACCTCGACAGTCCCGGTGCGGCTCTCCACCACCGGGGGCGCTACGGCGCGTTCATGGGCCGGGCGATCGAGGAGGATGCGACGATCGAGGCGGCGGTGGCGGCGCGGAGCGCGGAAGGCGTCCATCGCATCAAGCTGCTCGCGACCGGCATCATCAATTTCGAGCAGGGCGCGGTGACGGCGAAACCGCAGCTGGATGCCGACGAACTTGCCCGGGCGGTGGCGGCGGCGCGCGCGCATCGCCGCCAGACGATGGTGCATTGCTCGGGGGCCGACGGGGTCGAGAACTGTCTCGCCGCCCGGGTGGACACGATCGAGCACGGGTTCTTCGTGACCGACGAGCAGCTCGCGCGCCTCCGCGATCTCGACGTGGCGTGGGTTCCGACGTTCGCGCCGGTGCGGTTCCAGTTGGATCAGGCGGATGCCCTCGGCTGGAGCGAACCGGTGCGGGACAATCTCAGGCGAATCCTGGACGGCCACGTGCGGAGCCTCGCGCGGGCGGCGGCGCTGGGCGTCCGGATCATCGCCGGATCCGATGCGGGATCACATGGCGTTCCGCACGGGCACGGATTTCTCCGCGAGCTCGAACTGATGGCGGAAGCCGGCCTGGGCCCGGAGCAGATTCTGCGGGCGGCGACGGCCGCGAGTGCGGACCGGCTCGGCTTCGCGGAGGAGATCGGCAGTCTTCGTCCGGGGGCGGCCGCGCGATTCCTCCTGTCGCCCGCACCGGTCCTCGACGACGTGCGCCATCTGCGCAACCCGCTCGTCACGGTGTTCGACGGTCGCGTCTTCGCGGGTGGCGATGACGCCGCCGTTCCAGGACTTTGAACGATGGCGGTGGCGTTCACAATCAACGGCGGCACGGTCGAGCTCGCCGCGGGCGAGACGCTCTTCGAGGCGGCCACCCGGCTTGGCGTGGCCGTGCCGTCCTCCTGCCAGAAACAAGGCCGCTGCCGCGAGTGCCTGGTGGAAATTGTCGCGGGCGCGGAACTGCTCACCGCCCGGGCACGCGAGGAGGACCACCTGAAAGGCGGGTTCCGGCTGGCCTGCCGCGCGCGAGCGCTGGACGGTGCGTCGGGAACGGTGAAGGCGCACACGCTTCGCCGTGCCGCGATGCGGATCGAGGACGGGGCGGTGAATCTTCCGCCGGCCGCCGGTTCGGTCGCACTCGATCCGGCCGTGACCCGGGCGGGAGACCGGATTTTCCTCGACGGCCGCGAGGTGGACCATCGAAGCGGTCCGATTCACGGGCTGGCGATGGACCTCGGCACGACGACGATCGTGGTTCGCTGTGTCGAGCTGGAGACGGGGGCGACCGTGGCCACGACGGCCTTCGAGAACCCGCAGCGTTTCGGGGGCAGCGATGTGATGGCCCGGATCCAATTCGACACCGAGCGTCCCGGCCGGCTGCTGCAACGCACGCTCCTCGGTTATCTCGGGAGGGCGATCCGATCGCTTCCCGTCGCGCCGGAGTCGATCTACGAACTGGTCGTGGTGGGAAATCCCACGATGCGCGATCTGTTTTTCGGACTGGAGGTGCATTCGATCGGCCAGAAACCATATCGGAGCCGGACGGAAACCGCGTTTCGTGCGGGCCAGATTCCGACGACGGCGCTCACCGTTCCGGCGGCAGCGTTCCGGCTGCCGTTGAATCTCCGGGCGCGGGTGTACGGACTGCCGCTGGTCGGCGGACACGTCGGCGCTGATGCCGCCGCGTGCCTGCTCGCGCTGGAACCGCACCGCTCCGAGGCGCTGGTGGCCATCATGGACATTGGCACGAACACCGAATTGATCCTCGGAAATCGCCATCGTCTCCTCGCCGCGTCGTGCCCGGCCGGACCGGCGTTCGAAGGCCGGGCGATTCGCTGCGGAATGCCGGGACTCGACGGTGCCATCGCCCGCGTCAGCCTTGAAAACGACGGCCGCGTGCGAACCGACGTGATTGGCGGCGGGCCGGCGGAGGGTATCTGCGGTTCCGGTCTCATCGACCTCCTGAGTGAACTTGTCCGGACGGGACGCATGAACGCATTTGGACGCTTCGAGGACGGCGCGACGAGTTTTCCGGTCGATGCCGCGCGGGAGATTCTGTTTCACGAGAGCGACGCGAACGAGCTCGCCCAGGCGAAGGGGGCGAACGTCGCCGGGCTTCAGATCGTGGCCAGGCGTTACGGTTCACCGCTGGCGGCCCTGGAGCGGTTCTACCTCGCGGGCGGATTTGGCCGCCATCTCGACGTGGCGGCGGCGCGGCGAATTGGTTTGGTGCCCAATCTGGACGTGTCCCGCATCGTGCAGGTGGGCAACGCGTCGATTGAAGGCGCGGCGATCGCGCTGCGGTCGGTGACGCGGCGGCGGGAACTCGAGGAACTCGTCACGCGGATCGAGCACGTCGAATTGGAGACGGATCCGGACTTTTTCGACCACTTCGTCTCGGGGTGCCAGTTCATCCCGGTTGAACCGGAGGCAGTGGCATGATTGCAGCGGAGCGGAATTTCCACCCGACGGTCGCCGAGGAAACCTTCAAACGCTTCCTGCGTTGCCCGCCGCGGTTTCCGTTCGATGGACCGCTCGGCGAGAACGCCCGGTGGGCGCGCCAGTGGTTCGCGGCCCACGGCCGGCCTTGGTTCGGCGCGCTGGAGTTGGAGGCGGAGGTTCGGCCGGATCACGGTCTGCGCGTGGACGGGACCGACATGGGGACACCCACGCTCGCGGCTCGATTCTCCGGCGTTGCTTCGGTTGTCCTCGCCGCCGTCAGCGCCGGACCGGAGGCGGAGGCCGAAGCGACGGCGCGCTGGCAGGCGGACGAGCCGGACCGCTATTTCTTCATCGACAGCTATGCGAGCGCCGTCGTGAGCGAGTTGTTGCGGGAGGTGACGCGGCGGATCGAAGTGTGGGCCGGCGCGCGCACGGTGCTTCCCCTCCATTGTCTGGGATTCCGCGGCTGGCCGGTCACGGACACCGTTCCGCTGGTCGACTTGCTTCGGCGCCGCGCCGCATTGCCGGGGCGTCTTGAGGCCCTCTCGTCCGGGATGTTGTCGCCGAAGAAATCCCAACTGGCGCTGCTGGGCCTGAGGCCGGGCGAGCCCGCCGGGAAAGGTGGTCGATGACGACGACTCCGACCTATGCCTTTCAACCCCGGGTCCTGCGCCGGTGGCGGGACGAACGGCTGACGTTGACGCAGGCCCCGGATGGCGCGATGGCGGCCTCGTTCCGCTTCGATGGCAGCACGTGTGGAAACATTCCCTTCGTCCTGTGGTATTCGGTTCGGCTGGCGCCGGCGGCGGAGCGATATCGGATCATCGATCTGGGATGCGAACCGGCCGGCGCGGATGAGGGACACCGTCGGATGTGCAGCTATCTCGAGGGCGCCGATCGGCTGCTGGTCACGCTCCGCACGGAGCGTCCGCTCGTCGGACAACCGCTGGCCGAGGCCCTCGCGTGGCGTCCGGCGACATCGCCGGCGGGCTGCGTTTGCGCGGCGGCGTCCCGCAACCACAAATGGCTCGCCGTGCTGCATACACTTCATTTCGCGCTCCACGAGCCCTCGACCGTTTTTTCAACGCCATGAGATTCGAACTCGCTCCGGAAAACGGCGCCGCCGCCGATCAACTCAAACCCGACAAGAACGACCGTTCCGGAATCGGAGTCCATTACGTGGACGCCTTTCTGAAACCGCTCAAGCCGGGGATCATCCTGCCGGACGGCACGAAGGTTTCGGCCAAGCGCCGCGGCCTCAAAGTGATCCTGTCGTTCGGAGGAAAACAGGGTGACGGCCTGATGCGACGCCAGTCGGCGGGGCCGGACCCGATCGCAATGCTGCGGGCCGCGCTGGACGAGGCCGGAGGCAAACTCGGCGTGAGGCTCGAGGTGATTGAGGGCAGGCTGTGGCTGGATTGCGGCGCGTGAGAACGGGGCCGGACGCCGGCTTGCCTCCGGCCCGACCGATCCAAAGCATCGCGGCTCGACATGGATCATCCCACTCCTCCCGCCGCCACGCTCTGGGGTATTGACCTCGGAGGAACCAAAGTCGAAGGCGCAATCCTGGCCGCGGAAACCGGCTGGCAGGCGACGCATCGGCTCCGGCTGCCGACCGAAAGCGCGCGCGGCTACGACCATGTCGTCCGGCAGATCACGCGTGTCGTCGAGCAGCTCGAGGCCGCTTCGGGCCGGCGGCGTCCCGCAATCATCGGCATCGGCACGCCCGGCGTGACGGAACCGGCGACCGGCGTGTTGAAGAATTCGAACTCGGTCTGCCTGAACGGACGTCCGCTGCGCGAGGATCTTGCGGCGATTCTTGGCTGCCGGATCGAGATGGCGAACGACGCGAACTGCTTCGCGCTGGCCGAGGCGACGATCGGTGCGGCCGCGGGACGCGGCGTCGTGATCGGGCTGATTCTCGGCACGGGGGTCGGGTCCGGGGTGGTGGTGAACGGGCGGGTGCTCAATGGCCGCCACGGCATCGCGGGCGAGTGGGGCCACAACCCGATCGGCGGGGAAGACGCGCCGTGCTACTGTGGCCGGCGCGGCTGCGTCGAAACCGTGATCTCAGGTCCGGCACTCGAACGTTTCTACCGGATGCGTTCCGGTCAGGAGCTGAAGCTGCCGGACATTGTCGCGCGCCGTGACACCGGCGATCCCGCGGCGGTCGCCACGATCGAACGCCTCCTCGCGAAATTCGGCGAAGCCATCGCGGCGGTGATCAACATCGTGGACCCCGACGCCATCGTGATCGGGGGCGGCGTCGGAAATATCGACGCGCTGTACACGGATGCGGCGCGGCAGGAGGTTTTGAAGCATCTGTTCAATTCCGACCTGAAGACGGAGTTTCTGCGCCCGAAGCTGGGAGACAGTGCCGGCGTCTTCGGCGCGGCGATGCTGGCGAAGCCGGATCGGACGTGAGCGGCGCCGCCGGCGGGGCGGGAGAGCAACCCGGGCGCACCCGGCGGCCGATCAGCGCGCGACCGAGGGCGGGCGGACGGGATTCCGTGGCGGATCGCCCCGGAGCACGCGGACGACTTCCTCGGCGGCGAGTCGTTGGAGCTGGGGGACGCTCGCCGCGCTGAACCAGGCGGTGTGCGAGGTGAGGAGGGTGTTCGGCGCCTGGCGGAGCGGGTGATCGGACGCGAGCGGCTCGGTTTCGTACACGTCGAGCCCCGCACCCCCGAGCCGGCCGGCGACAAGCGCCGCTGCGACGGCGGCCGTGTCCACCAGGCCGCCCCGCGACGTGTTCACGACGATTGAATGCGGCCGCATCGCCGCGAGCGAGGAGCCGCCGACAAAATGCTTCGTTTCGGGCGTGAGCGGCATGTGCAGCGACAGCACGCCGGCTTCGGCGAACAGCCGGTCGCGGGTCAGCGGCTTGATGCCAGCGGCGGTGATGACCGCATCGGACACGTACGGATCATGCGCCGCGCATCGAAAGCCAAACGCCGCCGCCCGGTGGAGCACGGCCCGTGCGATCCGGCCGAAACCCGCGCACGCGAAAGTCGTGTCCCGAAACGCGGGGACGTGTCCGGGTGGCGTGATCTTCCACTCACCGGCGAGCGTCCGCGCATGCGTCTGGGGCAGCCGGCGAAGCAGGGACAGCGCCAGTGCCAGCGCATGGTCGGCCACCTCGTCGATGCAATAGTCGGGAACGTTGCAGGCCGTGACGCCGTGTGCGGCTGCCGCGGCCAGGTCGACGTTGTCGACGCCGATGCCGTAGCGGACGACGACCCGGAGATCTGGCAGCGCGGCGAAGACCTCGGCCGTGACCGGTGCCCACTGGACGAGCAGCGCCTCGGCGTGGACACGACGCGCCGCCTCGATGACATCGGCGGCCGTCCGGGCCTGCGCGGTTGCGAGCTGGTAGGTCGCGCCCTCGATGATCCGGCGCTCAGTGGCGATGTCGGGAAATCCGTAGTCGGTGATGAGAACGGTGGGCATGGGGACCGGAGCGCGCGTGGTCAGGCGAGGTAGTCGTGCACGATCTTGCCGGGCACGAGCGTGAAGGTCGCCCGCCAATAGTAGCCGAGTCCGGTTTCAAGAACCGGCAGGAGATGGAGCGGGGCCTGCATGTTCGGCCGGAGTTCGACCGAGCACGGATCGGCCCAGCATTCGTGCACCTGGACGTCCTCGAGCCGGCGGGCCGTGAGCTGCCGGATCGCCGGTCGGCCATCGATGTGCTGGACGACCTTGTAATTGAGGTTCAGGCCGAAATCGAAGGTCGCCCGCTTCAGGTTCTCGAGGTCGCCCCGTGTGTGCTTGTGGACCATGGTGCCGGTGACGACGTCGATGCCGTTGCGTTCGACCACGCCGACGATCAGGTCGCTGCGGAATTCAACGCGGGGATTCGCCCACTTCTTCGGCTGTCCGTGGACTTCCCGCCCCTGCGCGAGACCGCCGTCGCTGTTCAGGAACAGGAAAGGCGAAAATCCTCCCTGCAGCCGTCCGGGGAGCCCGGCACCGAGCATGACGTTGCATTCGCCATACCGCCCGAGCCAGTCCACGTCGTTCATATTGTAGATGTGGACGAGGACCCAGTCGCTCGTGAGTTCGAGCGGCGGCGGAAGCAGCCGCGCGGCGGCTTCCCGGGAGGTGCGGTACGTGAGCGTGAGAACGTCGATATTCCGAAACGTGAAGGGAAACGCGGGCGCCAGCGGCGCGGCCAGCGGAGTGGACCAAGCGTGCAGCGGATCGGGGGCATGCGCGCCGAGCGGGCGGGGGGACGGGTCGGAGGTCATGGCGGAGAACGTCAGTGCCGATATTTTTCCACGACATCTTCCCGGACGGTCACCCCCAGCCCCGGAGCGGATCGCACGGCGATCGTGCCACCGGAAACAGTCCAGGGATCCTCGACCAGTTCGTGCTGCATGGGATTGGGGTGCGGCTTGTGGTCGAACGTGAGTGCGTGCGTGGACGCGGCCTGCACCGCGATGCCGGCGGCCGTGCACAGCGCGCTGCTCCAGGTGTGCAGGCTGAACAATTTGTTCTCCGCCTCGAGCAGCCGGATCACGGCCATCGTTCCGGTGATCCCGTGGCAACGGGCGGGGTCCATCTGCACGATGTCCACCGCCCCGTAGCGGAGGAGACGCCGGTAGCCCTCGACGTTCCATTCCTGCTCGCCGGTCCCGATGGCAGTGTCGGTCAGTGCGTGCAGCGCCACATGCGCCTCGAGATCCTGCGGTGGCAACGGCTCCTCGATCCAGCGTAACCGATAGGGCGCGAAATCGCGGCAGCGTTGCGCGGCGGTCTTGACGTCCCAACGCGTGCGCGCCGCGAGGGCGTCGACCACCAGATCGACGTTGTCGCCGATCGCCGCCCGCGCGGCGGAAACGAGCGCAATGTCGTTCGCCCGGTTTTGGCCAAACACGTTCTCCGGGCGCGACCCCCAGCCGCCCTTGACGAAGCGGTAACCTTCGGCCGCGAACGCGCGGAACTCGTCCAGGTTCCATTCCGGCCGGTCCATGTCGAAATGGATGCAGGCGCACGGGACGACCTGGTCGCGCACTTTGCCGCCGAGCAGCGACCAGACGGGCTGTCCGAGGATCCGGCCCTTGAGGTCCCACAGCGCGATGTCGACGGCGCTGAGGGCGAACGCGGCGACGCCCTGCGGGCCGTACCACCAGATGTGCCGCCGGAGACGATCATGCAGTCCGGTCACATCGAGCGGATCCTGACCGAGGAGCAGCGGCGTGAAGTCGTCCCGCACGATCGCCTCGGTGGCGCGGCAGGCGCCGAGAAACATCGTGATCGCCTCGCCCCATCCCACATGGCCGCTGTCGGTGCTGATCCGGACGAGGGTGAGGAGGCGCGGGCGATTGTGGTCGTGCGGTTCGGGATAGCGAACGGTGACGGCCCGAACGGAATTGATCTTCATGGGACGGGTGGTTCGGCGGGGGCGATCAACAGGTGAACTGAAAGCCGCCGCACACGTTGATGGTCTGCCCGGTGATGAAGGCGGCCCGGTCGCTGGCGAGGAAAACGATCAGGTTCGCGACGTCCTCCGGGGTGCCGAGTCGTTTGAGCGGCGTCGCGTTGGTCCAGCCGGCGACCAGGTCGGCCGGCATCTTTCCGGTGATCGCCGTGAGCTCGCGAAAGCTCTGTTCCCAGAGCGGCGTGAGCACGACCGCGGGGCAAACGGTGTTTGCCGTCACGTTGCGGGAGCCGTAGGCGAGGGCGAGGGACTCGGTGAGACTGGCGACACCGGCCTTCGCGGCGGCATAGTGGGCGGACAGCGCCCGGCCCTTGCGACCGGCGTTCGAGCCGAGATTGACGATGCGTCCGCCGCGCGCGGGATCGATGCGTTCCGCGAACGCCACGCTGAGGAAGAACAGTGCGCGGAGGTCGATTTCCAGCACCTCGTCCCATTCGGCCGGCGTGATTCCGCCCGTGGTGTTGAAGTGGCAGACCCCGGCGGAATTGACGAGGATGTCCAGCGGATCGCCGTCGCCCGCAGCGTCGGCGATCACGCGGGCGGCCGCTTCGGCGGGGCGCAGGTCGCAGACGAGCGAACGATGGGGGCGGCGACCGGCTGGTGGCGGCGGCAGCGCGGTCATCGCGGCGGATAGCCGCGCCGCGTCGATGTCGATGCCGATGATCCTGGCGCCGGCCGCGGCGAATTGTTGCGCGGAAGCCTGGCCAAAGCCGCTGGCGGCTCCGGTGATGACGACCGTCTTTCCGGTGAAGGGGGAGGCGGGAGTGGCGGACATGATCGAAGGGTCAGTCGATGACGAGAGTCGGGTGCCGGCTGGCGATCGCCGGATCGTAAGGCGGCAGGATCAGATCGGCCTCCCGGGCGAGTCGCGCATACAACCGGTGGTGTTCTTCGAGCGATTCGGAGAGTCCGAGCGGAATGCGTTCCTCGTAGTTTCGGTAATGGAAGATCGCGTCGGTGATGGCCACGCGACCTCGTGCGGTCGGCACGACGAAGCACATGCTGGAACGATGGTGTCCGCCGCAGAACCACGCGCGGATTCCGGGAATCGGCTCCGATGTTTCGTCGGGCAGCAGCACGAGGCGATCCGCCGCCTCGGCGACGAGATACCGCAGGACTTCCGGCGGGAAAACGATGTGCCGCGGAAGCTGCGGAATCTCGGGATCCGGAGCGTGAAAATCGAGCCAGCCGCGACGGGAAAGATGAAGCTTCGCCCGCGGAAACCGATCCAGTCCGCCGGTCGCGTATGCCGTCAGCGGGGTCACGAGCACGTCGGTGATGTCGTTCGGGGCGATTCCCCGAGCTCCGAGGGCCGCGGTGATGTGCTGGTCCGGCCGGACGACGGGCACGTGCCCGTCCTCGCCGGTGGCGCTCCGGGCCCATTTCGTCCAGTGGTCGTGCAGCGCCTGGAAGGCGGCCCCGTGGGGGAACCCGGTGTTCACGAGCACCCGGCGGTCACCGGCTTCGAGCACGAAAGCCCAGAATGTCAGGGGGAGCCATCCGGCCAGCTGCGTCATCCAAAACACTTCGGCGGCGGGCACGCGCGTTTCGCCGACCGGGATGGCGGTGATGCGATAGCGATGGTGGGAGCTCATGGTGATGGATGCTACAGTTGGGCGTTCCAGCCGCCGTCGACGCCCACGGTGGATCCGGTCACATAATCGGAGCCCGCGGCGCAGAGAAAGAGCACGGCTGATTTGAGATCCTCGGGCCGTCCGAGCCGGCCGGCGGGGCAGTGCGCCTTCAGCCAGGGTTCGACGACCGCGGCGTCGCGGGAGGGAGCGTCGTTGATGTCGGTGTGGATCCAGCCCGGCGCGATGCAATTCGCCGTGATCCGATGCGGCGCGAGTTCGATCGCGATGCCCTGCGCCAGCAGCGACAACCCGGCCTTGGTCGCGCAGTAGTGGACCTGGCCGCCGTTCGACCGGCGGGCACCGATACTGGTGGTGAAAACCAGGCGACCGCCGCCTCCCTGCGCAATCATGATGCGCGCTGCTTCCTGGCCGATGTAGAACCCGGCATCGAAATTCACGGCGGCATGCCGCCGCCAACTCGTGTCGTCGAGATCGAGGAAGGCGGTGAAGCGGCAGATCCCGGCGTTGCTCACGACGATGTCCAGGCCGCCAAGCCGCTCCGCCGCCGTGCGAACGAGCGCGCGGGCGGCAACGGGATCGCCGACATCCGCTTCGATCGCCTGCACTGAAACCGCCGTGTCGTGGGACAGGCGCCGCGCCTCGGTCTCGGCCTTGGCGGCATCCGCGTAGTGGTTGAGCACAACATTGCAGCCGGCGTGCGCCAGCGCCTCGGCGCAGGCGAGACCGATGCCGCGCGAGCCGCCGGTTACGAGGACGCGACGCCCGTACGGTTGGAGGAGGGTGGGGGAACTCACAGGGGTTGAATTGCGACACAAACTGCCCGGGACCGCAGCGCAGCCAAGGCCAGGCACCAGCCATTTTGCGACAAAACAAGCTTGGATTGCGTCAGTTTCGGGACTTCCTCGGAGGGCGCATGCCGGCCGCGCCAGATTTCATTTATCTCCCCGTGAGTGGCGCGGACGTGAGTCGCGAGATTTACGTCACGAGCGCCGGTCGTCTGGTGTATGGCCCGGGCCAGGCGTATCCGTGCGTGGGCCATCCCGACGAATACAAGTTCAACTGGCAGCGCGGACGGGTGCTCGCGGACTTCGCCCTCGTGCTGCTCGAGGCCGGGGCCGGGGAATTCGAGGATCGCAGCCTCGGACGGGTGCGGTGGAAGGCCGGCGAACTGCTCCTGTTGCCGCCCGGCGTCTGGCATCGGTATCGACCGGGCCGCGAGGAGGGATGGACCGAATCGTGGCTGTGCGTGAATGGCGATTACCTGCACCGGCTCCGCGACAAGGGCGGGTTCCCGCCGGGCGCGGTGATCCGGCAGCTTCGTGACCCGAGAGTGTACGGACGGGCGATGGCCCGCATCCGGGGCGAGTCGATGCGCGGCAATTCGCTCCGGCTCGCGGCGGCCGCCCTGGAGTGCATTGCCCTGGCCGTCGAGTCAGAGGAATTGCGGCACCGGGGCTTCACCAAGACTGGTTCGGGTGACGACCTGCTGGATCGAGCGTTGAATTACATCTGGCTGAACAGCCATCGGTCTTTGACCGCCGGCTCGCTGGCGGAGGCGATGGGCCAGACGCGGCGCACGCTTGAGCGGCGGTTTGCCCGGTTTCACCGGCGATCGATTGCGGAGGAAATCCGCTGGTGCCGGGTCAATCGGGCAAAGCTGCTGTTGAGCGAAAGCCGGATGTCGCTGAAGGAAGTCGGCTACGCCGCCGGTTTCGGCGGTTCGAAGCGGCTGCGGCGCGCGCTGCGCGGCGAGCTGTCCCGTGGCGACGGCGTTCGTCGCATGCGACCGCGGGCCGGCGAGGACGGTGTCGCAACGGCAAGGCCGGCCTGAACCCGTGACCACCCGTCGGCGCAGTGGCGCGCTTGGGCGCGGTCGCTCCCCGGGGAACAATCCAACGCTCAGCCGGGCGCCGCATCATCCGGCGCTGAACGATCCGGGGGCAGGTGACAGGCGACGAGATGATCCGGCGGCGTTCGCCCGAGAAGCGGCGGCTGAATTCGCCGGCACGGTTCAAAGCAAACGGGGCAGCGGGGATGAAAGGCGCAGCCGGGGGCAAGGTGACTCGGGTCAGCCGTCTCGCCCGCAACGTCCAGGCGCATCGGCCGGTCCGGATCCGGCCAGGGCACCGCCGCCAGAAGGCTTCGCGTGTAGGGGTGCTGCGGGGAGGAGAACAGTCGCGGGGTTGGCGCCAGCTCGACGATCCGGCCGGCATACATCACGGCCACGCGGTCACAGAAGTGGCGGACCACGTCGAGATTGTGCGCGACGAACAGGTACGTGAGGGAAAACTCGGCCTGCAGTTCCTTCAGGAGATTGAGAATCTGGGCCTGGACGGACACGTCGAGCGCCGAGACCGCCTCGTCGGCGACGATCAGGGACGGCCGCATGATCAGGGCCCGCGCGATGCCGATGCGCTGGCGCTGGCCGCCGGAAAAGGCATGCGGATAGCGGGTGCGGTGTTCCGGCTTGAGGCCGACTTTCCGCAGCATGTCCGCCACCCGGTCGTCGATCTCGCGGCGTCCTCCCATCCGGTGGACGACGAGCGGCTCGCCGACGATCTGGCCGACCGGCAGGCGGGGATTCAGGGAGGAGAATGGATCCTGAAACACCATCTGGAGGTGCGGCCGCAGTGGCTTCAGCGCCCGCTCCGGCACCGTCGCGAGGTCGGTCACCCGGCCGTCCGGCGTGCGGAACCGGACTTCGCCGGAGGTCGGCGTGATGGCGCGCAGGATACACCGCGCCGTCGTGGTCTTGCCGGAACCGGACTCGCCGACGAGGCCGAGCGTTTCGCCCGGTTGCAGGTCGAAGCTGACATCGTCGACCGCGCGCACGAGGCCGGTCTCGCGTTTCAAGAAGCCCCGGCTGCGCAGGGGGAAATGCTTGGTCAGGTGACGGACGGAGAGGATGGGGCTGGGCTGCGCCTGGTTCGTTCCGCGCGCGCGGACGGGAGAGGTGGGAACATCGGCGGCGTTCATGGGTGGGGAGTGGCCGCACGGTTCGCTTCCGCGGCGATCTCCTCCGCGCGGACGCAGGCGGCATCGTGATCCGGCGCGAGGTTCCGCAGGGGAGGAGGCGTGCCGACGTCGCATCGTCCCGCCTGGGCATGCGGGCACCGCGGGTGAAACGGGCATCCGGGGGGAATGGCGGTCAGCGAGGGCACCGGGCCGGGGATCGATTCCAGGCGGCGGCCAAGATTGAGCGAGGGGATCGCCCGGAGGAGTCCCTGCGTGTAGGGATGCCGCGGACGCTTGATCACCTCGCGCACCGGCCCGCGTTCCACGATCCGGCCGAGATACATGACGGCCACCTCGTCAGCGACCTGGGCCACCACGCCGAGATCGTGCGTGATCAGGAGAACCGAGCAGCCCAGCTCGCGCTGGAGCGACTGGATGAGGTGCAGGATCTGTGCCTGGATCGTGACGTCGAGCGCGGTGGTCGGTTCGTCGGCAATCAGGAGCTCGGGATTGCAGATGAGGGCGATGGCGATGCCGACGCGCTGACGCATGCCGCCGGAAAGCTCGTGCGGGTATTGGTCGAAACGCTTTTCCGGCGCCGAGATTCCGACCTTGCGCAGCATGTCGACGCCGCGTCGCCGCGCCTCCGTGTCGGGCACCGGTTCGTGCAACTGCAGCGCCTCCGTGAGATGCGCTCCGATCGTGTGGACGGGCGACAATGCCGCCACCGGCTCCTGAAAGATCATGCTCGCGATGCCGCCTCGGAGCTGAAACAGCCGCGGGTCGCGCGCTTCCAGCCGGACGACATCCAGGGGTTCGCCGCGCCGCGGCCGAAGCACGATGCTGCCGCCGACGATGCGACCGGGCTTCTGCACCAGGCGGAGGATCGAGTAGGAGGTCACGGTCTTGCCGCACCCGGACTCGCCGACGAGCGCGAGCGTCCGCCCGCGCGGAATCGAGAACGTCACGCCGTCGACGGCAGGCAATTCGCCCTCGTCGGTGAAGAAATGCGTCTTCAGTTCGGTGACCTGGAGGATGGAATCCGAGTCCATGTCAGCGGGCGGAGTACGGGTCGGCGGCGTCGCGCAGTCCGTCGCCGAGGAAGTTGAAGCAAAGCACGGTGAGGATGATCAGCACGGCGGGCAGGAGGATCCACGGGTAGTTGGCAACCGTCTGGATGCTGAGGCAGTCCTGCAGCATGACGCCCCAGCTCACGATGGGAGCGCGCAGACCGAGTCCGAGGAAGGAGAGCGACGTCTCGCCCAGGATCATCGCCGGCACGCTGAGCGTGAGGACGACGATGATGTGGCTGGTGAATCCCGGCAGGAGGTGGCGGAAAAGGATCCGGCGGTGGGACGAGCCGATCAACCGGGCCGCGAGGGCGTAGTCCTCCTCGCGCAAAGCGAGGATCTTGCCACGCACGACGCGGGCGAGTCCGGTCCAGGTCAGCAGCGAGAGCACGATCGTGATCGAGAAATAGATCGCGAGCGGCGACCAGTCCGGGGGCAGCACGGCGCCGACGGCCAGCCAGAGCGGAAGATGCGGGAACGAGTTGATGATCTCGATCACGCGCTGGAGCACCGTGTCCAGGGCTCCGCCGACGTACCCGGAGATGCCGCCGATGGTCACGCCAAGGACGAACGTGACCGCGATGGCCACGAGACCGACGGAAAGACTGACCTGCGAACCGAAGATCAGCCGGCTGCAGAGATCGCGGCCGAACTTGTCGGCGCCGAGCGCGTAGAACGTCGGCACCGAACCATCGGGCAGCCGCGAACGGTCCTTGAGGCCAAAGAAATGGCGATCCGTCCGGAACAAGCCCCAGAGGACCTGCGGCTCTCCGCGGACGAAGAACCCGAGCGGAATCCGCTGGGATGGGATCTCGTAGTAGGACCGCTTGAACGTGACCGGATCGATCACCCGTTTCATCTCGGGAACGTAGAATCCGTGGGCGAGCGACAGTCGGGGCAGCTGGGGCGGGCAGTAGGCGTGGCCGATGTCGCGCCAGTCCCGCGAGAACGGGGCGAAGAATCCGGCGCCGAGGGCGATCGTGTACAGGACCGCCAGGGCGTGGAGGGAGAGCATGGCGACCCGATGACGGGCAAACCGGCGTCGCGTCAGCGCCCAGGGGGACAGCACGGCCGGCTCGCGGGCCGGGGTGGCGGCGCGAATCGGCGGCGTGCTCTGGGCGACGGTCGGCATCGTTCAGGTCAGTTCGCTGAGGCGCCGGGCGGCCGGCCGGAGCGGGACCAGGTCGGTCAGCTTCACCGGCCGATGGGTGGCAATGGATTCGTTGGCGGCGATCCCGACGAGGATCGAGGCGGCGCCCTGCTCCTGCCCGGCGGCACGATGAAACGGGTCGGGGGCGCCCGCGGGCGCAAACAGGTTTTCCATCAGCGCGGGGTCCGCCCCGCCATGCCCGCCCTTGGGCTTGTCCACCGGCACGTCGTAACCCGGCCGGAAATGCGGGTAGACCCGGATGAACTCGACCGGACGGTCGGCCTGCGATTGCTCCCGGTCGAGTTCGGCATCGCTCTGGCCGCGGATGATGTGCGTGCCGACGTACTCGTGGTATTCGATCGTGCCGCGGTCGCCGTTGAACGTGACGCGCATGCCCTCGCGCGATGAAAAGCTCACGAGCGAATAGGTGAGCAGGGCACCGGTCCGATACCGGACCACCGCGCTCATGTTGTCATAGATGTCGATGTCGTCGCGAAAGACATTCCGGTCGCGCAGATAGCCGCTGTCCGGTTCCGCCCGGAGATAGAGCGATTCGAGGTTTCCGCCGTCGCGCAGGTCGAGCCGGTAGGGATCGCCGGCCGCGGCCGCTTCGCCCGTGTACCGGGCATACCGCGTCAGGGCCTCGTCCCCGCGGGCGATCGCGTTGGCGCGGCCGTAGAAATCGAGCTGCCCGCGGGCGTAGACCTCGTCGGGGATCGCATCGAGCCACCAGTTGACGAGGTCGAAGTGATGCGTGCTCTTGTGCACGAGCAGGCCGCCCGAGTTGGCGAGGTTGGCGTGCCAGCGCCGGTAGTAGTCGACCCCGTGCCGCATATCGAGGACGTACTCGAGATTCACGGCGTGGACGCGGCCGATCGCGCCGCCGGCGAGGAGTTCCTTCAGGCGCGTGCGGTATGCCTGCCAGCGATAATTGAAGGCGACGCGAACCGAGCGGCCGGTCTCGGCCGCGGCGTCGAGCACGGCCCGGCATTTCGGCGCATCGATCGTCATCGGCTTTTCGGTGATCACGTCGCACCCGGACCGCACCGCGCTGATGATGAAATCGTGGTGCGTCGAGTCCTTGGAGGTGACGATCACGACGTCCGGGCGCTGTTCCCGGAGCATCTCCTGGAACCGGTCCGCCGGGTAGACGGGGACGGCGTGATCGCCGAGTCGTTCGGCCAGCAGTGCGTTGTAGTGTTCGAGGCGCGTCGGGCTCGCGTCGCAGAGCGCCGCCAGTTCGGCATGCTCGCGGTGCCGCGTGACGAGCGGCTCGATGAAACTGATCGCGCGGCCGCCGGTGCCGACGAGAACGTAGCGTTTCTTTTGTTTCATGCGGATTCGAGAGGTTCAGGGGAGCTCAGCGACCCGGGCCGAGGCGGATGCGCGGATCGATCCAGAGCAGCAGCAGGTCGCTGACGAGGGTGCCGAACACCCCCAGCAGGCTGAGGACCATCAGCATCGAGCCGGCGAAGTAGGTGTCCTGGTTCAGAAGCGCGGCCAGCATCTCGGGACCGATGATCGGCAGGCTGAGGACGATCGCGATGATCGCGCCACCGGAGATCAGCCGGGGAAAGACGTTGCCGAGCCCGGAGACAAACGGGTTGAGGGCAATTCGCACCGGATATTTCAGGATCAGCCGCAGCGGCCGGCATCCGCGGGCGAGCGCCGCGGTGACATAGGGCTTGCGCAGCTCGTCGAGGAGGTTGGCGCGCATGATCCGGATCATGCCGGCGGTGCCCTCCAGCCCGAGCACCAGCACGGGCACCCAGATGTGCTGCAGCAGATCCACGACCTTCCCGGCGGTCCAGCCGGCCTGGGTCGCATAGCGGGGCGAGAACAAACCGGTGACTTCGAGGCCAAACCACCGGCTGCTCAGGTAGATCAGGATGAGGGCGGCGAGAAACCCCGGCACCGACATTCCGATGAAGCCGAGAAAGGTCAGCGTGTAATCGGCGACCGAATACTGTCGCACGGCGGCGAAGATGCCCATCGGCAGGGCGATCAGCCAGGTGAGCAGAACCGTGAGCCCGGACACGACGACGGTGAGGAGAATCCGGTCGCCGACGATGTCGTTGACGGGACGGTTGTATTCCATCGAGCGGCCGAGGTTGCCCTCGATGATGCCTTCATCGGGCGCCTTGAAGGTCACGAACCAGCGCAGCCCCACCCAGCGCAGGTAACGCTGGAACAGACTCTCCTCGAGGTGGAAGTTCGTCCGCAGGTCGGCGATCTGCGCGCTGGCGGAGGCGTCGCCGGTCAGCTCGAGCTGCTGCACGCGCGCGGTGATGAAATCACCCGGCGGAAGCTGGATCACCGTATAGACCAGCACGGAAACGATCGCCATCGTGGGAATCATCAGCAGGAGCCGGCGTCCGATGAACGGATGGCGGAACCCGGCGAGAACGACCAGCACCAGCACCGTGCCGATGACCAGCCAGCGCACGACCTGCCCGAGGATCGCGCCCGCGCGCCGGCCGGACCGGCTCGCGCTGGCATCGTCGGGCATGGGGACGGTGCGCGTGATCTCCCGCTCGATCTGGGCATTCGTCGCCGGGCTGGATGCCGGATGCTCCCAGAAATACGTCTCGATGCCCGTGTTGGCGGGCGACATGTAGGGCGTGCCCCAGATGGCGTGGTCCGGGACGTTCCGCAGCCCGTCCTTCACGATGACGAGCTGCGGCGGCGCGGTCGCGATCGAGATCGTCCAGACGTATTCCGCGTCGATCCGCTGGATCTCGCGGAAGTAGCGGATTGAGTCCGCGCGCGTCGGCGCCGTGTACGCGCGATCCAGCAGTTCCATCTCCTGGCGGATGACACCGTGTGCCGGCGGCGGAATCGCGCCCGGATGCGCATGCACCGCGGGGTCGCCGTAAAGCCCGCCATAGCGGTACCAGAGCCCGTAGCCCGGGGCGAAGAACGATTCGCCGAACGTCGGCACGAAATTGCGGGGATCGAGCAGGGGATCGAACTCGGTGTCGCCGGTCCAGATGTCGAAGTCGTGATCGAAGGCGGCCTTCTCGGCGTAGAAAAGGGGCCGTCCTTCGACCCGGAGAATCGTGCGCACCCCGACGCGTTGCCAGTCGTCGATGACGAACTGCGCCGGTTCCTGCGTCGTGTTGGACCCGGCGGTGTAGTACAGGAAGAACGTCATGCGCGAGCCGTCGGCAAAGGTGCGGAAACCCTCCGCGTCCCGATGCGTGAGGCCGAGCTGGTCGAGGAGCTGGTTGGCGCGGGCGGGGTCGTAGGCCGTGAAACTCCGGTACAGCTCGGGGCTGTGGAAATCGGAGAGCGGGCCGCCGTCGAGCTGGGCCGGCTCGCCCTGTCCGTCGAACACCGCGTCGATGATCGCGCGGCGGTTGATCGCGAGCGAGAGCGCCTGGCGGAAGCGGCGGTCGTTGATCAGCGCGGCCTTCTTTCCGGTCGCGGGGTGCGCGGGGTCCGCGCGGCGGTTGAGGACCGGGTAAATCGTGAAGACCGAACGGGTCGCGGGAAACCAGTGCAGGATGTGGTAGTGCCCCGACGCCATGCTGCTGAAGAGCAGCGTGTGGTTGTCGTTGAGGATGTTCCGGTCCTGCATCGAGAGATCGCCGTTGCTCGCTGCCACGGGAATGAGCGACGAGGCCTTCACATCGATCACGATGCGGTCGAGGTAGGGCAGCTGATTTCCCTCCGGATCCACGGCGCAGAAATACGGATTGCGCACGAAGGTGTAGGGGGCGTTGGGCCGGTAGGTGTGATACAGCCACGGCGAAAGCCGCGGACACTCCGGATTCCGCCATTCCTTCATCCGCCAGTACACCGCCACCGGCGTGGCGAGCTTCAACGAGGCCATCAACCTCTGGATCAGGGCCTGGTTGCCGATGGCCGGGTGGAATTGCCTCAGGTAATGGGCGGGAAACAGGATGTCGAACTGGTCGGCGGTCCGCGTCACACACGTGCGAAAATACGGGTTCGGCACCGGGAACCGGAAACGGACGTGGAAATCATCGATCTTCTCGACCGTTCCCGTCTGGCCGGCGATGCGCATGAAGAGCGGCATCTGCTTGAAATAAAGCACCTCCCACTTCCACCAGTACATGATGTCGTCGGCGGTGAACGGCACGCCATCGGACCACTTCATTCCCCGGCGCAACGTGAACGTGTAGTCGCGCTGGTCCGGCGAGACGTCCATGGCCTTGGCGATGTACGGGACGACCGGGTAGCCCTGCGGCGACCAGCGCATGAGCGTGGGGGTCATGAGCTGCGACTGCGTGGTCAGGACGTCGCGCTCGGAGTTCGCCAGACGGTACCACGTGCCGCCGTAGCGCCCGATGCCGTCGCACCCTTTCATGACCAGGGGCTCCGGTCCGATCCTTTGTTCGAGCGGCGGCAGTTTCCCGGCGCGCTCCAGGTTGGCGAGGAGAGGCGACTCGTGGCGCGGCCACCAGGGCGCGGCACTGCCGCGCGAGTAGTCGACAGCCTGCACCACCACCGGCGGGTGCTTCCGGTCGAGCGTGACGTCGCGCGAGGCCTCAACCGACGCGAGCAGTGCCCGGGAAGGTGGAGGCGGGGGCGACTTGACCTCCGGGCGCAGCAACCAACCGACCAGAAGCAGCAGGGCCACGATGCCCGCCGCCACGATCACATACCGCAGGATGGCGTGCAGAAATCCCTTCACGCCGGAGATCGATCAGCGGGTGGAGGAGGGCCGGCGTCGATCAACGCCATCAGGTGACTGGCGATGAATGCACCCTGTTTATCGCGCAGCGCCGGAGCGAAGTGGACATGGTCGGCCAGCGCGGACGGCAGGTACGGTTGCGTGAAGGCGTGCAGATCGATGAGCGATACGCCTGCCGCGAGCATGATCTCGTCCGCCATCCGGTTGTAGGCGTCGACGTCGGCGCTGAACCGGCGGAATTTCGAGCAGCGGGCGTTGTGGATCGCGTCCACGACCGGGGTGATGCGGACCCATGCAACCGGGAGCGCCATCGCCGCGGCTTCGGCGAGGATGGCGCGCAGGTTGTCGGCGTATTCCGGCAGGGGAACCCGCTTGGCGCCGGTGGCCGGATCGGTCCGCAGGTCATGCAGCCCGCAGTTGAGCACGAGGATGTCGGCCGCGATCGGGTTTCGTTCGCGCCGGCGCCGCAGGTAGTCGAGGACCATGCGGGAATCGCCGCCATTGGCGCCCTTGGGGTCGTCGAGGTCGACACTGGTCCCGGTGCCGTCGTCGCGCTTGCGATCGTAGGCGAATCGCGGCGCCAGCCGACGCTCGAGGCTCGGACCGTAGTCGAGGGAGATGCTGTCGCCCACCACGAACACCCGCGCCGGTGCGGTGCGGACCCGCGCGCCCGCCGCGATCCCCGTGGCATCCGCGAGCCCGGCGCACTGGGAGATGGTCAGACCCGAAACCTCCTTCAGTCGGAGCAGCGAGGCGCCGGGGACGCAGGCGGCATTGACCAGGCTCAGCCGGACATCGGCCACATCGTCGAGCATCAGCGCCGGACGCGCGTCGGGCGCGTCGGTTTGGAGGTCGATCGCGTGCAGGGTGACGCGCCGGGCGTGCCGAAGAAAAAGGCCATACGCCGGGGTGACGCCGAACTGATAGGGTTCCGGATAGCCGGTTTCCAGTTCGGGCAGGTCGCGGGCCGCGTCCGCCGCGGTGCCGCCGCCGCGGAAGAGAATCCGGATGTTGCTCAGCGTGAGATCCTCGATCGGGTGGCCCGGAATCCCGAGCAGCAGGCAGGCGAACCGCGGATCGACGTTGCTGGCGACGACGTTGCTGATGGTCACCCGCCGGACGACCGCGACGGGCGGGGTGCCCAGTCCGCGGTTGCGCCGGCCAAGACGGACGAAGATCGGGGAATTCTGGACGTCGCGCAGCGTGAGGTTGTTCACCGTGACATCCTCGAGCACGCCGCCGTCCACGGTTTCCAGCGCGAGCCCGCGACAATATTCAAACACGCAATTGGAAATCGCGATGTTACGGAAGCCGCCCCACGATTCGGTCCCGAGCTTGATCCGACCGGTGGGGCCGCCGCGGTGGGCGAGGCTTCCCTCCTGGGGGCCAAACTCGAGGTGCCCGGTTGCGCCCGCGGGCGCGGGCCGGGTGTAGTCGACCTCGCGGCGGCAGGTGCCATCGAGCAGCGTGCCGACGTCGTAGCCGCTGACCTGGCAGTTCGTGATGGTGACATTTTCCGTCAGCCGCGGCCGGCCGAGCCCCGTGCTGCTCTTGAGGCAGAGCCCGTCGTCGAAGGGCGAATTGATGCTGCAGTTCGACACGCGCACGTTCCGGCAGCAGTCGAGGTTGATGCCGTCGCGCTGGGTGTCGATCTTGAGGTGGTCGAGCGTGAGGTTCTCGATGCCGCTCAGGAGCATGGCGAAGTGGCCGCCGCGGAGGATCGAGAAATCGCGCAGCAGGACATTCCGGCAGTCGCGCAGCGCGATCGCCTTGTTGCCCGCGCCGGCCGGGACGACGCGCTCGCGGACGAGGCTCCGGCCGAAGATCCGTCCGGGCCCAAGGATCGCGATGTCATCCAGATCGATCCCGTAGATCAGGCTGTTGTGCCAGTGGCTGTGCCCGGGCGAGGACTGTTTTTCGGCTCCGGGAGCGAGTTCCGGTTCCGGCGCATCAAAGGGGTGTTCGGCGTAGGCTGCCGCCTCGAGCACCGCGCCGATGCCGAGTCGGAAGACGATCCGGCTGCGGAGGCGGATGGATTTCGTCAGGTACGTGCCGGGAGAAAAGTGAACGATGCCTCCGCCGGCCGCATGAGCCGCGGCGATCGCCGCGTGAATGGCATCCGTGTCGAGGGTGCGGCCATCACCCCGGGCGCCAAAGTCGCGAACGTCGTAAACGGCGCGCGCGGAAGCTGAAAGGTGGGAACCG
>DASZYH010000279.1:0-23826 GCA_035545515.1 Opitutaceae bacterium
TCGGCGGTTGTTCGTTGGTGGTTGGTGGTTGGTGGTTGGTGGTTGGTGGTTGGTGGGCGTTGGTTGTTGGGCGTTGATGGCGGACAGGCTCCGTCTGAGCCTGAAGTCTGACGGTGGGGCGAACTTCGTAGCCGCCGGTAGGGCGCGGAGCCTGCCCTCCGTAGCTTCAGCGAAGGAGGGTCCCTTCCGCGCCATGGTTCGATGTAGGGCGGGATCGCCTGACCCCGCCGCGGCTGGGAACTCCCAGTCCCATCCCTACCACCTGAGGCATCTCGCCGGCGTTCGGTTACAGCTTTGTTTCAACCGCTCTAGGCTCTTAAGGCTCGGCGGGCTTCATTCCCGTCGCCAGCACTGACGTGCCAAAGGGCAGCCGTCCGAAGGCCCGGAGCCACGTCCGCTCCGCCGCCATCGCCACGTCGAAACCGTTCTCGATCGGACCCGGAAACAGGTGCACGTCGCTCCCTCCGCGGGGCGCAGGCAGTAGTTTGCGCCGGACCACGACGAGCGGAAACGGCAGGGTGTTCCAATACGTCGCCTTTATTTTCCCCAATCCCGCCGCCTCGAATTTGCCGATAACTTCCTGCCGATCGTACCGCCGTCGCGAATGCACCGCGTCATCGTGATACGACCAGAGCCAGCGATAGGCCGGCACGTTCACGACCACGACGCCGCCGGGCCGGAGCACCCGCTGGAATTCCCGCAGCGCCGCCGCGTCATCGTCGACGTGGTACAGGACGTCCGCCGACACGATCGCATCGAAGCTCGCGTCGGGAAACGGCAGCCGGGTGACATCGCCGCGGCAGATCTTCGGACCCGTGGAGTCCAGTTCCGGCGCCGGCAGTTCGGACGTCGCCGTCGCTGTCGCCACCCGACCGAACCGACGTTGCGCCAGCCCGCAGGCCACCTCCGACAGATCCACGCCGGACCAGCGCCAGGCCGGGTGCCGCGCCCCGAGCCGGGCGATGAGACCACCGGTACCACAGCCCGCATCGAGGATTTCGGAGGTTCCCTCCCCCAGCGCCTCCACGAGGCGCAGTTCAACATGGCGGTGCAGCGCCCGGAAATACCACATGCGATCCTCGACCTCGGCGAGCTTGTGATATTCGTCGACGTTCATCGCAGCGCAGGGCCGACACTGGCGGCGCGCGCCTGCCCGGCAAGCCCCGCGTCGTTCATGTCCGGGGCGGTGCTGCGACCGCGAGCGCCGGCGCGACGATCCGCACCTCGCTGCTGTAGATCGCAAACGTTCGCAGTTGGTCCTGTCCCATTCCTTCCCGCACTGCCGGCTCGATCGATTCCAGATCGAGCCGGTTCACGCCCGGTGAAAGTTCGACGGGAATCCGCACCACATGACGGTGGACGCCGAGGTTCGCCTCGATCGGATCGCCGCCGTTCACGCGAATCAGGAGATGCCGCGGGCCGACGCTTTGCATGATCAGCCGGATTTCCCCGCGCACCTCACGACGATGCGGGTTGAAGTACGACAGGGCGGCGGGGCCGTACGCCCAACGCGGCTCGCCGGGCCTCGGCTCGTGCCAGCCGTACCCGAACGTCAGCGCGTGGGCGACCGGCACGAGCGGCACGCGGGCCGGGCGGAGCAGGACCACGACCTGTTCGCCGTACGTGCTCTCGAGCCGTTCGGTCCGGCCGGCCTCCGCGAGTTGCGCCAGCAGCTTCTCGCCGTGATCGGGAAATCCGCGCCGGTTCAGGTAGACCGCGGCAAACCCGTAGGCCTCGAGACGCCGCACCATCTTGACGGGCGGCAGCGCCGCGATCTCGCGCTGCCAACGGCCACGCGATCGTCCCTTCAGGCTGCCGTAGGTGAAGCGAAGCGTCTGGGTGCCGAGGAAGGGACGGAAATGCTCGTAGTCGGGAAGATGGTACGGTGGCACGACCTCCGGAAATCCCATCACCGGCAGCTGGAAGATCATCGCGCCGTCCGGAAGCAGGCGTTCGAGTCGCTCGCCGAATTCGATGTCCGCCGTCACGCGCCGGGCCACCTCCTGCTGGCGGACCCGGGGCGTTGCGCGCGGCATCTCGTCGGCGAGTCCGATCACCGCGACGGCCGCGGCGGCCCCGAGGCTGATCCAGCGCGGCCGCAACCAGGCCAGCCGCGTGAGCCGAAGCGCCAGGAACAGCAGCACGATCGCGGAAACGAACATGCTGTAGCGGTTCGTGGCCCGAAACACCGTGATCCCGGTGAAGAAGGCGAGCAGGTTGGTGAGGCCGCCAACCGACGCGAAGGCCAGCACCCACGCGACCGGGAGCGCCGCACCGGGGAGCCGCCGGCGGCGCAACACCGCGGCGATCGACACAACCGCGAGCCAGATGAACCCGGCGATGCCAACGAGCCCGAGGTAAGAGGCAAACGCCTCGCCCATCCGCCAGTCCGACCAGCGAACGTACCGCTGGCCGAGAAACGCCAGCGGCTCCCACCGGTGGGTCGCCGGCGGCAGGAACAGTTCGATCGGCTTCAGGGCGTATCGCTCCGTGCCGCCATAGTTGCGGACGATCGGCGACACGGCGGCCGTGTCGGGCGCGAACAGCCAGACGTGGCACTCGACCAGGAAGAAGGCCGCGATGCCCACCGCGATCGTGACGAGCCCCGTGACGATGTTCTCCCGGCGCCGCGCCCCCAGCCACTGGCCGACGACCGCCCACCCGACGAGTTGGAGAAAGAGGAACAGCGTGTAGGGATTGCCCACGCCGACGACCGCCGCGGTTCCGACACAGAACCATCCCATCCCGCTGCGCAGGCGGACGCGGCGACTGGCCGCGACGATTCCCGCGCTCAGGAGCGCGAGCGGAACCGTCCACGAGAAAACGATGAACAGGTGCGGCAAACCGCGGTGAAACGTCTGATACGTGAACGCAAACAACAGGGCGCTGGCGAACGCCCATTCCCATCGGACTCGCAGCCAGCGCGCGCATCCGTAGAAGGACAGCGCCGCGGAAATCGTTGCCAGCAGCAGGGCGATATTCGCAGTGGGGAATAGGCCGATCACCGCGGCCACCTTGCCGAGCAGCCAGATTAGCAGGAGATCGGACGATGGATAGGCGCTCCAATTGGCGCCGAACGGCGCGCCGAGCCGCGACATGACCTGCGGCCGAAACGGAACGGAATCGCCCTCCGAGGCCGCATGAATCCGCGCCAGGATCTCGAGCGAATCGCCGTAGTAGTTCGTCGGCAGCTCCCAACTCGACAGGGTCCAACGGTCGTAATGCGCCATCCACAGCAGCGTGGTGACGCACAAAAGCAGACCGACGCGCCAATGCGCGGCCAAAGCACGGACAAACCTGGGCCAGGGTAGTCGCACGCAGCTAATCAGGGGTGGTAAACGCGACGCCCAAGGTGATCCGGAGGCGTTTCGTCACCTGCAACCGCTACGTTTTCGGACCGTTCGATCGCCGGCGATAGGGCAAATGCAAATGCGGCGACGCCGAAAACCCAAAAACGCCGCAACCGTTCCTCTGCTGTGGGCGCGGCGACCTCATCGCGCGTCCAGATCGAGATCTCGGCCCAGCTCAGTCGGCCCCCCGCAGGGCGCGACAACCCCGCGTCCGGGGTCACGAGCGAGCAGCGTTCGGCCGCAACGGGATGGAGCATTGCGTTCCACCCGGTGCGCGCGACCTCGTGGAACTGAGGAAAGCTTTGCCAAGCCGGTGGGGGCCTTCTTCGCTGGGCTGTCACTTCATGCGTCCCGCTTCCAAGCCTCCGGCCGGCGGCGCCTATTCCCGGCGCTTCTCCCAGTATGCCGGGTTGTTTTTCGACGAATTCGATCCCGAATCGGCCTGGATCCGCGAGGTCGGCACCGTACACCTGCCCGCCCTGGACGAGGTGGAAGCGCTCGTGGTCCGCGGCATGTACCGGCAACATCCCGACGCGCGTGGCGCCGAGGCCGCGTTCCCCGCGTTGGAGATTTCGGTCAATGGCGGGCCGGCGACGGTCGTTCGCGCCGCGGCCGCCGGACCTTGGGAGGTCCGGATTCCGATCCCGTCCGATCCGAGGCGCGGAGCGGAGTCCGCGCCCTACCCGCTGAAGAACAAGGCCGACGATGAACACATCGAGGGGCCGGTGATTTCGTTTCGGCTGCGCGGGACCGGGTGGACGAATTTTCTGGCGTGGCTGGGCCGGGTGAGCGGTCTCGGTTCGCTCCAGCGTTTTCGGCGGCAAAACAAGAACCGGCAGCTCCGCGTCACCGCGATCGAGACGGGCACCGGCGAGAAGATCTTCGATTTCTCCCAGCGCGACGCCCCCTACTCCGCCGCCTTCGCCCGCCGCCACGCCAAGCTCGGACTCAACATCGTCGGCTTCCTCACCGCCGATCTCGGCGTCGGCGAGTCGGCGCGCTGCATGGTGCGCGCCGCGGATGCCGCGGGCATTCCCAACGCGCTCGTTCCACTCAAGCTCAACTGCAAGAACCGGCAGGGCGATCAAACCTACGCCGCCCGCCTGCAGGAACAGAATCCCCACGACGTAAACGTCATCCACGTCGACCCGCCGGCCTCGCGCGACATCGATCACCACCACGGCGCCGGCTTCCGCTCCGGCAAATACAACATCGCCTACTTCGCGTGGGAACTCCCGGAGTTTCCCGACGCGTGGATGGGCAGCTTCGACTATTTTGACGAGGTGTGGTGCCCGAGCGATTTCACCACGACCGCCGTTGCGCTGAAATCCCCGCTGCCGGTCCTCACCATGCCTCATGCGATCGCGTTCGCGGCACCCTCGGCACCGGTTCCCGAGCTGCGCGCCCGATTCGGACTGCCGGCCCGCGCCTTTCTGTTCCTGACGTTGTTCGACCTGAACTCCTACTCGGCCCGGAAGAATCCGCGGGCGGTGATCGACGCCTTCCGCCGTTCGGGCCTGGCCGGTCGCGATGCGGCGCTCGTGATCAAGGTCCAGAACGTGACCGGCAATGAGGCTGATTTCGCCGCGCTCCAGCAAAGCGTGCGCGACCTTCCGGGCACGGTCCTGATCACGGAGACGCTCCCCCGCGCCGACATCTACGCGCTGGAGGCGGCGTGCGACGGTTTCGTGTCACTCCACCGCTCCGAGGGGTTTGGGCTCGCGATCGCAGAATCGATGTATCTGGGCAAACCGGTGATCGCGACCAATTGGTCGGCCACCGCCGAGTACGTTACGCCGGAAAACGGCTGTCCGGTTCGCGCCCGGCTGGTCACGCTCGAGCAGAATCATGGTCCGTACGCGAAGGGATCGACCTGGGCGGATCCGGACGCCGACCACGCGGCCGAGCACATGCGCCGGCTTTTTGCTGATCGTGAACTTGCCGCGAGACTCGGAGCCGCGGCGCAACAGACGATCACAACCCGCTTTTCCCCCATCGCGATCGGCACGCGCTATCGGCGGCGGCTGGAATGCATCGCCGCATTTTGAACGATGCCCACGATTCCTGACCCGACCGGCGCAAACGAGCCGGCCGAGCCCAAACTGAACGTCGGCAGCCTTCTCGTCCTATTCGTCAGCTCCCGCCTCCTGATCTACCTGACGGCCGGCCTGAGCCTGCTCGGCGTGCGCAAGGCGGAAGGTTTTCTCCCGCCGCGCACGGTCCTCGATTGGTTTCTGCGCTGGGACGCACTCTGGTATCTCGACGTCGCCGAACACGGGTATCATTTCGCCCACCCCGGGGACCCGACGACGAACGTCGGGTACTTTCCGCTCTATCCCTGGCTGATGCGGCTGGTGTCGCTGAACGGTGTGCTCGACCGCCGCGCGGCGGGATATGTCGTTTCGTTCGTCGGATTCTGGCTTGCGTGCGTGCTGCTCTGGCGGCTCGTGGCGCGCGAATGGCGGGACCAGCGGATCGCGCGGTGGGCCGTCACCTTCCTGGTCTTCAGTCCGATCAGTTTCTTCTTTACCAGCCTGTATTCCGAATCGTGGTTCCTCCCCCTGTCGATTGGCTGCCTGCTCGCCGCCCGTCGCCGCCGCTGGTGGCTGGCCGGCATATTCGGGGCGCTGGCGGCCTTCACGCGGATCGTCGGGGTGGCGCTCGTGGTTCCACTCGCCTGGGAGGCGCTGCTGGCAATGCGAGAGGAAGGCGGGTGGCGCTGGCCGCGGTTGTCGGAGATTCTCGGGTCGGCCATGCCCGTCCTCGGCATCCTGGCGTATGCCGCCGTGATGTGGGCCACCTTCGGCAATCCGTTCATGTACTCGCAGGCGCAGATCGACTCGGGCCGGCACTTCACCTGGTTCTGGGGACTGTTCGCCCGCTCGAGTTTCACGGGCTTGTCCCTGTTCTATCGGTGGTGGTTCGCGGGAACGGTGGTGATCTCGCTGCTCGCGCTCGCCGCGGGGGTGCTGCTCCGGATGCGCACGACCTACATTGTCTACGCCCTGACGTTCGGCTTCATCTACATTTCGGCGCGTTTCATTGACTCCGTCCCACGCTACTTTGGTGTGCTGTTCCCACTCTACATCGTCGCCGCCCTGCTCGTCGTCCGCTGGCCGCGACTCGCCACTCCCCTGCTCGCCCTTTCGGTGATCCTCCAAACCCTCTCGGTCATCCTGTTCGTCAATGGCTACTGGTTCACCTGACCATCGATCCGCCTCCGCCGACCCGAAGCAGGGCGAGCGCGAGTATTTTGCGCGGATCGGCGCCGAGGGCCGCCAGCATGCGCTGCGGAAACCGTTCAGCGACGATCACTGCCTGGAATACCTGGCCAACGTCACGGCGTTGATGTCGTTGCTGCGGCCGCCGCCGGGACGGATCGTCGAGTTCGGCTGCGGGACCGGCTGGCTCGGGCAGCTCTTTGCCCAGCGCGGGTACGTGGTGATCGGGATCGACATTTCGCCCGATGCCATCGCCCTCGCGGAGCAGTTGAAGGCGGAGAAAGGGATCACGAACGCGAGCTACCGCGTCGCCGACTACGAGGACGTTCGGATCGATCCGCCTGCGGACTACGTGATTTTTCACGATGCGCTGCATCACGCGGAATCCGAGGAGGCAGCGCTCCGGGCGGCGCATGCGGCGCTGCGCCCGGGTGGCATGGTGCTGTGCATCGAACCCGGCGAGGGGCACAGCCAATCCGAAACCTCCCGGCGCGCGGTGGCGGAATTCGGGGTGCACGAGAAGGACATGCCGCCACGCAAGATCATCCGGGTCGGCCGGGCGGCCGGCTTCCAACGGCACCTGGTCCTGCCCTGGCCCTGGTTTCACCTGCGCTCCGTCTACCGGCCGGTGTATGCGGACGCGCGCTCGCAGGCCGACCTGCGCGGACGGCGCTGGCTCAGCCTGTTTCGCGTCCTCCGGGCGTTCTTCAAAACCCGCCGCCAGGGACTGGTCGTCCTGTACCGGGATTGAGGCAGTCGTGTCCGCTCCGGCGGCCTACTTCGCCGGCGCCTCGATTGTGATCACCAGGTCGCAGACGCGGAACGCGACCTTGCGGAGATCTCCGTTCGGCGGCAATTCCGCCGGGCGGTCGGTCGTGAACTGCCACGGCGTGTCGCCGGGCGGCAGGACCACGTTTCGGAAGACCAGCGCGGGCTCGGTCTGCTCGGTCGGACCGTGCCACAGGACGCGACTGCCCGCCGCGACTGTCACCGTCCGTTCATCGCTGCTCTTCAGCCGGAACCGGATGTCGACCGTGAGAGGAAACGGGTGCGGGTTGTGAAAGACCAGCGTCGCGGGCCCGCGGGCCCAGCGCCAGTAATCGAAGTAGGACCGTTCGAGTCCGTACCACTGCCGGTCATTGAAGCGCGCGCCCAGTTCATCGCCGTTGGCCTCGACGACCCGCAACTCGCGCGAACCGCGAACCTGAAAGCTCTCCCGGCCCGGCGGCACGAGGATGTCAGCCGACGGCCAGACCAGGAGATTGCCCAGGATCAGCAGCACCCACCAGCGCCGTCCGCGCGGCAGGAGAATATTGAACGCGAGCGTCATCGGCAGCAGCACTCGCGGTGCCGCGCCCGGATAGCCTTCCCACACGGCGCTGCCGAGCACGACCATCAGCAGAGCGTAGATCGCGCCCACCCGCCACCAGGGATCACGCCAGCGCGGCCGCAGCGCGAAAAACAACCACTGAACGGTGAGGCCGATCATGACGAACACCTCCGCCCGGCCGATCACCCCGCTGCCAGAGTGGAAAAACGGTCGGAGCGCCTCCTGCCACTTCTCGAAGTACCCGACAAACGGCCACGCAAAGTTGCGCGACCCGGCATCTCCGCCGGTGCCGACCCACACCTTGAGACAAAGCAGCCACACCCCGAGCGGGGCGATGACCAGCAACCCACGGCCGATTGCCCGGCCCCACTCGCGGCCGTCGCGGAGATCGGCGGGCGCGAGCGCGGTCGCCGCCAGGATGTTGGTTTCCTTGCCGAGGCCGGCGACGCCGAGCACGGCGGCGGACCACCACGGGCGACCGGCCTCCAACAGGGCCATGCCGATCGCAATCAACAGGAGGCTCGGACCATCCACCAACGCGCCGCGCACGCTGAAGCACATGCCGAACGTGAACAGCGTCGCGAACCAGCGGAGGAAGTTTCCCCACCCTGTCGGTGAAAACCAGCGCAGGAGAACCCACGCCAGCAGCAGCCACGCGACGATATTCTGCACCGCAAACACATTCAGCACCCACCAGGGATGGCTGCCTCCCAGCACGTAGGCCGTCCAGCAGAACAGGATCCGGCGGGCGCGATATGGAAGGCTATCGATCGCCGTGCGCAATGCCGGGTCGCCCAAATTGGGGTCGATCGCGATCTGAGCGTAGTACTGTGCGTCGTAGCCGTACGAGTCGCGGTCGGCGTAGAAATTCTGCGCCCGCAACTCGGGCAGATACTGGGAGGCTTGTTTTCCCCCGAACATCACCAGGTACGTGAACCCCTGTCCGGGAATGTAGAATTGCGCGCAAATCAGCAGGAACAGGCCGACGCTGGCGGCATAGGCCAGCCGACGAGCGGCAACCGCAAAGCGCGCGACAAAAGGTTTGGGACTGGCCACGAAATCAAAAAAACCACTGTCTCAGCGGGCTAACGCAAGAATGGATTCTGATCTTCCTCTCACGCCAACCCGGCATCGCCGGCCAGCGCGATTCACCCGGGTCGGTTGGGCTCTGATCGTTGCCGCACTCGTCGGCTACGGCCTTCTGCTCGGCCTGCACGTGGGCGCCTATGCCGGCGGCTCGGATTCCTCCGGCTACATGAACCACGCCCGATTGCTCGGCGAAGGCCGCATCCACGTGGCCCCGCGAGCGATTCCCGGCTTTTCCGCCGGCGCCTCCAACCCGTGGATCTATTCGCCACTTGGAATCAAGCCCGCGCCGGACGGAAACGGACTGGTGCCGACCTATCCCGCCGGACTGCCGCTATTCGTGCTGCTGGCGGCGAAAATCGTCGGCTGGCGCCTCGCAGGCGACGTCGTACTTTGGTTGCACGGCATGCTCGGCGTGCTCCTCACCTATGCCGCGGCGCGAACGTTTGGTGCATCGTGCCGGTCCTCGCTGATCGCGAGCGTGATCGTCGGCGCGAGCCCGCTGTACCTGTTCATGACCCTCCAGGCCATGAGCGACGTGCCGGCTCTCGTCTGGACGACCGCGGCGGTCGTGGCGGCGTACCGCAGCCGGAAAACCGGCGGCTGGGCCATCGCCGCGGGCGCGGCGTACGCACTTGCCGTCCTGACCCGCCCGACGAATGCGCTGGCGCTCGTGCCGATCGCCATCGCGCTCGGCTTTTCCGCCCGCCGGTGGCTCGGATGGATTGCCGGTGGAATTCCCGGCGGCACCTTCTTCTGCCTGCACAGCCATGACGCCTATGGGAAGTGGCTGACCACCGGCTATGGCGACAGCGCCGGGCTGGCCACCCAATGGATCACGCCGACGCTTGCGCACTATGCGATCTGGCTGCCGGTCGTCTTCACCCCGCTGGTCGTTGCGGTGATCGCCCTGCCGCTGCTCGGGCGGGGATTCCGCCTCGAAGCGGCGGTGCTGGGCGCCTGGATCCTCGTCTTTGCTGGGTTCTATTCCGCCTACGAATTCACGCACCAAACCTGGTGGTATCTTCGATTCCTGCTGCCAATCGGACCTGCACTCGTGGTGGGTGCGGTGCTGGCCTGGGAGCGTCTTGCCGCGGGACGACTGCCCGGCCGCCGCGCGACCATCGCAAGTTGCCTCGTGCTCGTCGCGATCTACGGCTGGTCGGCGTACTGGGACGCGAAGCTCATCGTCCTCAAATCGGGTGAAGGCGAACGGATCTACCCGCGCACAGCGGACTGGGTTCAACGCCATCTTCCTACCGATGCCGTCGTCGCCACGATGCAGCACAGTGGTGCATTGTATTACTATACAAAGCTGCCGATCGTCCGGTGGGACATGCTCCAAAAGACGGATTTCGCGCAACTGACTGCGACCCTGGCGTCGGCGCACCGGCCATTGTACGCGGTACTCGATCCCTGGGAGATCACCGATCAGCACGCCCTTGCCGACCACATGCCTGGCAACTGGACGCAAGTCGGCCACGTGCAGGATGTGCTTATCCTGCGATGGTCCGCCGGCGGTGATCCCCGATCCTGATGGCGGAACGGTCGCAACGCCGGAGTCGTTGGCGCTGGGCCGGTATTGCCGCGGTCGTCCTGTTCCTCGCGGCCGTCGCGCGGTTCTGGCATCCCGTCTATGGATTCACCGAATTCTTCCAGCTCGATGCATCGAACGACGACCTGAAGATTTCGGAATTTCGGAACCTGCCGGTGTACGTCTATCGCGACACCGGCGGTTATGACGGGCTATATTATGCGCAGATCGCGATCGATCCGTCGCTACGCGACCCGGAGCTGCCCCGTGCGATGGACAATTTGTCCTACCGTGCGCGACGCATCCTGCCGTCGGCCCTCGCGTGGATTGCGGGCGCCGGCCGGCCGGCGGCGGTCATCACGGCGTACTCGCTGATCAATGTCGTCGCCTGGCTCCTGCTGGCCGTCCTGCTCTGGCGGGTGTTGCGCGTGCGGGAACTGCGGGGATTCATCGCCTGGGCGGGCGTGATGTTCTCCGCCGGCGCGCTCGTGAGCGTTCGGCTGGCCCTCACCGACCTGATCGCGTTGACACTGACCACGGCGATGCTGGCCGCCGCTGAGCGCGGGCGCAAAATCACGGCACTCGGCTGCGCGGCCGCCGCGGCCTTGAGCCGCGAGACTTCGATCCTGGCGGTCGCCGGTCTGACGAAACGCCCGTGGATTTCGTGGAAAAACGCGGTCCGGGTCGTGGCGGCCGCGCTGCCGCTCGCCGCCTGGCTAGCGTATGTACGGTTTCGCGTCGGTCCCGCCGACCAGGGCTGGGGCAACCTGACGTGGCCGGTGTGGGGGTTCATCCGAAAATGGGCGGCCGCCGTGGAGGCGCCGTTCCACCTGGATGATCCGTGGCTCGCCTGGACGTCGCTGCTCGCGCTGGGCGGATTGACCGTGCAGGCGGCGTTCATCCTCGCCCGACCGCGATGGTCCGACCGCTGGTGGCGCGTCGGCGCCGCCTTTGTCGTGTTGATGGCCTTCTGCGGCACCGCCGTCTGGGAAGGGTTTCCCGGAGCGGTGTTTCGCGTGCTCCTGCCGCTCACGCTCGCGTTCAACGTGCTCGCGGCGCGCGAGCGCGCGTCCCTGTGGTGGCTGCTGATCGGCAACCTCACCGTGTTCGCTGGTGGGTTAACGCTCGTCCACGTGCCCTCCGATCCGACGGAACTGACGGCGGGACGATGGGGAAATACCGCCGGCATCGTGCATGAAGGCCCGGGGTGGTATGACCGCGAGCAGGCGTCCGGCCACCGCTGGATGTGGGCGCGCCAGGACGGCTCCGTAACCCTGGAAGCGTGGCCGAAGGCGGACGCGAGGATTCGGATCGTCTTCGGCCTCCGAAGTCTCGATGCGCGGACGGTTCTTCTCCGTCAGGATGGACACGAAATTTGGCGCGGTCCGGCCGACTCGATGCGCGCCGTGCACCAGGTCGACATCGACGTCAAAGGCGGCCGCGCGGTGCTCGATTTTTCAACCACCACGCCGCCGGTGCCCGAACCGGGAGGATCGCCGCGCCAGCTCGCGTTTGCGCTTTATGATCTCCGGTTCGCCGTGCCAGAACGGTGACCTGATGTCCGCGCCCCTGCTGCTTGATTTATCGCACACGAGCCATACCCGGGCTCGGACGGGGATTCAGCGGGTGGCGCGGTCGCTGCGCAGCGCGTTGGGGGAATCGGCGACGGGCATAACCTACGATCCTTATCTCGGCGGCTGGCGGACGCTGGAGTCGTGGGAGGTCGCCAACCTCGATGCCGTCGCGCCGACGAGCCGGCGGTCCGCGCAGTGGCCGCTGACGGCGCGCGTCCGCAGCCGCATGCGTCGAGCGATCGGGCGGGATTCCCGCCTGCCTGCGCCGGCCGCCGGCGTCGTTTTTCCGGAAATATTTTCCGCGGCGGTCGGCGCGAGGCTGGGCGGCTTCGCGAAGGAGCAGGGGCCCCGCGTCGCCATTTTCCACGACGCGATCCCGCTCGAACTCCCCGAGTTGTCTCCGCCGAAGACGGTCGCACGGTTCCCGTCGTATCTGCGCGAGCTGCTGGCCCTGGATGGAATCGCCGCGGTGTCCGACGACTCGCGGGGCCGGCTGAGCGAATACTGGTCGTGGTTGGGAATTCGGAACGCCCCGCCGGTGGTCACGATCCCACTCGGGATCGAGCGGCCCGCCTCCCCGGCGAGACCGGCGCGGGAACCGTCCGACGTTCCGGTCGTGCTTTCGGTCGGAAGCATCGAGGCCCGGAAGAACCACCTCGCGCTGCTCGAAGCGTGCGAACAGTTGTGGAGCCGCGGCGTCCGGTTCCGACTCCACCTGGTCGGACTGCCCCGCGCCGAAACCGGCCGCGCCGCGCTCGCCCGGATCGCCGAGCTGCGCGCCGCCGGCCGCGCGTTGCAGCATGACACGCAGGCCGACGATGCCGCGGTCGCAGCGGCTTATGCCGCCTGCACGTTCACCGTGTACCCTTCGCTACGCGAAGGCTTCGGGCTGCCCGTGCTGGAGAGCCTCGCGCAGGGCAAGCCCTGCCTCTGCCTGAACCGCGGTGCGCTGGCCGAATCGGCGCGGGGCGGCGGCTGCGTCCTGCTCGAGTCGGTCGACGCAGGCGCGTTGGCCGGCGCGATCGAGCATCTGCTTGCCCGCCCGGACGACATCGCGCGCTTGGGCGCGGAGGCGAAGCGGCGTTTGTTCCGTTCGTGGAGCGACTACGCGCGGGAGCTCACCGGTTGGATGCGCACACTGTCGCCTCGTCGTTGAGCGTGCCGCAGGACGGCCTTTCCGTTTGCCAACCGGAAAAGGGCAACTCAACGTTTGCGCGCTCATGGCGTTGTCCTTCTTCAGTAAAAACAAAAAGGCGGTGATGGCGCGCTGTCGCGACGATTACGCGACGAAGATGCGGCTCAAGTACGCGCCCTATTATCACACGATGGACGGCCAGAACGGCACGATGGTCCGACTCGAAGGTCGCGACGTCATCATGCTGTCGAGCAACGACTATCTCGGTTTGTCCTTCCACCCGAAGGTAACCGAGGCGGCGCGCGCGGCGGTCCTGAAATGGGGCACGAGCACGAACGGCGCGCGCATCTCGAACGGCTCGCGCACCTTCCACGTCGAGCTCGAGGACAAGCTCGCGGAGTTTCTCGGCCGCGAGGCCTGCCACGTCCACGCCGCGGGTTATCTCTCGTGCATGTCGGCGGTCGCGGCCTTCGCGCAGAAAGGCGACGTCATCTTCGCGGACAAGAACATCCACTCCTGCCTGTGGGACGGGATCCGACTGTCGGTCGCGACGGTCGAGCGGTTTTCGCACAACAACCCGGATGACCTTCGCGAGGTCGTTGCCGCCACCGCGCCCGAGACGCCGAAGCTGCTCGTCCTCGAGGGCGTGTATTCGATGGAAGGACACATCGCGCGGCTGCCGGAAATCACCGAAATCGCGGAGGAAAACGGCTGTTTCACCGTGCTCGACGACGCCCACGGTTTCGGAGTGCTGGGCCGGCAGGGACGCGGGACGGTCGATCACTTCGGACTCAACGACAAGGTGGACGTCCTTTGCGGGAGCCTGTCGAAGTCGCTTGCGAGCGTCGGTGGTTTTGTCGCGGGCGCGACCGATGTGATCGAGTACCTGCGGACACACTCGAAGCAGACGACCTTTTCCGCCGCGATCAGCCCGGCGCAGGCGGCGAGCGCGCAGGCCGCGCTGGAAGTCATGCGGACGGAACCGCAGCATCTCGACCGGCTTTGGGAAAACACCCGGAAGTACAAGGGGATGCTGAAGTCGCTGGGACTCGACACGTGGGAGAGCGAGACGCCGGCCATTCCGATCGTACTCGGGTCAAAGGAGCGGGTTTATATCTTCTGGCGTGCGTTGCTGGAGAAGGGCGTCTTCACCGTGATGTCGATCGCACCAGCCGTCCCCGCGGGCAAGGATCTCATCCGCACCGCCGTCTCCGCCATGCACACGGACGAGCAGCTCGAGAAAGTCGCCGAGGCGATGGCGTACGCGTATAAGAAATTGTGACGGGCGATGTGAGTGCGGTGACCGCACAGGGCGCGAGCAAGCTCGCGGCCTACGGGTCAGTCGCGATTCCGTCGTAGGCTGCCCGCTTGCGGGCGCTTCGGCTCGCGTGTCGCTCCGAAGCGCGGAAGGGACTCCGCGCCCTACCACCGATCCTGTCGATCCGCGGAAGGGACTCCGCGCCCTACCTCAAGGCGTCGCGCAACCGCCGGGCTGTTTCCGTCCAGGTGGGGAGGGGCCGGCTGGTCGCCTGATCGGCGAGCTGCGCCAGCAGCGCGTCGTCGGTCAGCACCTGGCGCAGGGCGTTGATCCAGGCCATCACATCGCCGCTCGCGACCGGGAGACATCCACCCCCATCCGCGTTTTCCCGCAGCACGGGCAGATCGCTGCAGACACAGGGCACGCCCATCCAGAGCGATTCGATCAACGGCAGCCCGCAGCCCTCCGCGATCGAGGGAAAAACAGTTGCCCGCACGGTGCGGTAGAGTCCTGCCACGACCCGGTCGTCGGGCGACTCATGCACGTGCAGCGGATGCCGCCGGGCGAGCGCCCGAGCCCGACGCGCGATCGGGCGCCCGAAATGCGGATTGACGCGGCCGGCGAGGTGCAACTCGAAACGGAGGCCTTCCGACCAAAGCCGTTCACATCCGTCGAGCAGCAACGCCTGGTTCTTCCGTGGCTCGATGATGCCGACGCTCAACAACTGCGGCACTGCGGCACCGGACGTCCGGCGGGTGACGCGTGGCTCGCCGTTGAAATCCGCACCCAACGGCAGCACCGCCACCGGCGGCGTCCGTTCGAGGCCAAGCCAGCGCCAGAACCCCTCGAGTTCCTCCTTGCTGGCGGCCGACACCGCCAGCACCCGGTCGAACCGGGCCAGCAGCTTCATGTATCCGGGATGCCGTGCCACGCTCTGGGGCCAGGTGATGTGCGGATGCTTCAGTGGAATGGCATCATGAAAGACCGCCGCCGTCCGGCAGGCGCGCGAATCGAGAAAAGCGGTGAAGCCCGGCCGCTCAGCTTCGGAAAACAGTTCGGCCGTCACGAACCAGTCGTCCCGCCGCACCCGAAGATCCCAATCCGCCCACTGCACCGCCTGCGCCTCCGCCCCAAGTCCGGCCGCCAGGCGATCGCTCACGCGGGTCAACCCCGAGCGATGCCGGGCAGCGTCCGCCTTGGTCCGGTCGAAGTGAATCATGGCGCGAGAGCGCGTTCGAACTGCTGGCGCAGCCGGTCGGCGTTGCGGTGCGCGTCGAAGTTTTCCTCGACCCATCGGCGGGCCTCGCGCCGCAATTGCTCCGCCCACGCATCATCGGTGCCGAGCCGGCGCAACGCGGTGACCCATTCCTCCGGGGCATCGACGGACGCCACGATGCCGGTGACGCCGGAGGTGATCGCCTCCGTCGTTGCCGCGGCGGGCGAGGTGATCACGACCACGCCGGCGGCCATCGCCTCGGGGATGACGTTCGGCAGGCCGTCGCGGTCGCCGCTCGGCGCGACCACGCCCGTGTGCAGGAGCGCATCGGCCCAGGCGAGCTGGTTCCAAACCTCGTGTTGCGGCAGGTGTCCGGTAAACGTCACGCGGGCGCCGACGCCCAGATGCCCCGCGAGTTGTTCGAGACTGGCACGGAGGGGGCCATCGCCCACGATGTGCGCCTCGAAATCCACGCCCGCCGCCTGGAGCGCCGCGTAGATCCGGAGCTGGCGATCGAGCCCCTTCTTCTCGACCAGCCGGGCGACGCACACGAGGTGCAGCGGCCAGCGCGAGGAACGCAACGGCTTCGGCGCAGGGCGCCGGTCGAGGCCGCGCCGGATGCAGATGATCCGCTCGGGCGGCAGTCCGCGGTCCACGAGCGCGCGGCGGCCCATTTCGGTCGAGGTATGGATGAACGCGGCGTGCTCCAGCTTGTCCTTCAGCCACCAGTCGCCGCCGTGTTCGTAAATGTCATACGCGTGCGCCGCGGCGCTGAACCGGTGACCGTCGACCCGCCACATGAGCCACGCGGCCGTCGCCGGAGCCCCGCCCCAGGCCGCGTGGATCAACGCCGGCGGATCCGCACGGAACTGCCGCAGGTGCACGCAGGCGAAGCCCGCGCCGAGCATGTTCTCCCAAAAGTTGAGCCACGACGGCGCCCGGCGGGTGAAGAGACCGCGCAGAAGCTGCTTGAGCACCTCCGGACGGCGCCACGACTCCGCGGGGATCAGCCAGAACAGCGTCAGCAGCCGCCACTTGTTGAACCGTGCCACCGGGACGCCGCGGAAGGTGCCGCCTCCACCCCAGAGCGAATAGAGCCGCAGGTTCACCCTGTGCGCGCGCATCGCCGCGATCTCGCGCTGGAGAAACGTCTCCGTGTTCTTGGGAAACGTGGTGAAGAAGTAGGCGATGACGGGTTTTTCGGCGGCCAATGTTTCCGAAACGTAGAAGCAACCCCCATGTCCGGCCAAGCGAGAACGCTTTGCCGCGGACTCAGGTGGCGACCGCCCGCTCGCCGGCGCCGGACAGGATCGCCTTCAGGCCGTTGCCGTTCGGCGGCGGCCAGGGCCGGCGGTTCAACTCCACGTCCGCCACCTCGTTCGCGAGCGCCACGACTTCGTCGATCAGGATCGTCGGATCCTCCTCATACCGGAGCCGCAGGAAATCCGCGCGCGCGCGTTCATAGTTCGCCGGATCCGCCATCCACGGGTCGATGATGTGCGCGAAATCCTCCGGATGCTCGATTTTGCGGCTGCCGGCGCCGTTGCGGAAGAATTTCCACGTCAGTTCCTCCTGCGGCATGATCCCGCCGAACGCATTGAAGATGATCGGACACTCGAAATGGAGCGCCTTCGCGCACGTGGTCGTGCCGCCGCGCGTGACGATCGCATCGCTCGCCTGCATCAGCAGGTGGACGATGTCGGAGTAGCCTTCGATATAGCAGTTGAACTCCGGATGGATCGCGCGCCAGTGGACGAGTTCGTTATAGGTCTGCTTGTTTTTCCCGCAGATCAGGATCGCCTGGATCCGGCTCGAGTGCCGGAGCAGGACCGGCAGCAGGTCGAAATGGTTGTTCGCCCCGTTGCCGCCGGTGGCGAGAAAGACCGTGAACCGGTCCGGCGCGAGGCCGAGCCGTTTCGTGCGAAACACCTTCCGTTCCGCCGGACTGAGCGTCTCGAGGTGAGCCCGCGGCAGCATCAGGTACCCGCGGACCCGCGACCGCTCAGCCGGAATGCCCTTGCGAACGGCATAGTCGTTCGCCGTGCGGGTGCGCGAAAAGTAGCGGTCGACCGAGGGCTCGATCCAGTTGCGCGAGTACCCCCACCCTCCCGAAAATTCGCCGCAATACGTGGCGCAGCGGATCTGGTCCGGACCGAGAGTCTTGCGCGCGAGCTGGAAATATCCCCGGTTCAGGCAGTCGTGGACGCTGAAGATCAGGTGTGGTCGATACTCGCGGAGCACCTGGACGAAATACGCCGCACCGAAGGTCACGTCCCGGGTGTTCAGGTAACTCAGGAGCTCGACGACCGCGTAGAAGACCTTGTGCACCCATGGCGCGCTGCGCTGGATCCGGTTGTACAGCCGCACGCCGGTGCGGTTCACCACCGAGGACTTCTCGAGCATCTGCTCGATGCGGACGTCGACCTCGTGGCGGTAGAGCTGAAAGCACCACTCGGCGAACGCCTCCGCCCGGGCATCGTGGCCGCCGCCGGTACTCGAGGTCAGGACAAGGATCCGAAGTTTGGACATCAGGATATGTCGAAGTAGGCGGCCTGGATCCGTCGCTTGAGGGCGAGCGAGCCGAAACGCGCGATAAAAGGTGCGATCACCGCCTGGAAAAAGCGTCCCGTCCGAACCGTGCCGCTGTGCCCGCGGAGCAGCGCGCGCCGCAAGGCCGCCGCGGCATGCGCCGGCGCGGGGCCGCCGTGCATCATCCGGTCAAACGCGGCCCAGGCGCGGTCCATCCGCTCGTTGCCGGCCTTCCGCGCGGGCCGCAGGACGGAGCCCTCGAAGTCGGTGCGATAATCGCCAGGGCGGACGTCGAGGATCACGACCCCGGTGCCCGCCGCTTCGATCATGAGGCTTTCGTTCAATGCGGTGAGTCCCGCCTTGCACACGTTGTAGGCCGACTGGAACGGAAGTGGGAATTCGGCCGCGAGCGACGAAATGTTCACGATCGCACAACGACGTCCGGCCGTCGCCCGCGGTTGCAGTCGTTGCAGCGCCACGTGCGTCAGCCGGGCCGTGTTTACCAGCATCACCTGCATCTGCTCCTCCCAGATCCGGAATTCCGTCGCCGCAAAGTCGCCGAAGACCCCGTAGCCGGCGTTGTTGATGACGAGGTCGAATCCGCCCGCCGCATCGTCGGCCGAGAGGAAGGCTCGCTCGGCGGCCGCACCATCGCGCAGGTCCATCACGACCGGCGTGAACGCGGCGCGGTGCGCGCCTCCGACTTCCGCCAGGCGGGCGGGGCTGCGGCTGGTGCCCCACACCCGCACGCCATCGGCCAGGAGCATCTCGGCGAACGCGCGTCCCAGGCCGGTGCTGGCACCGGTGATGTAGGCCGTCCGGTAGACGTCAGAGAGGCGGCTTCGCACGTTGGGACCGGCGGGGAGCCGGAACGGAATGAATCTTCTCCCGCATACGACAAGGTTTCGCGTGGAATCCGCTACGCCGCGCGTCGGAGGACGAGCGCGACGTTCGCGCCGCCGAACCCGCTGCTGTTCTTCACGACGATCGTGGGCGCGGTGTCGACGGTCTGGGTCGGGATGTTGATGCCGGCGCACTGCGGCTCGACCTTGCTGAGATGGGCGTTGCCCGGAATGAAACCCTCGCGCATGGCCAGGGAGCAGAAGCCGGTTTCCATGGCGCCAGCAAGCGAGAGGCCGTGTCCCGTCAGCGCCTTGGTGCTGCTGACCAGCGGCCGCTCGGCACTGTTGGGGAACACCGCCCGCAACGCGCGCGCCTCGGAAATGTCGCCGATGATGGTCGAGGTCGCATGTGCGTTCACGTAATCGACCTGTTCCGGGGCGACCTTGGCCGCGCGAAGGGCATTCTTCATCGCCGTGGCCGAGCCATGGCCATCGGGGTGCGAGATCGCGACATTGTATCCGTCGGAGGCCTGGCCCCAGCCCAGCACCTCGGCGTACGGCTTCACCTGCCGGCGCGCCACTTCCTCCTCCGTCTCGAGCACGAGCACCGTGGCGCCTCCCGTACCCACAAACCCGTCCCGTGCGGCGTCGAAGGGTCGCGAGGCGACGTTCGGGTCGGTTTGCAACGAAAGCGTACGCATTCCCGCGAACGGCAGGATGGCGTCGTAATTTCCGTCTTCGGCGCCGACGACGAACATCCTTTTCTGGCGGCCGAGCACCAGGTCGTCATAGGCGTATCCGATCGCGTGCGCCGAGGAGGCGCAGGCGGACGAGAACCCGCACGAGGACCCGAGGATCTTGAAGGCGGCGACCAGGTTGAAGTTGAGCGTGCCAACGATCGAGGCCACGATGCCGAGCGGAGAGCAGCGCGTCACCCCGACCTTGAGGAGTCTTTCGTGATGCCAGTGCGTGAGGAACGGCGAGCCGCCCGACGCCGCATACAAGCCGGTCTCGGTGTTCGAGGTGTCGGCGTCGGACAACCGCGCATCCTCAATTGCCTGGAGCATGGCGCAATGCGCAAACAGGCCGTTCGGGGCCATCGAGCGGAGGAGCTCCCGCTTGATTTTATAGCGCGCCGGGAACGTCCAGTCCTCCGGGTCCGCCGAGTCGGTGGTGAAATCCTTGATCGTGCCGACGACCTTGCACGGGATATCCGGCTTCTGAAAAGGAGGATACAACTCGAAACCGTGACGGAGCTCGCGCAGGTTGTGCGTCACGGTCGCCGCATCGTTGCCAATGCTGGTGACGAATCCGAGTCCAGTGATGAAAACTCTGGGCATGCGTGTGTGATGGATTCCAGCTGACCCGCGACGCGGCCCAGCTCGGCAAGGGTCCGAGTGAAGGGGCTTCCCCGACCACGGTCAACGCGTGACATGCCGCCGGATGATTTCCGGGAACACAAAAAAACGGCGGCCGCACGGGCCGCCGCTTAAGGTTGAGAGGTGCGGAAGATCAGGCGTTTATGGCCGTGCGCAGCGGCTCGGCGGCGGGCGCATTGGCGGCCGCGGCGGCAACTGCCGCTTCGGTTGCAGGCGTCGATTCCGCCTGCCCGACTCCATTGATCGGCACCGGCGCGTTCACCGCATCCGCATAACCGAACAGGAGCGAGATTTCCTCCGCGATCACGGCCTTCTCCTGGCCAACGCGAATCGAGCCTTCGAACGTCGCCAGCGGCGACTTGTTGCGCTTCGGCTTGATCGAGAGCGTCAGGATGTCGCCCGGCCGGCATTGGCGATGAGCGCGAACTCCCTCGCAGCCGGTAAAGAAGATCTGGGCCGGATTCACCACCTTGCCCGGATCCGGAATATGGCCCTCGAGTAGATACAGGACCGCGAGCTGACCAAGCGCCTCGAGCATGATCGACGCCGGCATCACGGGGTTGTCCTTGAAATGCCCCTGAAGGAAGAATTCCTGACCGGTGATCTTGTATTTTCCGTTGGCCGCCGTGGAGCTCACGGACGCTTCATTGAGAAATAGGAACGGCGGTTGCATCGGCATCACCGCGCCAATATGCTCGATCGGGATGAACTTCGTCGGTTTCGGCAGCGGTAGTCCGCGGATTTTACAGTCGATAAACGTCTTCACGTCGCCGACGGTGCGCAGGTTCCGCAACTCGTCATTGTTGATCGACATCTGGAGAACGTCCTCCACGAGGATGACAATTTCCATCATCGTCAGCGAATCGATGCCGAGGTCCTCGATGAGCCGAAGATCGTCGTCCGCATCCTTTAATTTCATGCGGAGATCGGGCTCCACAAACCGCTCGATTACACCGATCACAACCGCCGGAACATGCTCGGCATTTCCCGTTTTCCTGAACTGAACCGCCGCTTCGAAGGTTGACGGCGAGCAACGTTTAAGTGCTTCGCGCAGCGCGGCTTCGTCCTCGGGGGCAAACGGTTTCGGCGTCGGTGGAAACGGTTTGTTCGTACCCGACAGGTTAGGGACAGCTGCTTCTGACATTGTTCGGTCCTTCTATGTTACAGGGGGCTGGAAAGTAAACCCATTTTTAGGTCGGGGCTGGATGGTCATGCAATCGAGTGGGTAGTTCCACCATTCGGCCGGTGATCCGTATCGTACGACGGCATGACGTACGCTTGCCACGGAGCATCCCGCATACCTACTCTCCACCCTTCTTTACCAGGACGTGGATCCTGGCCCGTGCGTACGCTATTCCACGCCATGATGGCCTCTCCCATCGAAACCGCCTGTCATCCGGTATTTCTCATTACACACGAATTCTATCCGAAGCGCGGCGGCATCGCCACGTTCACGGAAGAAATCGCCCGCGCCACGGCCGGGCTTGGATATGATGTGGAGGTTTGGGCCCAATCGGCGCCATCGCAAACCGAGAAAACCGACTGGCCGTTCCGCCTCCGCCGCCTGCCGCTGAAGGGCACCCATAATCTCGGCTGCCAGGTGCAATTGGCCCGGGAACTGATCCGGCACCGGCGCGAGTTGCGCCACGCCACCGTGTATCTGCCGGAGCCGGGGCCGATGCTGACGATGATGCTGCTCCAGTTCTTCCACGCCTTTCGTCCGCGGCGCCTGGTCCTGACATTTCACGGCTCGGAGATCCTGAAATTCTCCCGCAGCCCCCTCCGTCGCGCTCTGGCCGGCCGGCTGATCAGCCACGCGAGCCGCGTCAGCACGCTCACGAACTACACGCAGGAGCTCCTTCTGACCTACTTCCCCGAGGCCGCCGACAAGATCCTCCTGACCCCCGGCGCGCTGCGCTCCGATTTCGCGGTCGTCCCGCCCAAGCCCGCGCTGCCGAAACGGAAGATCATCGTCCTCACCGTCGGCCGCCTCCATCCGCGAAAAGGCCAGCTGGCAACGTTGCGCGCCCTGCAGCTCCTCCCGCCGGAGGTCCGCAGCCAGGTCGAATACTGGGTCGTCGGTGCCCAAAGCCGGCACCGGTACGAAGCCGAACTGAGAACGGCGGCCGCCGAGTGCGTCGATCTCACGGTCCGGTTCTTCGGCAACATTCCGGACGAGGAACTCTCCGATTTGTACGACCGGGCCGACATCTTCGCGATGACGAGCATCAACCTCGAGCACAGCGTCGAGGGGTTCGGCCTCGTCTACCTCGAGGCGGCGGCGCATTCGCTGCCCGTGATCGCCCACGATGTGGGCGGCGTTTCCGAGGCGGTGCGGGATGGCATCACGGGACTCCTGGTCCCGCCCAATCGCCCGCTCCAGCTCGCTGCCGCCTTTGAAAAGCTCATCCACGACCCCTTCCTGCGCCGTCGCCTCGGCGAAGCGGGGCGTGACTGGGCGACGCGCAATTGCTGGAAGCAGTCCGCCGCCGCGTTGTTCAAATCCGAATCGGCCGCCGCATGATCCAGTCGCGTTGCGAGGTCACGGTTCGATATGCCGAGACCGACATGATGGGCGTGGTTTATCACGGCAGTTATCTGCCGTGGTTCGAGGTCGGACGGACGACCCTGCTGAAGGAACTCGGCGTGCGGTATCGCGATCTCGAAGCGGGTGGTTTCTTCCTGCCGGTCCTCGAGCTGGCGGTGAAATTTGTCCGGCCGGCGCGGTACGACGACACGCTGACGATTGTGACAACCTTGCGAGAGCGGCCGCTCCTTCGCATCCGGCTGGATTACGAGGTGTACCGCGGCGACGAGTTGCTCGTCACCGGCGAGACCGTCCACGCCTTCATCGATCGGACCGGCCGGCCGGTGCGTCCGCCCGAGCAAGCCATCGCCGCGTTCAACGCCGCGTTTTCCCGGCAATCGGCCTGAGCCGGCGCGAGATTCGCTCCCGCGAAATCAACGGAGACGGATCCCGAGTGCATGTCGGCGCGGTGACCTCACCGCGCGAGGCATAGCGAACGCTGCATCCCGCGCGGTGAGGTCACCGCGCCCACATCAGCATCAACCGCTCCGTGGCGGTGGGACGGCCGGTCAGTCGGCCGGCTTGAGTCTGGCGGGAGCTACGACCCGCTTTCCTCCGCCACGTATTCGGCGAGAACGATCGGATCCTGCTCGTTCGCCCGCGCGGCGGCCAACTGTCCTCCGCCGCCGAGCCGGTAAACGGCCCACACCGCATGCGCCCGGACCATCGCCAGAGGATGGGAAGACGCGAGCGTCACCAGTTGGAGCAGGAAGCGCGCGTCGCCGCTGTTTCCCGCGACGACACAGGCGTTCCGCAGCAGCCCCGACAGCTTCAGTCGCTTGATC
>DASZYH010000280.1:0-9100 GCA_035545515.1 Opitutaceae bacterium
CGCGCCGCCCCTGCCGCCCCGGAATGTCCCGGTGTCGGCGCCGAAGGCGCCGCCCATGCCGGGGATTTCGCCGCTCGCCGTGGCGCCCGTCGCCGCCCCCGCGGTCGCCCCGGGTGACGTCAAGATTCTCCACCTCAAGCCGCCAATCGTCGTCCGTGACTTCGCCGTGGCGCTGGGACTCAAGCCGTTCAAGCTGATTTCCGAACTCAACCAACTGGTCGGGTTCGCAGCGATGAACTCGAACATCGACGAGGCCGTCGCCCAGAAGGTCGCCGAGAAGTACGGGTTCCTGCTCGAGATCAAGCACCGCGGCGATGCCGCGCAGCAGGCCGCCGCCGCGAAGGAGAAGAAGGAAAAGAAACCCGAGGAGGACGAGGCAAAGCACCTCGCGCCGCGGCCGCCGGTCGTGTGCATCCTCGGTCACGTCGACCACGGCAAGACTTCGCTGCTCGACGCCATCCGCAAGGCGAACGTCGCGGCGGGCGAGGCGGGCGGAATCACGCAGCACATCGGCGCCTACCAGATCGAATTCAACAACCGGAAGCTCACCTTCCTCGATACGCCCGGCCACGCCGCGTTCACGAAGATGCGCGCCCGCGGCGCCAGCGTCACCGACGTCGCGATCCTCGTCGTCGCCGCCGATGACGGCTTCATGCCGCAGACGGACGAGGCGCTGAAGATCGCGCTCGGCGTCAAGGAGCAGCAGCCCGACCGTTTCGCGCTGATCGTGGCGGTGAACAAGATGGACGTGAAGGGCGCCAATCTCGACCAGGTAAAGGCGCAGATGCAGCAGCGCGGGATCGCCCCCGAAGACTGGGGTGGCGAGACCATCACGGTACCGGTGTCGGCCATCAAGGGCCAGGGCATCACCGAGCTGCTCGACATGATTCTCCTGCAGACAGACGTGCTCGAGCTGAAGGCCAACCCGAAGGCCGAGGCGAGCGGCGTCGTGATCGAGTCGGAAATCGATTTCGGCCGCGGTCCGCTCGCGACGGTCATCGTCCAGCGCGGCACGCTGCGGGTCGGCGATGCGATCGTCTGCGGCCCGCACTACGCGAAGGTCCGCGCGATGTTCGACGACAAGGGCAACAACGTGAAGGAGGCCGGTCCGGCCTCGCCCGTCCGCGTCATCGGCTGGAGCGGAACGCCCGACAGCGGCGCGATGTTCCGCGCCGTGAAGAACGCGCGCGAGGCCGAGAAGCTCGCCGAGGAGGAGCAGCTTCGCGTCAAGAAGGAGGCGACGACCGCCGCCGCCGCGCCGAAGGAGGTTTCGGTCGAGCAACTGTTCGCCAACATTGCCGCGACGCAGCAGAAGGTCCTCAAGTTGATCGTCAAGACGGACGTCTTCGGATCCTCCGAGGCCGTGCGCAACGTCCTCGAGGGCATCAAGAGCGCGAAGGTTTCGCTCGAGATCGTGTCGATCGACGTCGGCCTCATCACCAAGAACGAGGTCCTGATGGCGAGCGCCGCCGGCGCGGTGATCATCGGTTTCAACACCAAGCTCGAGAACGGGGTGACCCCGCTCGCCAAGCATCACGGGGTCCGGATCGAGACCTACGAGATCATCTACGAGTTGGGCGACAAGGTCCGCGAGATGATGGCCGACCTGCTCGAGCCCGACATCAAGGAGGTCAAGACCGGCGCCGCGGAAGTCCGCCAGGTGTTTCCGCTCGCGAAGGGCTTCGTGGCCGGCTGTCTCGTCACCGAGGGCAAGATCAACCGCAACGCCTCGGCGCGCCTGCGCCGCGGCCGCGAGATCGTGCACGAGGGCAAGATCGCCACGCTCAAGCGCTTCAAGGACGACGCCAACGAGGTGCGCGCCGGGCTGGAGTGCGGCATCAAGCTCGACGACTTCAACGGCTACCAGCCGGGCGATATCATCGAGTGCTTCGAGATCCAGAAGGTCCGGGCCTCGCTGTGACGATTGCGGATTGCGGATCGCGGGTTTCGGATTGAAGTTCGGAACCCCCGCTGTCCGCCCGTCCGTCCCCTGCCATCGCCATGACCAACCGCACGCTTCGCGTCAACGAACTCGTCCAGCGGGAACTCAGCGACTACCTCCGCAAGCGCTATCAGAGCGAGGCGGTCGCGATCACCGTGACGGAGGTGCGCGTCGCCCCCGACCTGCGCGACGCGCGGGTCTTCGTCTCGATCGTGGGCGATGAGACCTACGCGGAGGAGAAGCTCCACTGGCTGCGTGCCAGGGCGTCGGAAATCCGGGAGGAGCTCGGGCGCCGGATCGTGCTGAAATACCTGCCGAAGTTCGAATACGTCCTCGACAAGTCGGCCGCGCGCGGGGCGCGGATCCTCCAGGTGCTCGACGAAATCGACCACCCGAAGCCGAAGGAGCAACGCTAGCCGCGCCCCTGCCCGTGGAGAAATTCTATTCCACCCTGTCGGGCGAGTTCGCCCGTCTGCTCGGCGCCCTCGAAGGTCGCAAGGTCGCCGTGATCGGTCATGCGCGGCCCGATGGCGACTGCATCGGCGCCCAGGTGGCGCTCGCCCGGGTGCTGGCGGCGCGCGGACACGACGTGATCTGCGTGAACCCGGACCCGGTGCCGCGCCGGCTGCTGTTCCTCACGCCGGGCATGACCTTTTACCGGACCGACGACGTGCTGCGGGACAAGGAGGATCGCGCGGCCGTGTTCGTCGATTGCGCGGATCATTCGCGGGCCGGGGAGCGGCTGAAGCTGCGGTATCCGGCGCCGGTCGGCGCCATCGACCACCACCTCTCGAACGTCGGGTACGCGACCTTCAACCTCGTCGACAGCACCTCGGCGGCGACCTGCGAGATCCTGGCGGGCGTGTTCTTCGACAACGGGCTGACGGTCGACGCGCAGGCGGCGCAGGCGCTGTTCACCGGGATCCTGACGGACACCGGCCAGTTCCGGTTCAATTCGACGACGCGCCGGTGTTTCACCCTCGCCGGCGAACTCGTCGCGCGCGGCGCCCATCCGGCGGAGGCCGGGTACGAGCTTTACGAGCGCGAGTCGGAGGGGAAGCTGCGTCTGTTGCAGCATTTCCTCTCGTCCCTGCGGCTGGAGTGCAACCGGCGCGTGTGCATCGGAATCCTGCCGAGCGGGATCTTCGAGACGACCGGCTCCACGGGGGAAGACACGGAAGGACTCGTTGATTACGCGCGGAGCATCGACGGCGTCGACATCGGCGCGTTGATCGAGGAGCGGCCGGACGGCTCCGTGAAGGGAAGCCTGCGGGCCAAGGATCCGTCGTTCCGGGTGGATCTGGTCGCCGCGAAGTTCAACGGTGGCGGCCACGCGTGTGCCGCCGGGTTGAACCTGAAGACCGGCGCCGAAAACTTTTACGCCCGGCTGGTCGGCGCGCTCGCCGAGCGGCTGGCGCTCGTCGACGCGGAAAAATCCCGCGCGGCCAAGTGATCCGGGCTTTCCGTCCGGAACGGGCGGCACGCCCGCGATCCGGCCTCCGACCTCTTTCACCCTTCCTCTCACTCTCATTTCACCGGTTCCGATGCTCGTTCCTGCCAAAGAACTCGATGGTATCCTGCTGATCGACAAGCCGCGCGACCACACGTCCCACGACGTCGTCGCCCGCCTGCGCGGCATCCTGAGGATGAAGCGCGTCGGCCATGCCGGCACGCTCGATCCGATGGCGACGGGGCTGCTGATCATCCTGGTCGGCAAGGCCACGCGGGTTTCGCAGTACCTGATCAGCCTGGACAAGGAGTACGAAGGCACGATCGAGCTCGGCAAGGTTACCGACACGCAGGATGCGGACGGCGAGATGATGGAGACGCGGCCGGTGCCGCCGCTGACGGAGGAGCAGGTGCGGGCGGCGATGAACGGGTTCCTGGGCGACCAGTACCAAACCCCGCCGATGTATTCCGCGATCAAGATCGATGGCGTGCCACTCTACAAGTCGGCGCGCAAGGGTGAGGAAGTCGAGCGGGAGCCGCGCTTCATCCGCGTGATGAGCTGGGAACTGACGCGCTTCGGACTGCCGCAATTCGATTTCCGGCTCCGTTGCACGAAAGGCACGTACGTCCGCACGCTCGCACACGACCTCGGCCAGAAACTCGGCTGCGGCGCACACCTCGCCGCGCTGCGCCGGACGGCCACCGCAAACTTCAATGTCGCCCAGGCCGTCACGCTGGAGCAGTTGCAGGCGATGTCGCCGGGCGAGATCGAGAAACGCCTGATCGCGCCGCGCGATGCCGTTCCCAGCTTTGTGTTGTAGGCGCAACGCCGGCTTCCGGATGACGCTGGTTTTGCTTTGGCGTCCGCGCCGTTGCCGCTTGGAGTTCTCCCGGTGAACCTGCCTCGCCAGTTCAGCAGCATCGGGTCCGCGGAGCTGCCGCCGGGTCCGGTCCATCTTGCAATCGGCATGTTCGACGGCGTGCATCTCGGCCATCGCGCGGTGATCAGTCCGGCGGTCGCGGCGGCGCGCCAGGATGCCGGCACGGCGGTGGTGCTGACGTTTTGCCCGCATCCGAGCGCGATTTTCCGGCCGGAACGCGCGACCCGGCTGATCCAGGATTCGCGGACGAAGGCGCGGGTGCTCGGGCGCCTCGGGGTGCAGGCGGTGATCACCGAACGCTTCACCGACGAGTTTGCGCGGATCGAGGCCGAGGCTTTTCTCGCGTGGCTGAAAGAGCGGCTGCCCGGGCTCGTCGCGGTGTATGTCGGGGACAATTTTCGCTTCGGGCACAAGCGCCGGGGCAACCTGGACCTCCTGCGGCAGTCGGGTAACGCGCTGGGAATCGCCGTGACCGGTGCGGCCCGCGTTGCGGTGCAGGGCGAACCCGTCAGCAGCACGCGAATCCGGGCGCATCTCGAGGCCGGTGAGATCGAGGCGGCGAACGCATTGCTGGGGTATTCCTATTTTGCGGCGGGCACCGTGACGCCGGGCAAACGCCTCGGCCGGACGCTGGGATTTCCGACCTTGAACGTTCCGTGGGCGCCTGATCTTCGGCCCCGCTATGGCGTGTATGCCGTGCGCCTGGGCGGTGCGGAGGGCGAGGTCGCGCTGCCGGGGGTGGCGAACTACGGCGTCCGCCCCACCGTCGAGACGACGGTGGAACCGAAGCTGGAGATCCACGTGCTTGGGGACTGCCCGTTCGATGCGGGAGCCGAGCTCACGGTCGAATGGCGGCATTTCCTGCGGGCCGAGATGAAATTCGGGAACGTCGAGGAGTTGCGGACTCAGATCGCGCGGGACTGCGAGGCCGCCGCCGCCGCGTTGCGCGCGTAGGTGTCCGCGGTCCGCGGATCACTGCCACCGCATCACCGTGAGGATGCTCGAATAGTCGTCGGACCACACGCGTTGCGTGGAGTCGACGCGGGCGGGGCGCCACCCCGGCGTCGAGGCCAGCCGCTCCAGGTCGGCCGCGGTGCGGGCCATGACGAGCCATTGGGACGGGGATTTTCCGAGCGCGATCTCCGGGGCCGACAGCCGCGTATCGTCGCGCGTGAGACACGCCAGGTGCGCGTCGTGGGCGAGGTTGGCGAACACGGGCTCGAGATCGAGATGCACGTTCGAAATGTGGAACAGGAGGCGCCCGTGCGGGGCCAGCTTGCGCAGGTAGAGGGCAAGCGCTTCGCGCGTCACGAGGTGCACGGGGATCGCATCGGAGCTGTAGGCGTCGAGGATCAGGAGGTCGTAGGCGCCGTCGGGCACGCGGGTGAGGGACTGTCGCGCGTCGCCGAGCACAACGTGCATGGGCGCGGCACTGTCGGCGAGGAAGGTGAAGTACCGCCGGTCGCGGGCGAGCTGCTCGACGACCGGATCGATCTCGAAGTACGTCCACTGTTGGCCCGGCCGCGCGTAGCTCGCGAGCGATCCGGCGCCGAGACCGACGACGGCGACGTTCTCCGGCGAGGTGCGGCCGTACGCGGCGAGGACATCGCCGGCGGGGCCGCTGGGATGATAATACGAGAGGGGCGTGTCGCGGTGCGGCCCGACGACCGCCTGACGGCCGTGGATCGTCACGCCGTTGAGGAGCACGTGATACCGCCCCGTGGGATCGAGCATCACCCGATGGACGCCGAAGAAACTGCGTTTCGCGCTGAGCACGCGGCCTTCGTCGCCCGGTGAAAAATGTCCGACGAGCAGCAGCGCGCCGACGGCCGCGGCGAAACGCGCCGGGCGTTTCGAGGCCAGGTAGCAGAGGATCGCCGCGGCGCCGAACACGAGGGCGGTCGGCCGGGCGTCGTCGCCAAAGCGGCTGTGGCGGAGCAGCACGAGCGCGACCCATGTCACCGCGCCGAGCAGCACCGGCCAGAGAATGTCACCGGCGCGCCACGCCGGACCGGGTTTGCTCCCGGACGCGGTCGTGGCGGGCGGGCGCAGGGCCAGCCAGCAGGCGAGGGTGAGCGCGATGGGGTACTCCGCCACCGAACTGAAGACCAGCGGCGCGAGCAGGGCGTTGAAGATGCCGCCGAGCATCCCTCCGACCGACACCCAGAGGTAGAACTCGGTGAGATTGGCGGCGGACGGACGGTCCTCCGCCAACCGACCGTGGCACAGGAGCGCAATGACGACGAAGACCGCCAAATGGAGGGCCATCAATCCGCCGATCGGATGCGTGACGAACATGTCCACCACCAGCACCCAAATGACGGCCAGGAGCGGAAACGCGCGGGCGAGCGCGGCGGCGGGAATCAGCCTGCGCCGGGCGAACGCCGCGACGAAGGTGAGCAGATACAACGCCAACGGGACGATCCAGAGCAGGGGAACGACGGCGACCTCGCTGGACAGGTAGGTGGTGACGCCGAGCATCAGGCTCGAAGGCACGAACGCCAAAGCAAGCCAGAGGATCCGCCGGCGGGCGCCTGGCCGCGGAGCGTCGGCCGGCGCATCGGAGCCGACCACGGGGGCGGCTGGAGAGCGCCAGACGGTGACGGCGCACGCGGCGATCAAACCGCCGACCAGGGCGTATCCCCAGCTCCAGAGTCGCGCCTGCTGGCTGAGTCGGAAATGCGGTTCGATCCACAGCGGGTAGCTGAGGAGCCCGAGCAGGCTGCCGGCGTTGCTCGCGGCATAGAGGAAGTAAGGATCTCCCGAGCGGGGATGCAGGGTGGCGGAAAACCAGCGTTGGAGGAGCGGACTGGTCGTCGCGATCGCGAAGAACGGCAGCCCGACGGCAACGGTGAGAAGACCAAGCACCCACCACACGGGCGTGGCGTGGGTCGGTGGCGTCCATCCGGCCGGCACGGCGATGGGGAGCACCAGGAACGCCAGCGCGATCACGATGAGATGGGCGGCCGATTGGCGGCGCACGCCCCACCGCGCGGTGCTCGCGTGGGCGTACGCATACGCCGCGAGGAGCGCAGCCTGGAAGAAAACCATCGCGGTATTCCAGACCGCCGGCGACCCGCCGAGCAGAGGCAGGATCTGCCGGGCAAACATCGGCTCGAGGATGAACAACAGCGCCGCCCCAGCCGCGATCGTGAGGGTGTAGAGCGCTACCATCTGTGGTTCAGATCGCCGCCCGCCGCAGATTGCGTCCGGCCGGGCTCATGGCAACCGGTGCTCGCGACGGTGGCCCCATCTGCTGTTTCCACTGCGGGCCGTGAGGGGCTCATCGCAGTCATGAAGGGGTCTTGGAAACGCAACGGTGGTTTCGCAACCTTCTGATCGTTAGTCGAATGGTGGACCCTACTGGACTCGAACCAGTGAGAGAATTTTTGCGGGGCACGGAAAAGTTTCTCCTCTGAGAGAGACACAAAGGACATCAAAAAATGACAGTGCTCGTTGTCACTGTCGTTGTCACCAATCCGGGAGATTTACATGGCATCCTTGAGACGCAAACCGCGTTCGTCGTTCTGGTGGGCGTGCTTCTACCGGGAGGACGGATCACGTGGCCAGCGCTCCACTCGCCTGCCCGCCACCCAAGCCAACCGCAAGGCTGCCCAACGGTTCGCCGACAACCTGGAGGAAGCGCACCAGAAAAAGGCGACCGAGGGTCAAATGCGGCGGATTCTGAGCGATCTGAACGAACGCTTGGTCGGTCAGCCGCTCGCGTCGGCAACCCTGCACGACTTTGCCGCGCAATGGCTGGCCCGGAAGAAAGGCGAACTCGGGCACGTGAGCTATGCAGCCTACAAGTCGGCCATAAACGAATTTGTCGAGCACACCCCGGCCAAGGCACATCTCGGCCTCCAATACCTCACCAGCGCGGACGTGGCGGCATTTCGCGACCGCTCGGCGGCGAAGGCCAGCGCCAAAACCGCGAACAACAAGCTGAAGATCGTCCGGACGATGCTTCAGACCGCATGGCGGGACGGGTACATTCTCGAAAATCCGGCCGCCAAAGTCTCGCCGTTGAAGACCGAGGATTCAATCCGCCGGCCATTCACCATGGACGAGCTTAAGAAGGTGCTGGCAATCGCGACGGACGAATGGCGAGGGATGGTGCTCGTCGGCCTCTACACCGGCCAACGGTTGAAGGACGTGGCGACCTTGCGGTGGTGCAACGTCGACCTTGAGCGAAATGAAATTACGCTCACCACGAGCAAGACCAAGCGTCGGCAATTTATCCCCCTCGCGCGAACCCTCCAGACTTACTTCACGAATCTCGATGCGCCCGACGATCCGCGCGCGCCAGTCTTTCCCGTCTCATGCGCACTCGTCGAGAAGGACCGCGACGTTGGCCGCCTCAGCCAACAATTCTACGAGCTATTGGTCACAGCGGGCCTCGCCACGGCGCGCCTCGGCAAAGACGAGTCGCGCGGCGTCGGCCGAAAAGGCCCGCGACTGCGAAACGAACTGACGTTCCACTCACTCCGTCACACGGCCACATCGCTGCTGAAGAACGCCGGTGTCTCCGAGGCGGTCGCGCGCGACATCATCGGCCACGACTCGGAGCCAATCTCCCGGCATTACACGCACATCGAAGCATCGGCGATGCGCGAAGCGCCAGATCGGCTGCCCGACGTGTTGGCGTAATATCGGCGCGAATCGGATCGGCGGCGCCGGCCCCATAAGATGACTATTACCGCGGGAGGCATTGCGGAAGCTACGGGCACTCTGACCGATGCATGACGCAAGGCAGTACCCGACGTCGACCACGGTAAGTGGACTTGCAGCACGCCATCTCCCGCTACAAGGTTTCCGCATGGTTTTC
>DASZYH010000281.1:0-22616 GCA_035545515.1 Opitutaceae bacterium
GGCGCCGGTGTGTCCGACCGGCGCCGCCTGCGATACGTTAGATGCAGGGCGGGGTCGCCTGACCCCGCCTTCCCACCGGGCCGAAACCAATCGTGTGAACCACGAATTGACACGAAGGGGCCTAATGCCGCGAAGCCGCAACCGAAGCAATGAGCTGAGCGCCCACAGCTGACCGACATCGCACCCGCCGCGGCTCACCGAGGACGGTTCGACCTACCCCATCGAATGTTCGCCAGTCTATTAGCCGAGGATCAATTAAAGTGCTCGGGGCGTTAGGCGCGGTCAGGCGACCCCGCCCTGCATCTTCTCGGATCCGATCCCCCGAATGCGCGTGCGCAGAACCGCCTTGGCATTCGGCGGCGTGGGCATCGTGATGCCGAAATGGAGCGGAAAACCGCCAAGCGCATCACGGTGGGAATCCTGGCCGTCGGCCTCACGACGGCGCTCGTCATTTATCTGTTTCCTCCCGACGCGGCCTCGAATCCGCTCGGATACGATCCGCTGACGAACAAACGATACCTTCGTGATCTGCGTGTGTACGGCGGCCGGGCGAACGTGATGACGGCGCAGTTTCTTCAGTGGTTCTCCAGCTTGTGGCAGGGGCAAACGCTCGCCTACACGATCGCGGTCCTGACCGGTGTCACCGCGGCCGTCTTCTGGTTTTTCGCGACACTGCCTCCTGCCGCCGATGAAACGCCACCTCGCGGCTGACGCGAGGCGACCAGTCACTTGGCCGCGAGGCCATCATCGGCGCGATCGTTTCCGCGGCTTCGCCTTCGGCGTGACGCCGATCCGCGGATCCCGCTGACGGACCAGTCGCACGAGCCTTTCGGCCGTGCCGTCGAATCGCGCCGACGATTCCGAGAGATAAAGCCATTTCGGCAGGATCGGATGGGGCACCAGCGACGGAAACTCCCGCCTCAGCGAGTCATGATGCTCCCGTTCCGTTGCGACGAGCACTCCCGACCACGGCTCGGTGCGCGCCGAGAAGCAGAGCAAGATCTTGCCGTCGAGATAGGCCGCCCGCGTGCCGAACATCTGACGACAGACGAACGACGGCTCGGACTCCAGCGGCTCCCACAGCCACGCATACGGATGGACTCGCTTCGGCTTGTCAGACGCGAATTCGCGCATGGCAGATCGATATCGCAGCGATCCAAACGTGTCACTCGGAACTCCCTCCCTCCGCCCCGGGGCCGTGGCCAAGTCCCTTGGCCAACTCCCCGGGGTACTTGGCCAAGTCCGCGTTGGCCATGGCCAACTCCAGCGCCCCCGGGAGCCATGGCCAACTCCGGCGGACCCCCCGGGGAGCCGTGGCCAACTCCGAGCCATTTGGTGGAGTCCGATGTCCTCATCGGCTGCTGGGTCGATGTGGCGGACCTTGAGCAACGCGATGAGGACATCGCGTTCCACCAGCCACCGGGTGGACTGATCGATCTTCGTCCCCCTCGGTCGGCACTCACGTCCTTGGGATGTACGCCCGCGGGTTCTGGTTGAACGCGGCGGAGCCGCCGCGGGGAATGCTCAGGGTGCGCCAGGCCGGACCGCAGTGGTGCTTCGCGACGTAGACGATCTGCCCCACGTGATAGGCGTAGTGCGTGAGCTGCCGGTTGATCGCCTGGAACACGGTCAGCGGCTCGCGCCGGACGATGACCGTCCGCGAAAGGTCCGCATCGCCCAGCGGCTCCAACGCCGCAAAGAGCGCGGCCCAACCCGCCTCCCACTGCCGGAGCAGCGCCTCGCGGGTGTCGCCCGGCAGGATTTCGAACTCGTTGTCACGGTTGCGACCGGCCTTCTCGCCATCGCTCGTCAGGAAATCGGTCCAACGCGAGACCAGGTTGCCGCCAACGTGCTTCACCATGACGGCAATGCTGTTGTCCCCCGGCCCGGGTGCGGCGAAGAAGTGGTCGTCGGAAACCTGCGCAATGGCGCGGTCGCCGAGCGACTTCAGTTGACGAAATTCGCGGACGGCCGACTGGAGGTGGGATTCGGGCGCGGGCATGGACGGAAAAGATCGGAAGATCGGCGGGGCGGAAAGATGGAAAGCGGGAACGGTGAGGCCGACGAGAATTGCCGCGACGCCGAAGATACGCTCGCCGACGCGCAGTGGAATTGTAGGTTGGCCGAGCCGCCCCCTCGGATGATCGCCCCCTCCCCTTTCCGCAATTGCGTGCCCGCGATCATGGCATGGTTGGCTGCCGTCACTCTGCTGGCGGTGGGGGCAAAACTCCACGCGATGAACCCCACCCCCCTGATGCCGCTGCCAGCCGACGTCGAACCTTTCGAAGGGCGGTTGGCGGTCACACCCGACTTCAGCGTTGCCGTCGTCGGCCGTCAGAACGGCCGAGTGGATCGCGCCCTCGCGCGTTGGTTCGAACGATGGGCGTCGCGAACTGGAATCCAATTTGTGCACACGACCGCGGGTGCGTTTCCAGCCCCGTCGGCCACTCTCGTGGTCGACTGCGAAACGCTGACCGGGACCACGCCGCTCCTCGGCGAGGATGAATCGTATGAACTGACGGTCTCGCGCAGCCAGGTCAGGCTCCGCGCCCGAACCGACCTCGGCGTGCTACGTGGGCTGGCGACGCTGACGCAGTTGCTGGAGTCGGACCGGGCGGGGTGGTGGCTTCCGACGGTGACGATCCGGGATCATCCGCGGTTCGCCTGGCGTGGGTTGCTGATCGACGTGTGCCGGCATTGGGAACCGATCGACGTGATCGAACGGAATCTCGACGGCATGGAGCTGGTGAAGCTCAACGTGCTGCATCTCCACCTGACGGACGACCAGGGATTCCGGATCGAAAGCCAACGCCATCCCGAACTGACCGCGCTTGGTTCCGATGGGCATTTTTTCACCCCGGAACAAATCCGCGCCATCGTCGCCTATGCCGCCGATCGCGGCATCCGTGTCGTCCCGGAGTTCGACCTCCCCGGACATGCCACCAGTTGGGTCGTGTCGCATCCCGAACTCGCCAGCGCGCCCGGACCGTATGCGGTCGAGCGCCGCTGGGGCGTATTTGACCCCGTCCTGGATCCGACGAACGAACGAACCTACGCGCTGCTCGATGGCTTTCTCGGTGAGATGGCGGCGTTGTTTCCCGACGCGTATATCCACATTGGCGGAGACGAAAACAACGGCGTGCAGTGGAACGCCAACCCGCAAATTCAGGCGTTCATCCGGGAGCACGGGTTGAAGGACAACGCCGGCCTGCACGCCTATTTCAACCGTCGCGTTCGCAAAATCCTCCAGAAGCACGGCAAGAAGATGATCGGCTGGGACGAGATTCTCCACCCTGACCTGCCGAAGGACAACGTCATCCAGTCGTGGCGCGGGCCGGACGGGATCGCGGCCGCTGCGCACGCGGGATATGCGACAATCCTCTCGAACGGCTACTACATCGATCTGTGTGAACCGGCAGCGCAGCTGTACGCCAACGATCCCGTTCCCGGAGGAACCAACCTGACTCCGGCAGAGCAGACGCGGGTCCTGGGTGGAGAGGCGACGATGTGGGGTGAATGGGTGACGCCCGAAACGATCGATTCACGGATCTGGCCGCGGACCGCGGCCATCGCGGAACGACTCTGGTCGCCGCGGTCGGTCGCCAACATCGACGAGATGTACCGCCGCCTCGCGATCGTGAACCGGCGGCTCGAGGAGGCAGGCCTGCGCCAGGATGCGAATCGCCCGGAGATGATCCGCCGATTCGCCGGCGACACCGCGAGTGCACGGCTGGTCGCCGCGTTGGAGGTGCTGGTAGACGCGGTTGAACCGGTGAAGGGGTATCAGCGCGCAAAGCAACAGCCCGGGGCGACGCAATTCACCCCGCTGACCGGATTGGCCGATTGCGCGCGACCGGAGAGCATCGTTGCGCGCCGATTTGCCGCCGATGTCGCGGCTTTGCCAGCAGGCGGAGCGGCGGTAACCGCCGCTATCCGGACCCAGCTCGAAACCTGGCGCGACGCGGCAAACCTCATCATTCGCGACCAAACCAGCGGCTCACCCCGGATCGCCACCGAAGCGGTGCCAATCGCCGAGGCGCTCGCGGATGCGTGTGCAACCGGGCTGGATGCGACCACTCGTTCCCCGACGGACGCGACCACGGATCGCGCGTGGCAGCAGACGGCCCGGCAACGCCTTGACGCCGCCGCGAAACCGATTGGTGCCGTCGAACTCCCGATGATCCCCGCGCTGCGCGCGTTGGTCGGCGGCGCAACCGCCGATGCTCCTGCCAAATGACGACCATCGCAGATTCCACCCGTGAACACGCCTCCGCCGCCCGCCATCGTCGCGAAGCACGGCTGCTCCTGCTCGTCGCCGGGTTGGGCGGGCTGTTGTACGGCGTGGACGTCGGCATCATCGCGGGTGCGCTCCCCTACCTCGAAGCGACCTCCGGGCTGAACCAGGCGCAACTCTCGTTCGTGGTAGCGGCCGTCCTGCTTGGCAGCGTGGTTTCGACGCTGTTCGCCGGCGTGCTGGCCGACTGGCTGGGCCGGCAGCGGCTGATGGTGCTGAGCGGTTTTTTGTTTGTGGTGAGCATTCCCCTGATTGCCGCCGCTCACGGCTACGTTTCGCTCGTGGGCGGCCGATTGCTGCAGGGAGTCAGCGCCGGGCTGATCGGCGTGGTGGTGCCGCTGTACCTCGCCGAGTGCCTCGGTGCGACCAACCGCGGCAAGGGAACGGCCATCTTCCAGTGGCTGCTGACGCTCGGCATCGTGCTCGCCGCGGGGATTGGCTTCTATTTCAGCCTCCGCGTCGCCGAAGTCGGGCGGACCGGCGCGCCCGCCGCCGTGCTCGATTTCAAGGACGCCGCGTGGCGCCGGATCTTCTGGGCCTCCCTGCCACCGGGCGTGCTCTTCGTGATCGGGAGCTTGATCGTGCCGGAATCGCCACGCTGGCTTTGCCGCCGCGGCCGCGTCGTCGAGGCCGAACGCGCGCTGCGGCGCGTCCGCAACGCTGAGGAGGCCAACCTCGAGTGGCGCGAGATGACCGCCATGGTGGCGACGGCCGACGCTCCGCAAGCGGCCGCGACGACGACGGGCGCGATCGCCCGCGGACCGGCGCCGCGCCCGGCCGAATCGCTGTGGCAGCGGAAATACCTCCTTCCCTTCCTCCTTGCCTGCATCGTCCTGGCCTGCAACCAGGCCACGGGCGTCAATTCGATCATCGGCTACAGCACGACGATTCTGCTGCAGAGCGGATTGTCCGACTTGCACGCGCACGAAGGCTACGTGGGCCTCACGCTGGTGAATTTCCTCGTGACGATCGGCGGCGTGGTGCTGGTTGACCGGAAAGGCCGAAAATTCCTGCTCTCGATTGGTACGGCGGGAATTGTCGTGTCGCTGCTCATCGTCGGGCTGCTGTTTCGTCAGACCGAGCGGCAGCGGATCGACTGTCGCGCCGCGATGCAGGCACTCGTGACGCCGGCGCAAACGCTCCGGCTGCGGTTCGACGAACAAACGAAAGCACGGCTGCTGTTCGACAAGACCGCAGCCGACATACCAGCCGGCCGGCCGGGCACGCTGACCGTGATTTACTCGTATGGCGATTTTCGCGCCGCCACCCCGGTGGTGCGATCGGACGATCAAAGCGCGGCGCCGGTTGTGATTGACCGCGCGAACTGCGTTCCCGCGAACCGCGTCCTGGCGTTCTTCGCGAATCCGTTTGCGGATCTGGCGCGCGCCCGCACCGCCCCGCTGCGGATCGAAAACGCTTTGATCGCACCGGTACCGAGCGAGCGCACCGGTTGGTGGACCGCGACCGCCATCTTCGCGTTCATGGGATTCTTCGCGATGGGGCCCGGTATCTGCGTGTGGCTCGCATTGTCGGAGCTGATGCCGACGCGCATCCGGTCGAATGGAATGAGCATTGCGCTGCTGATCAACCAGGCGGTGTCGACCGCGATTGCCGCGACCTTCCTGCCGACGGTGGGGAAATTCGGGTACGCGACGATGTTCTTCGCCTTCGCCGGCTGCACGGTCGTCTACTTCGTGACCGCGACGTTCTTTCTGCCTGAGACGAAGGGGAAGACCCTGGAGGAAATCGAGGACTGGTTCGCCAGCCGAAAACCCGCGCCGCGAGCCTGAGCTGGCGCCGCGCCCGATTCGGAGATCGAAAACGGCAGAGTATGGCGGCGTCGGATCAATCCCCGCCCGCGCCGGCAGCGGCATAGTCGAAAAAGCCCGATGGGGACATCGGGCTCCACCCAATTTCGCTCCCACTCGGCGCTGCGGGAGCTCTGCCAAGCGAGCACCGGGAACCGAAAACTCAGACGATCAGGCCGATCTGCTGACCGGGACCGTGGACGCCTTCGATGAGGATGCCTTCGACATCGGCGGTCTTGGACGGGCCGGTCACCCAGATCGTGTTCGGATCGGAACCGAGCGCGGCCACGGCGGTGGGCAAGTCGGGATGGATCGTCGCGCGATCGATCACCGCGACGTGCACCCAGGGTGCGAGCGCCGCGAGCCGGCGGGAGGTCGTCGCGTCGTTCAGAATGATCGTACCTGACTCCGCAACCGCTCCGGCCGCCCGGGTGATTCCGAACGCGTAGTCGTCGATCCGGGCCCGATCGAATTCCGTCTCGATCCTGAACTCGGTCCCGAAGGCCGGCGCGAGTTTCGGCCAGAGCGCCGGATCGCAATAGCCCCGCGTGTACTTGTTCGTCCGCAGATAATCGACCAGCGCGGCAACGCTCGTCAGCGCCAGGCCGTTCACGCGCTTGATCCGCTCCGAAAACACCTCGACGAGATCGCGGCCGGCGAGGAGCTTGCGCATCACCGCCAGTTCGGCGTCGTACTCGGGCAGCGCGGCGCGTTCGTGCAGCGGCGCCAGCGCACCCCGGACCCGGGAGAGAATCGATTCGCGGTCGTCCATGAGGTGTCGACGTTAGAGTTTCGAGTTTCGGTTGGTCAACGCGACGATTTGGGCCGCCTGATGCGCAGGGCTCATCACGTCCGAGCGATCGCGCTCGCTGCCTCTCCCCGAAACGGCCGCACTGCAATCGTCACTTCGGATCGCCCTCGTCGCTCGCAAGTCCCGGGTGAATTCCGCCCGCCAGCCGGCCGGACAAAACCTTTTCGCTCCCGACGAGATACAGGAAGATGCACAGCGCCGCAAAGGGCAGCAGGGTGAGCGCATCGGAATGCGGGCCGTTGAAGAACGGGTTGTGCGCCGTCGCCCACTTCGCGACGGAGTCGTTCAGCCCCTCGAACGCCGGCACCCCCGCGAGGATGGCGATCACGATCCCGGCAATCGCGCCGCCGGCGATGTAACCCGACGAGAGCAGCACACCGGGACTCTTGTCGCTTTCCTCGACAAACTGCGCGGCCGGCATCGCGGCGTACGCCGGTTTCCGGCGCATCTTCCGGTCAACCAGCCAGCGAACCAGTCCGCCGAAGAAGATCGGCGACGAGGACGAAAGCGGGAGGTACACGCCCACCGCAAAGGCGAGCGCCGGCACGAATGAAAGCTCGAGGGTGATCGCAATCATCACGCCCAGCAGCACCAGCGCCCAGGGCAGCTTCTGGTTCAGGATGCCATCGATGATGTACGACATCAGGGTGGCCTTCGGCGCGCTGAACTTCGGCACGACGGTTCCGTCCGGCCGCGTGTTGTGCGTGCCATTGATGCCCGGATCAACGAGCCAGACGGCGTCGCCCTGGCGATTCACCAGGTAACGCCCCTTCGGCGCGCCGACATCGTCGAGCTTCTGCCAAACCAGGTAGGAGTTCGGATCCTGCCGGCCCTGCGGCCCCCACAGCGTTTCGGTTTCGGACAACCGGCCCGCATCGGTGTGCAATCCGGCGGGCGCGATGTCCTTGATCGGGACGTACACAGTGCCCGCATTGTTGAGGACGAGGAGGATCGGCCCGAGGCAGACCGCCGAGAGCGCAGCGCCGGCCATGATCGCCCACTGCTGGAATTTCGGCGTCGCGCCGAGCAGGTAACCGGTCTTCAGGTCCTGCGACGTCGTGCCGCCGTTCGACGCGGCAATGCAGACGATCGCACCGACCGACAGGGCCGTCACGTATTCCGCCCGTCCGGTCCACCCGATGAGGAGGAAAATGAGGCAGGTGAAGAGCAGCGTCGCCACCGTCATCCCGGAGATCGGGTTCGACGACGAACCGATCTCACCGGTGAGGCGCGAGGAAACCGTCACGAACAGGAAGCCGAACAGCACGATGAGCAGCGCGCCGAGGATGTTCATCTGCAGTCGCGGCGCGAACGTGATCGCGGCGAGCAGGACGACGACGCCGATGCCGACGAACTTCATCGAAAGATCCCGCTCGGTCCGGGGCGTTTCCTCGCCGTTGCCGTTGCCGAGCGTGCCACCGAGCCCGCGCAGCCCCTCCTTCAGTCCGTGCCAGATGGTCGGCATCGACTGGATCAGGCTGATGATGCCGCCGGCCGCGACGGCGCCGGCGCCAATGTACAACACGTAGGTGCTGTGAATGTCGTCCGGCCCCATCGAGGAGATCAGCTTCGTGCCCGGGGCCAGCGGCGTGGTCATGTGATCGCCGAAGAACTTGATCATCGGGATGAGCAGCAGGTAGCTCATCACGCCGCCGGCGCACATGATCGAGGCGATGCGCGGGCCGATGATGTAGCCAACGCCGAGCAGTTCCGGGGCGACCTCGACCGCGACCGACCCGCCGCGGAACGGCGCCCGAAAGATCTTCTCCGCCGTGTCCTTCCAGCCGTCGAACGCCTTGCTGATCGTCTGGTAAATCAGACCGATGCCGAATCCAGTGAAGATCGCCTTCGCTCCCGGCGCCTCGCCGAGCCCCGCGTCGACCGCCGCCTTGATTTCCGCCTGCGCGCTCGGAGAAGCCTGCGCGCGGTCGGCGGCGCTCGCCCCCGCCTTGAGCACCGCGGCGCATGCCGTGCCCTCGGGGTACTTTAGCTTGCCGTGTTCCTTCACGATCAGCGCGCGGCGAAGCGGGATCATCATCAGGATGCCGAGGATTCCACCGAGCAGCGCGACGAGCATCACGCGGGTGAGCTCGAGATCGAAGCCAAGGATGAGGATCGCCGGCATCGTCACGCCGATGCCGAACGCGAGCGATTCGCCCGCCGAGCCCGCGGTCTGCGTGATGTTGTGCTCGAGGATCGTCGAATCCCGCAGCCCGAGCTTCGAAAGGAACCGGAACAGCGCGAGGGAGATGACCGCGACCGGAATGGACGCGCTGACCGTCAAACCGACCTTGAGAACGAGATAGAGCGAGGACGCGCCGAAAAGCGTGCCCAGAATCGCGCCGGTGATGACCGCCCGGAGCGTGAACTCCAGCATGCGGGTTTTCGACGCAATGAACGGTTCGTGAACGGGGGTAACCGGGTCAGCCATGTTTTTATACTGGGGTATGCGGGCCGGCGCGCCTCGTCGGCACCTCCGTCCGAGGGGAGCACGTTATGGACCAGCCGCGGCGGATCGATCCGCGCGTTGATGATTTCTTTCCTTGAGCCATTTCCGGAACTCGCCGCCGCGCCATTTGGGCAACTCGCGTTTGGCCTCCCAGGCGCGGAGCGCGGGAACCGGAATCAGCTTCGTCGGAAGATAATTGAGCACCTTGCCTCCGGTCAGCGCGGCGCGCCAGACGCTCGGCTGGGACGCCATCAGCGCCCAGGCCCCCATTGGCGGCGTGCCGGGGGAAGGCACGTTCTCCTCTTTCGCGCGATTGCGCAGCCGAAGCAGCAGGTCCGGGATCGGGATGTTGACCGGGCAGACCTCATTGCAGGCGCCGCACAGGCTCGACGCCTTGGGCAGGTCGGCTTTCTGCGGAAACTTCTCCCCCATCAGCAACGGCGAGAGCACGGCGCCGACCGGACCCGGATAAACGCTGCGGTAGGCGTGGCCGCTTGCCTGCCGGTACACCGGACAAACGTTGAGGCAGGCGCCGCAGCGGATGCAGCGCAGGATCTCGCGGCAGTCGCTCGCCAGCACGTCCGTGCGGCCGTTGTCGACAAAGATGACGTGCATCTCCTCGGGCCCGTCGGGCTGGCTCGGCGACTTCGGGCCGTTGATGAACTCCGTGTAGACCGTCAGCTCCTGCGCCGTGGCGGACCGGCCAAGCAGGTTCAGGAGAATGGCGAGGTCGCGGTCGCGGGGGACGACCTTCTCGATCCCGATGAGCGCGATGTGGCACTTCGTGGCCGCGAGCGAGAAGCGGGAGTTGCCCTCGTTGGTGACCAGGACCATCCGGCCGCTCTCGGCGGAGATGAAATTCGCGCCGGTGAGCCCCACGTCCGCGGTCAGGTACTTGTGGCGCAGGAACTGGCGCGCGCGCCGGGTGATCGTCTCCGGATCGTCGTTGTACGCGCCGAGACCCTCGCGCTCGAAGCTCGTCGCAATCTCGCGCCGGCTCTTGTGGATGATCGGGCGGACGATGTGGCTCGGGTGATCGTGGTCGATCTGGACGATGAACTCGCCCAGGTCGGTTTCGAGCGCCTCGATGCCGCGCTTCTCGAGGTAATGCGCCAGCTCGATCTCCTCGCTGACCATCGTCTTCGACTTGACGATCTTGGTCGCGCTCCGGGCCTTCATGATGCCCAGGACCGCCTCGCAGGCCGCGTCACCGGTCGACGCCCAGTGGACGTGGACGCCGTTGGCCTTCAGCTTCGCCTCCACCTGCGGCAGGTACATGTCGAGGTTCTCGACCGCGTGCTGCTTGATCTCGCCGGCCAGGTGCCGCAGCCGGTTCGGGTCGGCGTACTCGTCAAACAGCAGCCGCGTCCGCTTCTCGTGGGTCGCCTTCGTGCCCTGGTAGACGGCGGTGCGCTTCTCGGGCGGAAGCTGGGTGGCAAATTGGTCGATCGGTTGGCGCGCCATGGCTATTCCCTCATCGCTTCGTCCCGTTCCCGGTTGCCGGGCTGGCCTTCAATGCGTCGCGCAGCACCTGGGCGACGTGCATGCCCTTGATCGGTTTGCCCTCGCGGGCGGCCAGCCCGGTCATGTGCATCAGGCAGCTCATGTCCGGCGAAACCAGGACATCCGGCTGCACGGCGCGAATATGCTCGAGCTTCAGGTCGCCCATCGCGGTGGAGATGTTCGGAAACGCCACGGAGAATGTGCCGCCGAAACCGCAGCATTGTTCCGCCTCGCCGAACTCGACGACCTGCACCCCGGCAATCGAGCCGAGGAGCTGAAGGGAGGCCTCGGCGCTCCGCGTACCCCGCGTGTGACACGCGCGATGGAACGCGATCTTGCCGTCAAATCGGCCCGGCCAGGACTTCACCCCGAGTCCATTCACGAGGTAATCCATCAGTTCCCAGGTGCGGCGGCCGAGCGCGGTGACGTCCGGGAGGTCGGCCTCCTTTTCAAATTCGAGAATCGCGCCGTGAAACAGCATCGCGGCGCAGGACCCGGACGGAACCACGACCGGATCCTCGCCGGCGAAGGTCTTCACCGTGTGGCGAACGACCTTGCGCGAGGCCACCCAGTCGCCGCCATTGAAGGCCGGCTGGCCGCAGCAGGTCTGCGCCTCGGGAAAAACAACCTCGACGCCAACGTGTTCCAGCACCTCGACCGTCGCGGCAGCGACGTCGTCGAAGAAGGCGTCGCAGAGGCACGTGGCCATGAGCTGAACGCGTTTGCCAGTGATGGGAGTCCGCTCGGTTTGCAGCATGAAGCAGAGTGAAAACGGTGCGGCGGTGGGCCGAGCTTGCAACCGAAATTCCCGGATACCGGACGGTATGAGGACGGATGCGCACCACGAAAAAATCCGGCGGACAATTCGACAAACTTGCGGCTCGCCGACCGCAGTTCCGGAACTCAGCGTGGATTTCGCCATGGCCAAAGCCATCCATTCCGCCGCCGTCGACCTCGGAGCGACCAGTGGTCGCGTCATCCTGGGCACCTGGTCCAACCACCGGCTCACCCTCACCGAAGTTCACCGTTTCCCCAACGCATTCCGGTCCCTCAACGGCCACGACTACTGGGACATCGGCGGGCTGTGGCAGGAGATCCAGACCGGGCTGAAGAAGCTCGGTGCGGCGCTGCCCCGCGGGGCGACCGTGTCGTCGATCGGCGTCGATTGCTGGGGCGTGGACTACGCGCTGCTGAACGACGCGGGGCGGTTGGTGTATCCCGTGCACGCCTACCGCGATGCCCGGACCCAGGCAGGGCTGAAGCGCCTTGGCAACACGCGCGCCGCGCTGGCGCGGATCTACGCCGCGACGGGAATTCCGAACGTCTTCTACAACACGTCGCTCCAGCTCGAGGAGGTCGTCGCCGCCTGCCCGGCGATCGAGGACCAGGCCACGCACTGCCTGTTCCTGCCGGACTACTTCAATTACCTGCTGTCGGGCCGGATGGAAAACGAGCTGACGATCTCGAGCACGTCGCAGCTCCTCGACGTGCACTCGAACGACTGGTCGCGACCCGCGCTCGATTATTTCCGGATTCCGCCGCAGTGGTTCACGAAACCGGTCCGCTCCGGAACGAAGCTCGGCCGGCTCACGGCTGCCACGCGCGCGGCGATCGGCTCGGACGCGGCGTTCGCCGGCACGCAGGTCATCGCGGTGCCCGGACACGACACGGCCTGCGCCTACGACGCGATGCCCGCGTCGCCCGACGGCACCGACCTCTACATCAGCTCGGGCACGTGGTCGCTGGTCGGTTATGAAAGCGACACGCCCGTCCTTGGCGCCGAGGCGCTCGCGGCTCGGATCGCCAACGAACGCATTGGCGACGGTCGCTATCGGCCGCTCACCAACGTCATCGGGCTGTGGCTGCTCGAATGCACGCTGAAGGAATTCGCCTCGCGCCCCTGCAGCGACCGCGAATGGGCCGCCCTGATCGGGGCGGCGGAAAAACTCCCGGCGCCCGCGGCCTTGCTGGATGTCAGCGACCCGGCCTGCGGTAATCCGAAGTCGATGCGGGCCGTGATCGACGGCCAGTTGAAGCGCCGCCGGATCGCGCCGCCCAAGACCCTCGCCGGCTACGTCCGGCTGATCTGCGACTCACTCGGACAGGGTCATGCGGACGCGATGCGGTCGTTCGAGCGGATGGGCGGCCGGAAATTCAACCGGATCCTGATCGTCGGCGGCGGTTCGAAAAACCGGCTGCTTTGCCAGGCAACCGCCAACGCCGCGGGCGTGCCGGTGGTCTCCTTCGCGCTCGAAGGAACCGCCGTCGGCAATCTTGCCCGGCAACTGATCGCGCTTCGCGCCGTCAAGGACCTGCCCACGTTCCGCCAGCATCTCAGCGGACACCTGAAGCAGACTGAATACAGGCCGAAGGGCGCGGCTGGCCGGTGAAAATCGAACATGCTACGCGGCGCGGAAGGGACTCCGCGCCCTACCGCATCGAGTCTGGCACCCGTGCTAGGGCGGCCGGTCCCTTGGCCGCCTCGAGTTCGGCCGTGACCGCCACAGGTGCTTTTGATTTCGTCTGAAGCCCCCTTCCCTTCCCACCATGGACATGTCGTACCTTCACCCCCGCGAGGAACTCGTCGAGACGATGCGTCGCATCTACCGGTACAAGATGACGACGACCTCGGGCGGGAACCTCTCGATCCTCGACTCCGACGGCGGCATCTGGATCACGCCGTCGCGCGTCGACAAGGGCAGCCTCCAGCCCAGCGACGTCGTGCGCGTCCTGCCGGACGGAAGCCGCGAGGGTCTCCACCCGCCGTCCTCCGAGTTCCCGTTCCACCGCGAAATCTACCGCCGGCGGCCCGACATCAAGGCGATCGTGCATGCGCACCCTGGGGCGCTCGTCGCGTTTTCCATTTGCCGGAAGGTCCCGGACACGCGCGTGCAGTCGCACGTCCATTCGGTCTGCGGCCGCGTGGCCATCGCGCCGTACGCGTGTCCCGGCACGGCCGAGCTCGGCGAAAAGATCGCCGCGACGTTCGTGCAGGGGGCGGATTGCGTGTTGCTCGAGAACCACGGTGTCGTCATCGGCGGGCGCGATTTGCAGGAGGCATTTCAGCGTTTCGAGACATTGGAGTTCGTCGCCCAGACGCTGATCAACGCCGCGGCACTCGGGCCGGTGAAGACCCTGGCGGCCGACGAGCTCAGGGTGGAGACGATGCCGGACCTCGCCGAACTTCCCGACACGGTTCCCTCGAACCGGGAAAAGGAGTTGCGCACGGCGATCTGCCGTTTCGTGCAGCGGGCCTACCAGCAGCGCCTCCTGATCAGCACCGCCGGCGCCTGCTCGACGCGGCTCGAGGGGAACGAATTCCTGATCACCCCACGGCGCCGCGACCGCCTGGAAATGACCGCCGGCCGGATCGTCCGCGCCCGCCGCGGCGGTTGTGAGCGCGGCAAACGCCCCAGCCGGGCCGCGCTGCTCCACGCGATCATCTACGAACGTCACCCGGAGGTCGGCGCCATCATCAATGCGCAGCCGGCCCACGCGTCGGCCTACTGCATGACCGCGGCCCCGCTGAGCACCCGGACGATTCCGGAGAGTTACGTCGTGTTGCAGGAAGCACCGAAGCTGCCGTTTCTGCGGATTGTCGAGGACGCGGAGCGGATCGCCGCCGAGGTCTCCCTCGGCAAGCGGCCGGTCGTCCTGATTGAAAACGAAGGCGCGCTGGTCCTTGGTCGCGACGTGCTCGACGCATTCGACCGCCTCGAAGTGCTCGAGGCGACGACGGAGGCGCTGCTGCTGGCCAAGCCGCTTGGGCCGGTCGTCCCCATGCCGGAGGAGGCCATCGCCGAACTCCGGCGGGTGTTCAAGATCGGGGCGTAGCTGGCGCCCCGCGAGAACTTACCAGATCAGCACGCGTTCGGCCGGCGAACGGCGCATCGGGGCGCCCTCGGACACATCGAACGCCTTCGCGAACTCGTCCAGATTCGACAGCGGTCCATCCACCCGCCACTTGCCGGGCGAATGCGGGTCGACCCGCGCCCGGCGCGCCGCCTCGGCGGGGCGCATGGCGTCACGCCAGATCGTCGCGTAGCTGATGAAGAACTGCTGCTCGGGCGTGAACCCGTCGACCAGCGTCCGCGGTTTGCCGGCGAGCGCCTTTTCCATCGCGGCGTAGGCGATGCGCAGGCCGCCGAGATCCGCGATGTTCTCGCCCTGCGTCAGCGCGCCGTTGAGGTGGATGTCGTCGACGGCCACGTAATCGGAGAACTGCTTCACGATGCCGGCGGCGCGCTCCTTGAACTGCGCCGCGCTCTGCGGCGTCCACCAGTCGTGCAGGTTGCCGTCGGCGTCGAACTGCCGGCCCGAATCGTCGAAGCCGTGGGTCATCTCGTGACCGATCACGACGCCGATGCCGCCGTAGTTCACCGCATCGTCCGCCTTGGGATCAAAGAACGGCGGCTGGAGGATGCCGGCCGGGAAGGTGATGCCGTTGATGGAAGAGCTGTAATACGCGTTCACCGTCGGCGGGGTCATGTACCACTCCATCTTGTCGACGGGCTGGCCGATTTTCGCGAGGTTGCGCCGAACCTCGAACTCGTCGGCGCGGAGGACATTCAACACGTAGGGCCCGCGATCGATGTGGGCGGAGGAATAGTCCTTCCACGTGTCGGGGTAGCCGATTTTCACCGTGAATGCGTCGAGCTTCGCCACCGCCTTCGCGCGGGTCTCCGCGTCCATCCAAGGGAGGGTCTGGAGCCGCTCCCGCAGCGCCGCGCGCAGGTTCGCGACGAGCTCCAGCGCGCGGGCTTTCGCCTCGGGCGGAAAATACTTCGCGACGTAGAGCTGGCCGAGCGCGTCGCCAATGCTGTCGTCGGTGGTGATCACCACGCGCTTCCAGCGCGGCTCCTGTGCGGTGACACCGGTCATGTCGGTGCCGAAGAACTTGAAGTTCTCGGACTCGAACTGGCCGCCAAGGTACGGGGCGGCCCGGCGGATAAGCTGCCAGCGCAGGTACAATTTCCAGTCGTCGACCGGATCGACCCGCAGGAGCGTCGCGAACGCGCGCAGGAAGTCGGGCTGCGCGACGTTCACCACGTCGAACTTCGGGGCGTTGGTCTCCGACAGGAAGCTGTTCCAGTCCATGTCGCCCGTGTACTCCGGCAACTCCGCGACGGTGATCTTGTGATAGTTCGCCTGGGGATCACGGAGCTGGACGCGGCTGCTGGAGGCAAGTGCCAGCTCGGTCTCGAGCCGCATGACGCGGCCGGCCTCCGCGGTGGCGGCCGCCGGTTCATCGCCGAGGAGCTCGAACATCTTCGCGATGTGAGCGACGTACTGCTGCCGCAGCCGGCGCGATTTCGCGTCGGGGTTGAAATAATAATCACGGTCCGCATCGCGCGACTGGTCGGTGATGGCGAGCCCCAGTCCGCTCTGCCGGACGACCGCGATGTTGTGCTTGCTGTCCTTGTCGTCCGGCGCCGCGGCGAATCCGAAACCCGCGTGCACGCCGAGCATCCGCAGATGACCGAGCACATGCAGCACGTCGTCCGGCGTCTTGATCGCCGCAATGCGATCGAACTCGGATTGGAGCGGCTTCGCTCCGGCGGCGGCGATGGCCGACACGTTCATCCCGCTCGCGTAGAAATCGCTGACGATCTTTTCGACGCCCGTCGCGGCGGTATCGCGGGCGGCCTGCTCGCAGAGGTCGTGCAGTTTCGCCCAATTGTCCTCCTGCAGGATCGTGAAGCTTCCGTAGCGGGCAAGGTCCGACGGAATGGGGACGGTCTTGAGCCACGTGCCGTTGACGAATTGGAAGAAGTCGTCCTGCGGTTTGACCGACCGGTCGAAGTACTGCGGCTCGATGCCACCGAAAGCCGCGCTCACTGAAGCGAACAAGACCGCAACCGCGGTCAGGGTATGTTTGCGCATTGGGCGAACCTCACCACGGATTGCGCCCGCGGCAAGTCGCGCGTTTGCCGGCCGGCGGTATTGAGGCAGCGCACCCAAGCCCCTAACTCCAACTGATAGGCCGCGCTGAGGCGTCGCGGAGTCGGGCACGGAGCGAGGCGCGTGGTAGAACCGGGCCGGGGAAGGGACGACCAGAGAAAAACACCTACAATCCGGCTGTAACTACGGGTGGGTGCTACGTATGAGCAGATAGCCCGCCTGCGCACCTCTGTTTGTATGTGTCTTTGCCATCGCTAGTTAACATTGCAACTCTCGGACAACCAATGACGAACGTGGGGCGACCATCGGGAAAACCCCTAAAAGCTAGGTCAGAGATTGGGGTGGTATTGGGTACTATTATTGTCCATTGATTGCATTCCCTACCCACCGTCCCACATGGCCCGGCCGAATGCTTCACGGCTCCGAGTGCGTCTTTTTGCGTCGTTAATGGCGCTTAGTGCACCTGCTTTGCAGGCGACGCCGCCGACGTGGGCCGGAAACCACAGTAACGATGTCACCGACCCGTCGAACTGGCTGAACCTGCCGACGGGAGTAATACCGGGCATTCTGGATCAGGTCGTCGTCTCGAGCGGAACCGCCTCGGTTACGTCGAATGAGACGTACGGCGCGTTGGATTTCACGGGCGGCAGCATCGGCGGTTCTGGAACAACGCTGACGTTGGGCATCGTCGCCAACTCCAACTGGGGCGGCGGCTCGTTGACGTTCTCCGGCGGCGGGGGACTGGCGGTCGGCAACGGCGCAACGCTGAACATCACCGGAACCGGCGTGACGCACGATTTCAACAGCACGGCGCTCACGAACCATGGCAACATCGCCTGGAGCGGCGGAACGCTCAGCACCGGCAACAGCGGCGGCATCACGAACAACGGGACGTTCACCGACACCGCCTCGGATGCGATTCAGAATGCCTTCGGCGGCACATCCGGCTTTGCCAACTCCGGGCATTACGAAAAAGACGGTTTCGGGACGACGACACTGGGAGTGACGTTCAACAATACCGGCACCGTCGATGTGAACCAAGGTACGCTGACCTTCAGCGGCGGCGGTTCGAACGCCGCGGGCGCCCCGTTCAACGTCGCCAACGGCGCCGGGCTCGAGTTCTCCAACGGCACGTTCAACTTCGCCTCGGGCGACGACATCGTCGACAACGGCGGCACCTACAAGGTCTCGGGCGGCAACGTCACCTTCGCCGCGGGCAACCCCACCCTGCCGACCCTCACGCTCACGGGCGGCTCGCTCGCGTTCACCAGCGGCGGCGCCACGTCGACTTCCCTGACGGTCACTGGCGGCACGCTTGGCGCCGGCACCTACCAGACGAATGCCCTCACGCAGACGGGCGGTTCGCTGGGCAGTTCCGCCCTCACGGTCACCGGCTCCGGCTCCGTCTGGAGCGGCGGCGATATGGACGGCAGCGGCAGCGTGAATATCCAGAATGGCGCCGCGCTGGAGATCAGCGGCAACGTGACCCATGATTTCAATCACCACGCGATCACCAACAGCGGCAACCTGACGTGGTCGGGCGGCACGCTGCAGACCGGCAACAGCGGGTCGATCACCAACAATGGCACGTTCATCGATACCGCTTCGAACACGATCGAGGACGCGTTCGGCGGAGCGCACGGGTTCAACAACGGCGGAAACTACAACAAGAATGGCGGTGGCACCACGACGATGGGGCTGGAGTTCACAAACTCCGGCAACGTCACCGTCAATCTCGGCACGCTGAAACTCACCGGCGCGGCGACCAACACCGCGAGCGGCACGATCAATGTCGTCGGCGGCGCCGAGCTGGACGTGAACAACGGCCTGTCCCTGACGTCCGGTTCGAAATTGACCGGCGGCGGGCTCGCGCGCCTGGTCGGCGGACTGCTCGACGCGAACGGCGTCATCGCCATCAGCAATTTCGAATTCGACGGCGGCCAGCTTTCCGGCACGAACGAGTTTTCCGGCAACGTGACGTGGAGTGGCGGCGATTGGAGCTCCACCGGCGGCGACGGCACCACGATCGACACCGGCGGCACGCTGAACATCGACACGACCGGGACCCACGACTTCAACTACCGGAGCATCACGAATCACGGGACGGTCTACTGGAACATCGGCAGCCTCCGCGGGGGCAACGGCAGCCAGTTCTCCAACAGCGGGACCTTCGTCGACACCAACACCGGTTCGTCGACGATGGAAAACTCGACGTACGGCGGCGTGTTCACCTTCGACAACACCGGCACGTACCTGAAGAACGGAGCCGGCCTGACGACGATTGCCGTGCCGTTTACGAACGACAACGGGATCGTGTCGATCGGGTCGGGACGGGTGGAGTTCTCGTCCAGCTACACCCACAACGGCGGCACCTTCATTGTCGGCAACGGGGCGACGGCCCAGTTCGACCACGGCTTGAACATCGCGGCCGGCAGCCTCATCGGGACCGGCACCATCATCGGCAACGTCGTGTCGCACGGACTGGTCATGACCGGCCCTCCGACGGGCGGCACGGCGGGCGTCCTGAACATCACGGGAGATCTCTCGCTGCTTTCCGCCTCCCAGTTGTTGATCCAGCTCGGCGGAACGACGCAGGGCACCACGTACGATTTCATCAACGTCAGCGGCAACGTCACGGTCGGCGGACTGCTGAACGTGAAATTCCTCAACACGTTCGCCAATTCGGTGCTCAGCAGCGAAACCTTCCAGATTCTGACGGCCGGCGGACTCACGGGGTTGTTCTCGAACGTGGGCAACGGCCAGCGCCTGCTCACGATGGATGGGCTGGGATCATTCCAGGTGAATTACGGCGGCTCGCTGAACGGCATCACGCTCTCGAATTTCGAGGCCGTGCCGGAGCCGTCGACCTACGCGCTCCTTGCCCTCGGGCTGCTGGTGGTGGCGGCCGGCGTGCGGCGGCGGCGGCGCGCCTGAGAAAGCGACACGGAACCTGCCCGGGACGGCGGGCTGCCGGCAGACGGCAGTCAACAGAAAGACTAACTTCGCTCTCGTTCTGCCGCGGAGGACCAGGGTAGCATTTCGTTTCCTTTCGCATGAAAAAGTCCCCTGAACACTTCCGCGGCATCGGCATGGTCGCCTACGAGGGCCCGAAGACCGAGAACCCGCTCGCCTTTCGACATTACAATCCCGACGAGCTGATCGACGGGAAACCGATGTCGGCGCATCTCCGGTTCTCGATCGCGTACTGGCACGCGTTTCGCGGCGTCGGCTCGGATCCGTTCGGCCCCGGCACGATCGTGCGGCCGTGGGAAAAGGGCACGGATCCAGTCTCGGTCGCGAAGACGCGGATGGATGCCGCGTTCGAGTTCTTCCAGAAGATCCGCGCACCGTACTGGTGCTTCCATGACCGCGACATCGCCCCGGAAGGCCGCACCCTCGCCGAGTCGAACAAGAACCTGGACAAGCTGATCGCCCACGCGCACGACCTCCAGCGGTCGACCGGCGTCAAACTGCTCTGGGGCACGGCGAATCTCTTCTCGAATCCCCGCTACATGGCGGGCGCGGCGACGAATCCGGACGCCCACGTCTTCGCGTACGCCGCGGCGCAGGTGAAGAAGGCGCTCGAGGTGACGAAGGAGCTCGGCGGCGAGAACTACGTGTTCTGGGGCGGCCGCGAGGGCTACGAGACGCTCCTCAACACGAATCTGAAGCGGGAGCAGGACCATCTCGCCCGGTTCATGCACATGGCCGTGGATTACGCGAAGCTCATCGGCTTCAAGGGGCAGTTCCTGATCGAGCCGAAGCCCAAGGAACCGACGAAGCACCAGTACGACTTCGATGTCGCCAGCGGCATCGCCTTCCTCCGGACGTACGGACTCGACCGCCACTTCAAGTTCAACATCGAGACGAACCATGCGACGCTGGCCGGACACACCTTCCAGCATGAGATCGAGGTGGCGGCGGCCGCGGGCATGCTCGGCTCGATCGACGCGAACGCCGGCGACCTGCTGCTCGGGTGGGACACCGACCAGTTCAACACCGACGCCCGCGAACTGACGCTGGCGATGATCTCGATCCTTCGCGCCGGCGGGCTCGGTACCGGCGGCTTCAACTTCGACGCCAAGCTGCGCCGGCCCTCGATCGATCTGGACGACCTGTTCCACGCCCACATCGGCGGCATGGACACGTACGCGCTGGCGTTCAAGACCGCCCGGAAGATCCTCGCCGACGGGAGGCTCGAGCAGTTCGTGCACGACCGCTATGCGAGTTACGACTCGGGATTCGGCCGCGAGATCGAGACGGGCCGGACGAACTTCCGTCAGCTCGAGAAGCTTGTCCTGACGAAGCTCGGTGAGCCGACTCCGCGCAGCGGCAAGCAGGAGTATCTCGAGAACCTGCTGAGCCGTTACCTGAACGGCTGAGCTCCCCCTCCGGTCGCTTTTCCGGCGGATCCTCGGGGATCCGCCTTTTTTTCGCCGCCGGTCACCAGCGCCAGCACGGGGACCCACATGGGATGTTAATAACACGAGCGCCGGACGGCGCCCCTGCGGTTAAGCATTGCCGGCGGCACCATGCGTCGATCATAGGGTCTAGCGGTGACGATGCCCCGCTCCGTTCGGCTTATCCCCGTCCTGGCGTTGTTTTGCTTGGCGCCCGCCGCGTTGCGCGCCCAATCGTCCGGCGCAACGCCGGACCATTCCGCGGCGGTCTCGAACACCCCCGCCCCATCCGTCGTCAACACCGTGCGCGAGCGCGTGCTGCGGATGACCGACTTCCTGGATACGATCCTTCCCGGCACCCTCGGGAAAGAGAACGTCACGCTCCACTTCACCCCGAAATTCAGTGATTTCCGCGACCGTGAATTCGTGCGCTACCCGCTGGAAGTACGTTACGGCGCCACGGATCACCTCGAACTCACCGGCGGCATCACGCCCTTTGGGCCGAATCCGATCAACAGTGGCCGCGACCACCGCTGGGGTCCCGGCGAGCTCGACTTTGGGGCCCGGTACGACCTGCACGGGCCGCTGTTCTTCTACGACAAGGCGACGGTCGGCATCGAAAACCGGGTTCCGATCGGCAAACCGCCGATCGACCTGAATGACGGCTACACCCACGTGCGCCCCTGGCTGGCGACCTCCCGGACCCTCCGTTCGCATCCGTTTACCACCTTCTACACCAACTTCAGCTATGATCGCAGCGTGATCCTGACGCACCGCGAAACCGCGCCACCCCAGTATGTCACGCGCCGGCACACGCTCGAAATCGTTCCCGGCCTGCTCTACAAGCCGGGGGAGTTTGGCTACTTCGGCGAGTACCGGTTCCGCCATTTCGAGGAACCGACCAACCGCCATCTGGGCCATGAAGTGCAGGTCGGCACGATCTGGGATGTCCCGCTCTGGCGCACCGAGCGGTGGCGGCTCCCCGGCAAGTGGCAGGTCGAGCTCGGCTACCGTTTCACGACCGAAGAGGGTCGCGGCCACAGCCAGGGAATCACGGCCCGCGTCAACTGGCGGACGACGCTGCGGGAAGTGCTCACGCAGCTCCCGATGAAGTCCAGCCACTGAGGCCTCCGGCCATCGTGTCGCCGTCCCCGGCTGACAAACCGGAGGATTGCCTAATCCCGCCGTTTGGGCACGTCTTCGTTCAAAATGAAGCTGCCGGTCTTCCTCCTCGGTGCGTTCGGACTGCTGCTGGCCGGCTGCACATCGGTGACGGTGCAGCGGCCGCCGACCTTCAACCCCGCACGGTATCAGCACATTTTCGTCGAACGGCCTTTCAACGAGAATCACCACGTCGACGAGATCATCGTCAACGAGCTCAAGGCGCAGGGCCGTGATGCCACGTCGGGACCGCTGACGATGCTGCCCGACAATGCCGACGCGATCGTCA
>DASZYH010000282.1:0-3805 GCA_035545515.1 Opitutaceae bacterium
GCATGCCAGTCCAATCCGAACTTAATAGTCACTGCCGCGCTAACGGCAGCACGTCCAAGCTCTAGCTCAGATGTGTTTGTATTCATGTCAGCCGACAGGTTGGCACATCACGTGCCTCCTGTCGGCCTCATGTCATCTACAGTAAACGAATCGGCGCCAGCATCGTCGGCGATGGCGTGCCTACGCCTAGGCTGGGAGCGCAGTCCCAGCCCTACCACCTGAGGCATCGCGCCGGCGATCAGCGACCGGCGTTTATCGGTGCTCCCACCCTTCGCGATAGCTGGCCACCACGGGCCAGTCGGCGGGTGCGAGATCGATGCGATCGAGTTCGGCCGCGGTCACCCACTGGAGCGCCGCGTGTTCGTGCGGATGCGGTGCCGGACTGCCCTCCGCCAGCGTGCAGACAAACGGGATCATCTCGATCGTCATCGCGTCGTACGCGAACGTGAACCGTGGCAAGGACCGCCCGATGGTGATCTGACAGCCCAGCTCCTCCTTGATTTCGCGGATCAGCGCCGAGGCCGGCTCCTCCTGCGCTTCCACCTTTCCGCCTGCGAACTCCCATTTCAGCCCGAGGTGCTTGTGCGCCGGACGTTGGGCGACAAGCACGCGGCCTGATCCATCTTCAATCACAGCGCAGACAACCGGAACGGGAGTGGAAGCGGGCATGGATGGGAATAAGCAGGTACGGGATAGTAAGTAAGATGGAGCCGTCGATTCCGCCGGTCCCTCGCCACGACACCATCGATTCGGTGCACCGGGAACTCGATGACTGCAGCGCCTTAACCACGATCAACTAGGGGAATTCCGCAATTCAAACCCTACGATCGATAGATCAAGCCGGTGGCATTTCGGCCGATTAGAAAGCGATCCCATCCTACCCATGTTTGGCGCGCTGCGGTCCACACTCAGCCGCTGGTGGCACGCGAGTGTCCGCCGGAAGGCCGCCGCGCGGACATTGGTCGGACAAGGCGAATCACTGCCTGCACCGCTGCTCGCTCCCAACCCTGCCGCAATCGCTGAAACCGTTCCGGTCGCCGCAGGGCCCGCGGAACACGCGCACGATGCCGGAGAGCAGCCGGTGGCTGCTGCGACGGCGTCCGTCGCCGAAGGCCGACCGCGCCACGCATCGTCCGCTTCCGACGATCCGGCTGCGACCGGCGTTTCCACGCCGCCACCCGCCAGCCCCGACGAGCGCAACGACACCGAACAGTCCCTGATCGAGGTCCTCGGCGTGGACGCGCTGCCCGCGCCGGCCCTCCACGTCCCGGTCGATCCCCGCGTTCGCGAACACACGCTTTCCGCGCTGAACGGGCTGCGACAGATTCCGGCGCTGCAATCCCTCGCCCAGGGATTCATGCGCGCGCTCGGTCGCCCCGAAATCTCGGTCGGCGAGGTCGTGGCCTCGATCGAAAAGGACTCCGCGCTGTGCGTGCGGATCCTGCGGATGGCCAACTCGGTGCTCGTCAGCCCCGAACGCCCGATCGAGGACCTCGAGTCCGCCGTCCAGATGCTCGGCGTCGCCCGCGTCCGCAAGGCGGCCCAGGCGCTCTTCACGCTGCGGGACGCCAACCGCGTCGCCGACGGCTTTGACTGGCGGCATCTCTGGATTCATGCGCTCGCCACCGCCGCGATCGCGGACGAGCTGGAGCAGCAGCTTCGGTCCAACGCCGACTCGCAGGTGTATCTCGCCGGCTTGCTGCACGACGTGGGCAAGATCGTGCTCTCCACCATCGCCGCCGACGCATACCGCGAGGTGTTGGTCGTGGCGTGGAACGAGAACGGCCGGCTCGAGGATCTCGAACGGCAGCGGCTGGGCGTCGACCACCGCGAGGCGGGAGTGATGTTCGCCGAACACAACGGGCTGCCGCCGGTCGTCGTGCAGGCGATCGCGCACCATGAACGGCCGCAGGACGCGACCGAATTCCGGCTGGAGGTGGCGCTCGTCGCGATTGCGAACTACGTCAGCAAGGCGCACGGCCTCGGCTTCAGCGGTGCGCGGCTGGACGACGACGACGGCGAGTTCGGCGAGCTTCCGGCCTGGGACGTCGTCGAGGAGGCATGCGGTTTCCGTCCGAACGCCGACGCCGTCGAGGAGGAGTTGGCCGGGTTCATTGCCACGCTCCGGATCGACCTGCGGAGTCTCCGGACGGAGGTGTGAGGCGGGGTGACCGCCGCTCGCCCGATGCGGGTGCGCCCCCACCGCGTTCGCGGCCCGGCGGTCCGCCGGTGCAACTTTCGTGGCGTCCGGGTGTTTTCGGCACCGTGAAGACTTTCCTCAAAATCCTCCTCGCCGTTCTCGCCGTCGTCATCCTGATCAAGCTGCTCCCGCTTACGCTCGCGGCGGCTTGCCTCCTCGGGGTGGGCGTCATGTTGCTGGCGATGGTCGGCATCTCCGCCCTGACGATCACCGGCATCATCGCGCTCGTCATCGCCGTCGCGCTTTCTCCCGTCTGGCTGCCGGTCCTCGCGATTGTCGGCCTGGTCGCACTGATCCGGCGCGGCTCCCGCCACCCGGCGGCGCCGTAATCCTCGTCTGGCTGCCCGGTCCAAACGAACGCGATGGAGCCATCGCGTTCGGCCGGTTTCCGGCCCGCGCTCGAGCTGCTCCTTGCCACGTCCGCCGGGAATTTTGAAGCTCGGCCGATGCCTTCCGAACTTCCGTCCCGTGTCGTGGCCGCGATCAGCTTCGTCGGCCGGAGCGGTGGCACGATCAAGACTCTCGGCGGCTTCCGCAAATCGGTGCACACGATCCCGGACGCGGCGAACGCCGCGACCAATTCCTTCCTCGCGAAAATCTGCGCGCCGGAACTCGCCGAAGAGGCGGAGCGGTTGTTCCAGGAGGTGCGCACCGGCCTCGACTACAAGCGGAAGGACGTATCCCTCAGCGTCACGAGCCCGGTCGCGACCCTCGCCGCACGCGATTTCAACGTCGAGCTCACCTACGCGGTCGACGAGTCCGATCCCGCCCGGTATCGGGTGACCACCGCGTTGCGCGATCTCGGCGACGTCGAACTCTGCCGCAGCGAGGCCTTCGGGCGGATCTTCGCCGGACGTTTCTCCGAGATCGAGTTCGCGCTGAAAAAGGGCGCGCGGGTCGACGCCGTGATCGACGCCATCGAGGCGCTCGAGGGTGAAAACGGGCTGAAGGTCGATTACCCGTCGGACTATCGCGACTGCGTGATCCGGGTCGCCGACGTCGACGCCGAGGTGCGATGCACCGGCGCCGAGCTGAATGTCGTGTTCCCCCGGGGCGGCGCGCCGGCGGAGCTGATCGATGCCTTCGCGGCCGTCCACTCCGCGTTTCAGATCAGCAAGGTGCTGAGCGGCCTGATCGGCGCCTGAGCGGGGGCGTCCGCGCCGGGGCTGGTCGTTGCCAACAAGACAGTGCCACCGAGCATGGCGGCCAAGGGACTGGCCGCCCTACCGATCGTTCATCAATGGTAGGGCGCGGAGTTCCCAGCCTAGGGGGGCGGCGACCCCGCCCTACATCGAGCCATGGCGCGGAAGGGACCCTCCTTCGCCCAGGCGCTACGGAGGGCAGGCTCCTCCTTCGCTGAAGGCACTTCCGCCTTCGCGCGGGGCTACGGCGGACAAGACGGCGGGCAGGCGCCGCGACCTACCGGTGGCCATGGATCAAGTTGGCCGCTGTAGGTCTTCGGCATCTGATGCTTGGCGGGCCGATTCTGATATCCGTGCGTCGCGCGGCGCCGGTGGTAGTTGCTCCTTGTGACCGGGAACTGCGCGAGCATCCTTCGCGGCATGTCCGAGCCGCTGCCGTTTGAATCCGTTGGTCGTCTCCCGG
>DASZYH010000283.1:0-6170 GCA_035545515.1 Opitutaceae bacterium
ATCCGCGCGAGCAAGCCGCCTACACCCAAACCAACATTACGGCGTATGGTGTTTACACCCGTAGGCCGTCCGCTTGCGGACGCCATCGGGCCTCACCTTCCAATCCGCGCGAGCAAGCTCGCCGCCTACATCCAAACCAACATTACGGCGTGCGGTGTTTACACCCCGCAGGCCGTCCGCTTGCGGACGCCATCGGGCCAGACGTTTCCAAACGCGCGAGCAAGCTCGCGGCCTACACCCAAACCAACATTACGGCGTATGGTGTTTACACCCGTAGGCCGTCCGCTTGCGGACGCCATCGGGCCAGACGTTTCCAAACGCGCGAGCACGCTCGCGGCCTACGGGACTAATGTGATCCGATCGTGATCCTGCATCCGGCGCGAGCTTGCTCGCGGCCTACGGGTTGACGGTGAACCGGCGGCGGGCGTGGGGCCGCTTAGCCGCCGGAGGCGAAACCCGGGTAAAGGGTCATCCCGCCGTCGACGTAGATCGTCGCGCCCGTGATGTAATCGGCCTGGTCCGACGCGAGCCACGCGGCCACGCGGCCGATCTCGTCCGGTTCCCCGATGCGCCGGTAGGGAATCAGCTTCTGGAGCGACGCATAGGCTTCCGGGGTGTCCCACGCCGCCAGGTTGATGTGCGTGCGGATCGCGCCGGGCGAGATCGCGTTCACCCGGATCCGCTGGGGCGCAACCTCCTGCGCAATCGTCTTCATCATCATCGCGATGCCCCCCTTCGAAGCCGCGTAGTTCACGTGTCCCGCCCAGGGGATCACGTCGTGGACGGAGCTGATGCAGATGATCTTGCCCGCCGCGCACGAGATCTCCTTGCGCACGCCCCGACGGCGGAATTCGCGGACCGCCTCGCGGGCGCACAGGAACTGGCCGGTCAGGTTGACGCCGATAACCGCGTTCCACTGGTCGAGCGTCATCTCGTGAAGCGGCGAGTCCTGCTGGATCCCGGCATTGGTGACGACGATGTCGAGCGTGCCGAACTCCCCGATCGCCTGTTTGAACATCGCCTGGATGTCGGCCTCCTTCGCGACGTCGGCCTTGATCACCAGCGTGCGCGATCCGCTACGGCGGGCGAGTTCGGCGGCCTTTTCCCCGCCGGCGAGATCGTGTCCGTAGTTGATCGCCACGTCGGCGCCCGCCTCGCCCAGGGCGATCGCGATCGCCATGCCGATCCCGGAACTCGCACCGGTCACGAGCGCTTTCTGGCCGGCCAGCAGTTTGAGGGGAGGACAGGCCGGCAGGACCGGCTCGGGAAACGTTGCTTGGACAGACTTCGCGTCGGGTTGTGGGCTCATCGTGCGCCGTTAGACGTCCAAACGCCCAAATGGTGGCGCAAAACCGACGCGAGGCGTGCGTTCCATCCTCGCGCGGCTCCGCTGCAACCGAAGCAAAGAGCTGAGAGCCCAGAGCTGAAGCCGTAGGCCGTCCGCTTGCGGACGCCATCGGGCCGAACCTTCCAAACCGCGCGAGCAAGCTCGCGGCCTACATTCGAACCAAGGCTACGGCGTGTCGTAGTTCCATTCGCAGGCGCGGTGAGGTCATCGCGCCACATCTCACCGCGCCCACATCTCAGCGATTTCGGCGTTTCGTAGCATGGGGAAATGGTGTTTTCCGGCACGATTCCGCAGGTCAGTCGTACGGCGCCCTCTCCCCCCGCGGTCGCCCCCGGGCGGGAACGCAGCGGGCCATGCTGGGTCTGGGCGAGGCGGAATGCGCCATCACGCCGCCTTGACGAAACCCGCTCCGTCCGTCCCGGAGCCCGTGGAGCCTCCCTGGGGCCGCCTGGTGCCGGACGACCAACGGGCCGTGTTCACACTCGGCGCCGGCGCGATCCGCGACGCCGGGGTTCCCCTTAGCGCCGACGGCGGGTTGCACCCGATACCTTCACCGCGGGAGGGGACGTACACTGAATCCGATGATGCCTGGCCAAAGCGGGATTTCATTCACCCCTGAATCGCGGTCCTGCCCCACCGGGCCGGCGACGCCGCGTGCGTCCCACCGGGAGGGAGGACGCTGATGCCGGCGCGAACGTATCCAATTGGAGCCGAACTGGGGCCGGCGGGCGGCGCCTCGTTCCGGGTCTGGGCGCCGGCGGCCGCGCAGGTCACGGTCGAGCTGCTCGACGACAACGGCCAGCCGGCGGAATCCGTCGCCCTCGCGGCGGAACCCGACGGTTACTTCAGCGGGTTCACCCTGCACGCCCGCGCCGGAACGCTCTACCGTTATCGGCTGCCCAAGGGCGCGTATCCAGATCCGGCCTCCCGCCGGCAGCCCCAGGGTCCCCACGGTCCGTCCGAGATCGTCGATCCGGCCTTTCCCTGGACGGACCAGCAATGGCAGGGACGGCCCCGCGACGAACTCGTCATCTACGAACTCCACCTCGGCACCTACACCCCGGAGGGCACCTGGCGCGCCGCGACCGGGCAACTGGACGAACTTGCCCGGTTGGGAATCACCGCGGTCGAAATCATGCCGGTGGCGGAATTTCCGGGAGCGTTCGGCTGGGGCTACGATGGCGTCGATCTGTTCGCCCCGTACCACCGCTACGGCACGCCGGCGGAAGCCCGGGCCTTCGTCAACCGCGCGCATGAGCTCGGGGTGATGGTGATCCTGGACGTGGTGTACAACCACCTCGGTCCCGACGGGTGTTACCTCCAGGAGTTCTCGCCGGACTATTTCACGACGCGCTACACGTGCGAATGGGGCCAGCCGCTGAACTTCGACGGCGACCGGGCAGGCCCGGTGCGCGAGTTCTTCGTGACGAACGCCCGGTACTGGATCGAGGAGTTTCACTTCGACGGGCTGCGGCTGGACGCCACCCAGCAGATCTACGACGCCTCGCCGGACCACATCCTCGCCGAGATCGCCGACGCCGTGCACGCGGCGGCTCCGCACCGCCGGACCTTCGTCGTCGGCGAGAACGAGCCGCAACTGGCACGGCTGGTCCGGCCGCGGGCGCAGGGCGGGTACGGACTCGACGGACTCTGGAACGACGACTTTCACCACGCCGCCATCGTGGCCTCGACTGGGAAATCCGAAGCCTACTACAGCGATTACCGCGGCACCCCGCAGGAGCTGATCTCCGCCTGCAAATACGGGTTTCTGTTCCAGGGCCAGTGGTACCGCTGGCAGCGGCAGCGGCGCGGCGCACCGGCGTTCGACGTGCCGGCGGCGGCGTTCGTCACGTTCCTGCAGAACCACGACCAGGTGGCCAACTCGCTGCGCGGCGCCCGGCTGCACCAGCTCACCAGCCCCGGTGGTTTCCGCGCGGTGACCGCGCTCCTCCTGCTCGCGCCGACGATCCCCCTGCTGTTCCAGGGCCAGGAATTCGCGGCCACCGCGCCGTTCCTCTATTTCGCCGACCACAACGCCGAGCTCACCCCGCGCGTGGGCGAAGGCCGGCGAAATTTCCTGCGGCAGTTTCGCACCATCGCCGCCGACGATGCGGCGGACACGCCGCCGCCGCCCGGCGATCCCGCGACTTTCCGCCGCTGCCGGCTCGACCTGGACGAACGGGCGCGACACGCCCCCGCCTACCGGCTGCACGAGGACCTGCTGCGACTCCGGCGCACCGACCACACGATTCGCCACGCCGCGCGGATCGACGGCGCCGTGCTCGAGACGAACGCCTTCGTGCTGCGATTTTTCGGGGCCGACGGCGACGACCGGCTTCTCGTGGTGAACCTCGGGCCGGACCTCCGGCTCGGCGCCGCGTCCGAGCCCCTGCTCGCCCCGCCGGCGGAACACGGCTGGACCATCGCCTGGTCAAGCGAGTCGCCCGCGTATGGTGGCGGCGGCACGCCTCCCCTCGAAACCACCACCGGCTGGATCATCGGCGGTCCAGCCGCGTACCTGCTTCAACCGACTTCCGATCGTGAAATCCCGGACGCCAAAATTAGTGAGAAGGATTGATATCCTGGCCGCGGTTCCCGAACAACGGCCCGAACTCCTGCACCGGCAGTGGCTGGTGACGAACGGGCTTGGCGGCTACGCGTCGGGAACGATCGCGGGAGCGGTCACCTGGCGCTACCACGGCCTGCTGATCGCCGCGCTGCCGGCGCCGTTTGGCCGGACCCTGATGCTGAACCACCTCGAGGAGTGGCTCCGGTTTCCGGACAGCCGCGTCATCCAGTTTGGCGGCGGCGAGCCGAGCGAACCCGGCGAATCGCCCGCGCCGAATTACCTGGTCGAGTTCCGCCTCGAAAACCAGATGCCGTTCTGGTGCTACGACGTCGATGGCATCCGGATCGAGAAGCGGATCGTGATGCCGAACCGGCAAAACACGGTCCATGTCACCTACACGTTCCGCTCCCCGGCCGAGGGTTTCTGGCTGGAACTGCGCCCTTCCGTGCACTTCCGCGCGTTCGAGGCGAAGGTGAGCACGCCGCACAGCAACGAGTACGAGGTCCGCGCGCGCGGCCAGCAGTTCGAGGTCGACTCGCAGCAGGGTTATCCGCCGCTGCGGCTGTCGGTCGATGCGGAGGAATGGCGGTTCATCCAGGACGGCGGCAGCACGCGGGAGATCATCTACCAGCTCGACGCGGAGCGCGGCTACGAGTCGCGCGGCGCGCTGTGGTCGCCGGGCTATTTTTCCATCTGCGTGCGGTCCGCGCCGCTCACGCTGATCGCCTCGACCGAGGAATGGCACACGATCACCGCGCTGGACCCGGAGGCGGCGTTCACGACGGAATGCGCCCGGTTGCAGCGGCTGATCCGCAACGCGCATCCCGACGCCCAGGAAGGCCCGGCCGCCGAACTCGTGCTCGCCGCCGACCAGTTCATCATCGTGCCCGCCGGACGCGTGCGCGACGCGGCGCGCGCCCGCGCGGCCGGCGACGAACTCCGGAGCGTGATCGCGGGCTACCACTGGTTCACCGACTGGGGACGCGACACGATGATCAGCCTCGAGGGACTGGCGCTCGTTCCCGGGCGGCGACAGGAGGCGGCGTGGATTCTCCGGGCGTTCGCGCACTACGTGAAGGACGGGCTGATCCCGAACCTGTTTCCCGAGGGCCGGAACGAAGGCCTGTATCACACCGCCGACGCCACGCTCTGGTTTTTCCACGCGATCAGCCGGTATGTCCTGATGACGAACGACAGCGAAACGCTCTTCTCGCTGCTGCCCCTCCTCCGCTCGATCATCGAGCATCACGTGCGCGGGACGCGGTTCGGCATCCAGGTTGATCCGGAGGACGGCCTGCTCAAGCAGGGCGCCGAGGGTTATCAACTGACCTGGATGGACGCGAAAGTCGGCGACTGGGTCGTCACGCCCCGCCGGGGGAAGGCCGTCGAAATCAATGCGCTGTGGTACAACGCGCTCCGGCTCCTCGAAGGCTGGCTGCGCGATGCGCGCGAACTCGGCGCCGCCGACGAAATCGGGCTGCTCGCCACGCGAGCCCAGGAGTCGTTCAACCGGCGGTTCTGGAATGCGGCAGCCGACTGCCTCTTCGACGTCGTCGACGGCGAGCACGGCGACGATCCGTCCATCCGGCCGAACCAGGTGCTCGCAATCTCGCTGCCCAACGCCGTCCTGGACCGGAGCCGGTGGGAGGCGGTCATGACGGTGGTCGAACGTGAACTGCTCACGCCGCGCGGGCTGCGGTCGTTGAGTCCGCACGCGAAGGAATTCAAGGCGAAGTACTCGGGCGACCTCCGGTCCCGTGACGCCGCCTACCACCAGGGAACGGTCTGGGCCTGGCTGATCGGGCCGTTCGTCGACGCGTGGATCAAGGTGCATCCCGACCAGCGGACGCAGGCGCGCCGGTTCCTCGAGGGATTTGTCCCGCACCTCGACGAGGCGTGCGTCGGATCGATCAGCGAGATCTTCGACGCCGAGGCGCCCTTCACGCCCCGCGGCTGCATCGCGCAAGCCTGGAGCGTGGCCGAAGTGCTGCGCGCGTTCGTGGCGACCGCGGAGGGCCCGAGTGCTGAAGGATGAAAGGCGAAACGCGAAACGCGGAAGGCGAAAGACGAAAGGCGGAACGCGCCGGAGAGCCGGCCGGTAGAGCAATGAGCCCCTTCAGCGACATGGTGGGGGGGGCTATTGGTTGTTGGTTGTTGGTTGTTGGTTGTTGGTTGTTGGTTGTTCGAAATTCGTAGGCCTGCGGTTCGAGACATCTTAGGCCGCGAGCTTGCTCGCGCCCGGCTCGGTGATTC
>DASZYH010000284.1:0-7444 GCA_035545515.1 Opitutaceae bacterium
ACCGCGCGAGACGATACGATCGCCGTGCCTCGCGCGGTGAGGGCACCGCGCCCACAAGTCGATCCACGACACGACGCAACCAATCCTCACCGCGCCAAACCTCCAATCACCCGTTCGAAAATCAAAAATCCAAAATCGAAAATCTCCGTAGCCACCACCCGATCGGCACTCCGCATTCCGCAATCACATCACGCTTCCACCAGGTCCTTTTCCACCTTCAGGTTGCCGATGATGAAGTCCTGACGTTCTGGCGTGTTCTTGCCCATGAAAAAGCTCAGCAGATCGTCGCTGTTGTGGAGATGGGCCAGCGTCACCGGCTCGAGCCGGATGTTCTCGCCGATGAAATCCTTGAACTCGCCCGCCGAAATCTCGCCGAGACCTTTGAACCGGGTGATCTCGTGCGTCGCTCCGAGCTTCACGATGGCCGCCTGCTTCTCCTCTTCCGAATAACAGTAGATGGTCTCCCTCTTGTTCCGGACGCGGAACAGCGGGGTTTCGAGGATGAACAGGTGCCCGTTGCGAATGAGGTCCGGAAAGAACTGGAGGAAGAACGAAATCAGCAGCAGGCGGATGTGCATGCCGTCGACGTCCGCGTCGGTCGCAATGACGATCTTGTTGTAGCGGAGGCCGTCGAGCCCCTCCTCGACGTTCAGCGCGGACTGGAGCAGGTGAAACTCCTCGTTCTCGTAGATCACCTTCTTCGATAGTCCGTAGGTGTTGAGCGGCTTTCCCTTCAACGCGAACACGGCCTGCGTCTGCACGTCGCGCGTCGCGGTGAGCGAGCCGGCCGCGCTGTCGCCCTCGACGATGAAGATCGTGCTTTCCTCGGCGCGCTCGTTGCGGTCGCCGAGGTGCAGCCGGCAGTCGCGCAGCTTGCGGTTGTGCAGCGACGCCTTCTTCGCCCGCTCGCGGGCGAGGCTCCGAATGCCCGCCAGTTCCTTCCGCTCGCGCTCGCTTTCCTCGATTTTCGCCTTCAGCGCGTCGGCGACCTCACGGTGCTTGTGGAGATAATTGTCGAGCGCGTGCTGGATGAAATTGCCGACGAATTCGCGCAGGGTCGGCCCGTTCGGTCCCACGTGCGTCGACCCGAGCTTCGTCTTCGTCTGCGATTCGAAGACGGGTTCCATCACGCGGACGGCCACCGCGGCGTCGATTGACTGCCGGATGTCGGCGGCGTCGTAATCCTTCTTGTAGAAATTCCGGAGGGTGTCGCCGAGCGCCTCGCGGAACGCGGCGAGATGGGTGCCGCCCATCGTTGTGTGCTGGCCGTTGACGAACGAGTAGTACTCCTCGCCGTAGTGGGCGCCGTGGGTGAACGCGACCTCGATGTCGTCACCCTCGAGGTGAACGATCGGATACAGGGGTTCGCCCGAAAGATTCTTCTGCAACAGGTCGCGCAGCCCGTTCTCCGATTTGAACGGCTTGCCATTCAGGGTTAGCGTAAGGCCCCGGTTCAGGAAGGCGTAGTTCCAGAGCATGTCCTCGATGAACTCGGGGCGGAACCGGAAATCCTTTCCGAACAGCGCCTCGTCCGGCACGAACTCGATCAACGTGCCGTTCCGCTCGTCGGACTTCGCCACGCGGTTGTCCTTCTTCAACCTGCCCTTCTCGAACTCGACCAGCTTGGCCTGGCCGTCGCGGAAGGCCTGCGCGCGATATTCGAGCGCCAGCGCGTTCACGGCCTTCTGGCCCACGCCGTTCAGGCCGACGGATTTCTGAAACGTCTCGCTGTCGTACTTCGCGCCCGTGTTGATGATGGACACGCAGTCGATGAGCTTGCCCAGCGGGATGCCGCGGCCGTAGTCGCGGACCCGGACCATGCGGTCTTTGAGCTCGACCTCGATCTTCTTGCCGTAGCCCATCGTGAACTCGTCGATCGAGTTATCGATCGTCTCCTTGAGCAGCACGTAGATGCCGTCTTCGGCGTGGCTGCCGTTGCCCAGCCGGCCGATGTACATGCCGGGGCGGAGGCGGATGTGCTCGAGCGACGAGAGGGTCTTGATGCTGGCTTCGGTATACGCTTGGGCCATCGGAAGGATGAGTAAGTCGTGAAGATGAGAGTGAAAGTGAACGTGCGAACCAGATTGGATCCAAACCAACTCTGAGACGGACCCCCGCCCGGCGTTCAAGAGGGACCAAGCCCGTGCCGGGCTGACAAGTGAAAAGGAGGGAGGAAGTGCGGAGGGAATTGGGGAGTTGGGGAGTTGGGGAGTTGGGGATGCGTAGTTAGTAGTTGGTAATTGGTAGTTGGTCATTTGGCCTTGAATCGGGAATGCCGTAGGCAGCGAGCTTGCTCGCGCCGTTTGGTTCTCCCACGCAGGTGGCGCCCGCCAGCGGACGGCCTACCCGATGGCGCCCCGTACGTGGTCCACCGGTTCGCGTAGGCCGCGAGCTTGCTCGCGCCGTTTGGTCTCCCACCCACGTCGCGTCCGCCAGCGGACGGCCTACGGGTTGGGCGACCTCGCGCCGCGAAAACCTTGCACATCCGCGACTCCTGCACAGCTTGCTTTCCCTCCGCCACTCCCACCCCCATGAAGAAACCGCTGCTTTACGGTCTTGGCACGCTGGTCGTGCTGCTGCTGGTCGTTTATCTCGTCCTCCAGTTTTTCCTCGGCTCGATCGTCCGCGCCGGGGTCAACAAATTCGGCCCCGAGCTCACGCAATCGAAGGTGGAATTGAAGGCCGCCAATGTCTCGCCACTCTCGGGCGCCGGCACGCTGACCGGTCTCAGTATCGGCAATCCGGCGGGCTGGCCCTCCGGCAACGCCTTTTACCTCGGCTCCGTGCACATCGAGATGCAGCCGTTTTCCGTGTTCCGTGATCACATCGTGATCAATGAGATCACGATCGACCAACCGGTGATCTCGTACGACACCAAGATCGTCTCGAGCAACATCAATGACCTCCTGAATAACATCGAAAAGGCGGTCGGTAATGAAAACGCGGGGAACGCACCAAAGGCCAAGAACGGCAAGCCGCTCAAAATCGAGGTGAAGAAATTCACGATGAAGAATGGCAAGGTGTCCGTCGGCGTGGGCGCGAACATGGTCACGATGCCCATGCCACCCGTGGTGCTGTCGAACATCGGCACGGCGGAAGGCGGCGTGACGCCGGCCGGCCTCGCGTTCGCCGTCATGCGCAGCGTCACGACGAACGTCGTCGCCGCCTCGACCGAGGCCCTCTCGAAGATGGGCGGAACGTCGGGTGCCGCCGCCGCCCAGGCCGCGAAGCAAGCCGGTCAGATGCTCAAGGGCCTCTTCGGCGGCAAAAAGTAGCAGAGGGCGGAGTCAGGATTCAGGAGCCAGGAGTCCGGAGAATTTCGATCCTAGATTTTCGCTTCCCGATCGAGCGATCCGCCTGTAAGGGCATGCGGATTGGTGTGGCTGCGAGCGCCAGCGAGCGGACCGGCGGAAAAGCTGAAATCTGAATTTCTCGTTTCCTCTTTCCCGTTTCTGGTTTTCCCGCTTTCCCGCTCTTCCACTATTCCCGTTTTCGCCTTTCCTGCTCTGCCTTCCGCGTTTCCTTGTTTCACGTTTTTCCGGTCTTCCCGTTTTCGCCTTCCGCGTTTTCCACTTCTCCGATTTTCCGCTTTTCCGATTTCCTGCCTTCTTTTGTCTCCAACTGTGCTGGCGCGGAGGAACGTGAACCATTGACGCCGTGGGCCGGCTCGCATGCGTTCGACGCATGAAGGTCACCTACTACCTCGAAGTCATCTCATCCTGGTGCTACTGGGGCGAACCCGTCTGGACGGAATTGAAGCAGCGTTATGACGGCCGGGTGGAATTCGAGTGGAAGATCGCGCTGATGAATCCGGAGGACTTTCCCGTCTCGCGCAACCAGTGCGAGTGGTTCTACCGACGCAGCGGCGGCACATGCCTGCGTTCGCCCTTCATGCTCAACTCCGGCTGGTTCGAAGCGGAACGGAAGGGCCACTATGAAGCCGTCAACCTCGTCGCCGAGGCGGCAAAGGACTTCGGGTTCGCGGGCGACGAAATCCGGAAAGCGCTCTCCCACGCAGCCGTGCGCGAAGGCGTGAAGGTTGGCGACATGGCCACGGCGGTCGGCGTCGCCGCGAACGCCGGCAAACTGGATCCGGCCAAACTTCGGGCAGCCGCCGAGTCACCCGCGGTGCGGGCGCGCGTCGATGCCAGCACGAAGGAATTCTTCGCTCACCAGATCACGCAACGACCGGCGTTCGTCCTCACCGACCGGATTGGTGACAAGGCTGTCTTCTCCGGACTTGTACGGCTGGAGCCACTTGTTGCGACGATCGAGGCGATGCTCGGCGACGTCGCCAACTACGCCGCCCACGAAGCGCATCACGGAAAACCACCCGCGGCGTAGCGATGAAAAGCGAGAAACCTTGAAGATCGGAAAATCGAGAAAACGGAAAAGTGGGAAACTCGGAAGGCCGAACGTAGGCCACTCGCTCGCAGCCACGCCAATCCGTGGTTACGCTCTCCCAGTCGGATCCGCCCGTCTCCAACTTCCGCGTTTCGCCTTTCGCCTTTCGCCTTCCGCGTTTCGCGTATCGCCTTTCACGATTTCACGATTTTCCGCTTTTGCCTTTTTCATCCGCCGCCCAGATAACCTGACGTACCCGTCGATCGCTCCTCCTCGTGTGCCCAGGAATCGGGCATTTGCTCACGGGGTTCGCGCGGCAGCCGTTTGTCATTCGGTTCGCGGCTGGAATGCTGCCGCTGAGCCACGGACTTCGCTTCCGGCTCGGCCGGTGCCGGAGTTGTTGGTGGCGAACCATCGGGCTCGCCGGGAAACGGCTGATTCCCGCGCGTGCCGAGACCGGGGCGCGCTTCGTTTCCCAGACCGACCTCACCCGGCATTTCCGTTCGCCGCGTCCTGACGTTACTGGCCTCCCGCTGCTTTTGGGACGATTCCGCTGGGGGCGTGGGACGTTGATTCCGAGGCTTTGATTTCATTCCCCTAAAGACCGGTGCCGCGGCGCGCAGTTCGCCGCGCGCCCGGATTGACCGCCCGGCGAAAACCGCTTCCCCTCAGCGGGATGCCAGCGAGGCGCCATCTGTCATATGCCCAAGGATACCTCGAGTTGGGCCTCGTGGCCGAAGCCGCTGCGGAACTCGACCGGCTTTCGTCGGCCGATCGCAATTCGACCGAGGCGGTGGCGCTGCGGATGGCCGTCCTGCAGGAGCAGCAAAAATGGCCGGAGCTGGCCGCGCTCGCCGCGGATTTCGTGGGGCGCACGCCCGAAGAACCGGCAGCCTGGGTGACGTGGGCCTACGCGGTCCGGCGGACGGACACGCTCGCAGCCGCCGAAGCGATCTTGAGGAAGGCGGAACGCATGCATCCGGGCGAGCCGACGATCCAGTTCAATCTCGGCTGCTACGCGTGCGTCCGGGGCGACTTGGTCGAAGCGCGCCGCCGCGTCGACCGCGCGATCGAACTTGATGCGAAATTCCGCAACACGGCGGCCACCGACCCTGACCTCGCCGCCCTTCGCGCCGCGACATAGCGTACTCCGGCTTGCCGGAGCCGCCTGACGCCACGACCCGCGACAACCTCCTGCAGCGACGAACGCCGGCGATGAAATTCTCTCGTCGCACCTGAAATCGACACCGCACAGTGTATCGTCCTCCCCGTTCCTATGAATGAATCCAACCCGCGCCGACCCGACCCCACCCCAACACCACTTTGCTCGTGTACCACCGGCCTGTTTGGATTCACCCGCCGTGAGGTGTTGAAGACCCTTGGTTCGGGCGTGCTGCTCGCGGCCGCGGGAGAATTCTCCGCGCGCCGTCTGTGCGCCGCCGTCGCGACGCCGCAGCCGCTGATGCCGGGCGACCCCGCGCTCGCCCGACCCGCGCTGGCGCCGTTTCCGCTCGCGGACGTGCGGCTGCTCGACGGTCCATTTCTCGAGGCCCAGCAGCGCGACGAACATTACCTGCGCCAGCTCGAACCGGATCGGATGCTGCACAATTTCCGGGTCAATGCGGGCCTGGCGCCAAAGGCGCCGGTGTACGGCGGCTGGGAATCGGTGAAGCGCTGGGAGGACATCCGCGCGCAGGGCCACACGCTTGGCCACTACCTCAGCGCCGCGTCTCTCATGTATGCGTCGACCGGCCACGACCAGATGAAGCGGCGCGTCGACTACATCGTGGGCGAATTGCAGGAGTGCCAGCAGGCCGCCGGGACCGGACTGGTCTGCGCGTTTCCCGACAACGCCGTCCAGTTCGAGAACATGGTCGCGGGGCGACCGGTTATCGGCGTCCCGTGGTACACGATGCACAAGATCATGGCCGGGCTGCGGGACGCGTATCTCCACTGTGGGAGCGCAGCGGCGCGCGATGTGCTCGTCCGGCTGACGGACTGGGCCGGGCATCTGACCCACGGGATGACCGATCAGCAATTCCAGCGCATGCTCGAGATCGAGCACGGCGGCATGAACGAGGTGCTCGCGGACGTCTACGTGTTCACCGGCCAGAAAGCGCACCTGGCGCTGGCCGAGCGGTTCTGCCACCAGGCCGTGCTCCTCCCGCTGGCCGAGGGCCGCGACACGCTCAACGGACTGCATTCCAACACGCAGATTCCGAAGATCGTCGGATTCGAGCGGCTCTATGAAATCACCGGCAAACCCGCCTATCGGCAGGCCGCCGAGTTCTTCTGGCAGACGGTCACCACCAAACGTTCCTTTGCGACGGGCGGAAACGGCGACAACGAACACTTCTTTCCCGTCACCGACTTCGCAAAGCACCTCCCGTCGGCGAAGACCATGGAGACCTGCTGCAGCTACAACATGCTGCGTCTCACCCGGCTGTTGTTCGCCCGGCATCCCACGTGCGAGTACAGCGACTATTACGAGCGCACGCTGCACAACGCGATTCTCGGCTCACAGGACACCGACACGGGAATGATGACATATTTCCAGTCAACGCGGCCCGGCTACATCAAGCTGTTTTGCACGCCCTTTGATTCGTTCTGGTGTTGCACGGGTACGGGCATCGAGAACCACGCGAAGTATGGCGATTCGATCTACTTTCAGGGTGCGTCCGGCGGCCCGGACGCCGACGCCCTCTATGTGAACCTGTTCATTGCGTCCGTCCTGCACTGGAAGGAAAAAGCCATCACCGTCCGACAGACGACGTCGTTTCCCGAATCCGGCCGCACCCGCCTGGAGATTGCCGGCGCGGCGGGACGGAAACTCGATCTTCGCATCCGCCATCCGGCATGGGCATCGACCGCATCGGTGCGCGTCAATGGCGAGGTCGCCACGAGGTCGGACCGGCCCGGGTCCTTCATTGCGCTGGACCGGGTGTGGAACGACGGCGACGTCGTCGAGGTGGAGATGCCGATGGCATTGCAGCTCGAATTGTTGCCCGGCACGACGGATACCGCCGCCGTCGTCTACGGACCGATCGTGCTCGTCGGCGCGCTGGACCACGCCGTCAAACCCGGCGACGACCTCCACGTC